>VSPO01000228.1 GCA_009775375.1 Muribaculaceae bacterium | reverse complement strand
CGAGATATTCATCCCTGCGGCCGATGATCTGATTATAAAAATAGATGATGAAAACAAGATTGTTGAAATGACCTTGCCCGAGGGCATCATTGACATCAATACCAAGTATTAGACCATACAAAACTTAAAATGCAAATGAATGATCAAGATTACAAATTTGACGAAGATGAAGCTTTGAAATTTATCAGGGCTGAATTGTCGGAGGATGTCAATCTAAAATATGATGACGAAGAAATCCTTTGTATAATCGATATCATTTGGGATTATTACGAAAGCAATGGCTTCCTTTCGTTAAATCTTGATGAGACCGAAGAGGAAGTGCTCGACATTGACAATCTGATGAAATACGTTAAGAAAGAAGTAAAAGCCGATGACGATCTCAATATAGACAGTAAGGACGTAGAAAAAATTGTTAAAGCGGAACTTGATTATGAAGAATCTCTTGAAGACTTTATTTAAAAACGCCTTGCCGGTGATGATGATTGCCATGGCATTATCCGGAACGGTTCAAGCCACTACAAAAGATGCCAAACCTGATGAAAAGCAAAATACAAACACACGTATTGCAGAACTCGATAATCTCGATTTTATAGAGATGCTCAATTCAGTGGATGTAGGGCAGACGTCAGCATTAATACAGAAGTTTCAGACAAAGGAGGGCAAGACTCGTCTCCTTAATGGCAAATTCAATCCCAAAGGGGAATGCACGGTTGAAGCCTACAGAAATAAAGAAGTTCTTCTCGTGACAATACCTGCACATCTTCTTTTCGGACCAAACATGACAGAACTCAAGCATGGGGCTGAAGAATATTTATCCCCAATAAGGAGATATCTTAAAGATCCGGACATGTACAGAGTGATGATTGTCATGCATACAGACAACACTGGAAGCGAACCTTATCGTGAGCAAGTGACTGTAGACAGGGTTAATGCTGTGTTTGATTGGTTTGACAATTCCGTCTCTGACACAAGATATCTATTTTCTTATGCACTTAGCGACGATATGCCATTACGGCCCAATGACTCTATGGAAAACAGAGATCGCAACCGTCGTCTGGAAATATATCTCGTACCAGGACAGAAAATGGTAAATCAAGCAAAAAAAGGAAGGATCTCGTTTTAAGACTTCCCGATAATAACATAAGCTAATAGAGAGAAGACTATAAATCGAGGATGGATTGAGCTCAATCCATCCTCGATTTATAGTCTTCATAAGAAAATTCCCGCAACAAAATCATTTGGCCGTCTGATTTTTTGAGCCAGATTGACGGATGCTGTATGCCGTTAAACATATTGGTCTTGACCGTGGTATAATGGTTCATATCGAGCAACGTTAAACGCTGACCAACCTGAAGAGGATTTCTAAATCTCCAATCGCCCACAAAGTCTCCGCTTAGACATGAATTTCCGCCAAGCCTATAAAGAATTGCAGAGGAATCATTATCGTCTGCAGCCTCTGCAATTGCCGGACGGTAGGGCATTTCAAGACAATCCGGCATATGGCATGCAAAAGACGCGTCAATAATGCCCGTTTTTATACCATTGTCTTCAACAATATCCAGCACCTCCGTGACAAGATTGCCAGTCTGCCAAGTAAAGGCACTTCCCGGCTCCATTATAAGCTGAAGATTTGGATAGTCGGCATGAAGCCGGTTAAGAAGGGCTATCAGATGATCGATGTCATAATCTTTTCGAGTCATAAGATGTCCTCCCCCCATATTGAGCCATTTAAGTTCAGGGAGCCATTTCCCGAATTGCTTCGTCAGTGCCTCTATCACCTTTTCAAGATCATAGCTCGAGGATTCACATAAAGCATGGAAATGAAATCCCTCTATTCCCTCAGGAAGAATCTCGGGAATTTGATCCGCATTTACTCCAAATCTACTTCCTGGGATACAAGGATTGTAAATATCCGCTTCTATTACGCTACAATGTGGATTTACACGTATTCCACAAGACACTCTACTTTTACTGGCATCATTATGTTCTTTTACATTAGGATAGAATCTTGAGAATTGAGATAGGGAATTGAACGTTATGTGGCTACTTCCTTTCAAGAAACGAGGAAATGATTCGTTTGTGTATACTGGGCAATATGCATGGACCTCATTACCAAGAAAATCCAAAGAAAGTTGCATCTCATTCAAAGAACTTGCAGTAGAGGCGTTTACATATTCAGAAATAATTGGGAAAGTCTTCCAAAGTGCATTTGCCTTTAATGCCATGATTATCTTCACATCTGCCTCCTTTGAGACGCGAGTGATTAATTCAAGGTTATTCCTAAGCTTATCCTCGTAGATGATATAATATGGGGTCGGGATGGCGATATTATTTGTATCCATTTGATAAAATATTTTAGAACTTCAATTCTCAAAATGCATAAATATCTAATTATATTAGTCTTTAAAAACAATTTGAATGAACAAAGTGATCTTCAAAAAATAACTTGGTAAAATTTATTTTTACTTTCTAAATTAATGTGAATTTCGCGAATTTCAACAACAGTTTTTTAATACCAACAACTCCGAAATCTACTGTTATCATGTCCTCTCCGGAAAGCTGATTGATATTGATGATTTTCCCTTTCCCGAATCGGTCGTGTTTAATCATAGTGCCGATAGAAAGCTCATCTGTCGTATGTTGAGGCTTTATACCCATCCCAGAAGGGCATCCGGAATTGACCTTAACGAAATTTGAGCCATAAGCAGATCCACTGATTTTCCTTCTGAACCCGCCTTTCTGATTCATATCCGAGTAATAAGAGCTTGCGGGATTCGCAAAAGAAGACGGCTCTCCGGCCATGTTGCTTGACAACATCAAATTAATGAATCTCGTATCGATGTCACTCAGAAATCTTGACGGATTTGTCATTACTGTTTGTCCGTTTCTAAAACGACTTGCGGCATATGTGAGAGTACATGAATTACAAGCACGCGTTATAGCAACATACAGCAACCGACGTTCCTCCTCAACTTGCGCAAGAGAGTCCTGACTCATTGCTGAAGGAAATAAATCTTCCTCGACCCCGACAATACAAACATGTTTGAATTCCAGTCCTTTTGATGCATGAACTGTCATCAAAGTGACCTTGGGTTGGTCGTCATCTTCAGCTTGATCCTGGTCTGTGGCCAGCATTACCTCTGAAAGAAATGATTTCATATCATTTTCTCCTTCTCCTGTCTGCTCCCTGAGCTCTACAAAATCTTTTAATCCTGAAAGAATCTCCGACAAGTTCTCCTGGCGGCTTATGCTTTCTGGAGTGGAATCATGTGCAAGCATCGTTAAGATACCCGTACGATTATAAATCAACTGACCTAACTCATAAGCATTAGAGCCGGAAGCGTTGTCGTTTATAAACTCTTGAATCAGATTTTTGAAATTTTCTATTTTGCTAATCGTGCCTGAATTAAGACCGACTTCTTTTAAAGGAGAATTATTAATGACATTCCATGTGCTCATATTATTTTGTGATGCAAAAGCATGCAGTTTCTTCAACGTCGTGTCTCCGATTCCACGTGCCGGATAGTTGATGATCCTTTTAAGAGCCTCATCATCATCCGGGTTCACACTAAGACGGAAATAAGCAATCATGTCTTTCACTTCCTTTCTCTGATAGAAAGAAAGACCGCCATAAATCCTATAGGGGATACTTCTTTTTCTTAACGACTCCTCAAGCACTCTTGATTGAGCATTCGTTCGATATAGTATTGCATAGTTGTCATACGAGTCATGCTCAGTCAGTTTTGACTTGTTTATAAGATTAGCCACAAGAAAAGCTTCCTCCATATCGCTATAAGTTTTAACGACATTGATTTTTTCGCCCACTTCGTTTTCACTATAAACATTCTTCTTCATCTGCCGGGTGTTTTTTGAAATCAAGCTTCCAGCCGCATCAATTATGTTCTGAGTGGAGCGATAGTTGCGTTCAAGCTTGAATATTTTCAACCCCGGATACCTCTTCTCAAGATTAAGAATGTTGCCTATATCTGCTCCTCGAAAAGAATAAATGCTCTGAGCATCATCTCCAACCACACACAAGTTGTTTTGCTGTCCGCACAATTGAGAAATGATAAGATGTTGAGCGAAATTTGTATCTTGATACTCATCGACAAGAATATATCTGAAGAAATCTTGATAATGGCGACATATGTCGGGGAAATCACGAAGAAGGAGATTCATGAAGACCAGAATATCGTCGAAATCCATGGCGTTGGCCACTCTACATCGTTCGCAATATGTCTTGTATATCTGTCCAGTCAAAGGACGTTTTGCTTTTCTGTCGGATTCATAATTATCTTTATCAAGCAGATATTGATCGGGGGAAATCATTGCATTCTTAGCATTAGAGATGGCCGATGCCAAAGCTGCCGGTTTATAAGCCTTTTCATCCAGTCCTAAATCCTTTATTATCATTTTTATCAAAGATTTAGAATCAGCCGCATCATAAATTGTGAATCCGGCATTAAAACCCAATACATCTGTATGACGCCTAAGTATACGTAGGAAAACAGAATGGAATGTACCCATCCAAATTCTGGAAGCTATTTTTTCTCCCACAATAGCGGTTATTCTCTCTTTCATCTCTCTTGCTGCCTTATTGGTAAAGGTCAGTGCAAGGATACGATAAGGTTCAAAACCATTTCGAAGAAGATCCACGACTTTATATGTCAACACACGAGTCTTTCCGGATCCTGCTCCGGCAATGACCAACTCAGGACCGTCTTTATAGACCACGGCTGCACGCTGTTGGTCGTTAAGAGAATCCAAGTAATTATATTTCAACGAATCCATTATTTATCTTTTAGACATCATCACAATTAGAGAATCTGTTTTTTCGCAAGGCTATGTAATCAGGGACAGAGGGAATGAATTGATACGATGAAGCGTCATAGTCCATCACACAACAATAATGATTCATGCCATTTGAAACTATCAAATATTTAGCATGGAGCACCATATTGTATCTGACAATCTGATCAAATACAGACTGAGTCACTGTTATGTCGGGAGCCTTGTATTCTATAATTATGAAGGGTCTACCTTGAGAATTAAACACAACAGAATCACATCTTTTTTTCGTGCCGTTTAAATCTATGCCAATTTCATTGGCAATAAGCGAGGCTGGATAATGCAAATCGTTGATCATCCAATTTATGAAATTTTGTCTCACATATTCCTCAGGAGTCAGAATAACATGCTTCTTCCTCAATGTATCAAATACTTTCAACACACCGTTCTCCCGACTTATTTTCAATTTGGCCAAAGGAAGATTGAGACGAGGAAATTTTGATTTTGAATCTAAGATCAATTTTATTGTGGTAGAGATGGCGTTATTATTTACTTATAAATGAATTCATCGGTATGTAGTAGGGATCAAACAGGGAATTTAATACATCCGCAAGTCTAAGACCACCCTTCAGAAATTGCTCCTCTACGACAGGCGTCCATTCTGCTACATAATCATAGCTCAATTTTGAATCTTCCGGTGTGGTAGAATATATCGTCCTACAAATATCAAAAGTTTCTTTTGCCCATTTTGCAGGACAACCGTCTTTGACAATCTCGATTTCCTCCAAAGGGGACAAACGGTCGATCTGCTGTTGCCACTCAGAATAACTCCACTTGTGTGCGGATTCCGGGAGCGATGTATCCCACACGGAATGTATGTTGTTGTCTCTACCGAAATATTTCACAATCCAACGATTGCCTCCAAGGTCTGAAGCATGTCCAAGATGCATGGGCTGGTGGATATCTCCAAGAAGATGCACCACCATTTTCAACGCAAGCTGCTTTTCTTCTCTTGTTGAATTATCTTTATTTAAGACACTTATCTGCTCTTCTAATGCTCTAACTATGTCACCTTTTTCATTGAGTGGGGCATCCTTGAATGTTTGGCCTTCATCAATATTCTTATAGTGCCACGTTTTTGAATAGGCATATTCAGGAGTATGTGAAGCGTTGTCTAACCAATTGGCGTAATATACCATAGATCTTCCATCAAGCAACTCTTCAACAACTGCTTTTGTTATGGGTGTCAGATGATTCTCTGCAATGAAAGCTGTAGTGTCATGTCCTTTCTGTCCCCATCCGAAGCAAGGAATCACTGAGAGGCATAGACATCCTGTAGCAATTATGTTTCTTACCATATCAATTGTCAATTAGGATTGGTTATTTTCTACAAAATTAGTGAAAATACCAATAAAAAACAAATTATAATAGCGATACTGGCAAGAAGAATGATACTTAAATTAGAGATTAAATGAGTTATCATGAAAATAAACTATTGCAACAACTTCTTTGGTTATAAATTGATATCCGCTAAAACAATTAGAACACCGACTACGTTATTAATAAAAGATAATGTATTAAAACTGTATAACAATTGCTAAATATCGGCTCAAAATATATATAAGATATTTGCGCATATATATTGATGGGATTTTTAATCTTGAAGAAGTAATGTCGGGATTCTTACTTTACTGATGAAAGACTGGAAAGTCTGCCCAATAAGCAAGAAGATGTCATAATAAAAATTTGAGTAGATATTTATCTCATATTGATACATTATCTTATACCAACGAGTTTTCATATTTTTCGATGAGATGCTATATTGATCTAAATTTTGATTGCAAATACACTAATAGTGTAAGTTTTATTATCTGAATAGCCCGATTATATATATCCATCGGAAGTATGTAATTCCACAAAAATTAATTAATCTAAAACATCTTGAGAATATGACATAGTAATAATGATATAAAGTATAGGGCAATTAAACTAATTATTAATCCCAAAAATTATATCCTGTAGATAAATTATTATTAGGTGGGAAAATACCAATGATAACACTATTGGATATTAATCAAAATCTAAGGAATATAAATCATTATTCAATTAACTAAATATGCAATATGCAAAAATAGACAGTCTCAATATAATTTTAGATTCTACAATAAACCAATTGATTTAATACTACATCAATTAAGTAATCAAAAAAATATTTACCAAGATATTTTTGAATATTGCTAAAATGTTTAATATAAAATAATCAATAATCATAAAATACAATTCGAATATGTCATGTATGAATAATAATATACACTGGGAAATAGACATTGATTTCATCAAACATGTTAATAATTTCTTGAATGCAAAGATATATAAATCTCAAAAAATCGGATAAAAATATGAGCTCATCTATCATTAGTTCTAGATAATGAGATTCTGCTATGATCTAATATCTACTATCTACAAAAAACTAAGCAATCTTGATTATCTGCAATAATTATATATTGATGCATACAAACATTATTTGAGTATTCAAATAAAAGAAGACGTATATATCAAAAATACCTATGATTAGAATGATTAGAATGATTAGAAATCACTCATAAAATACACACAAGCGTAATGACATTTTAAACAACAATTGATAATGCTAAAACATTATTTCGTTATAAAATATAAACGTATAAATTTCGACAGTAGATCAAAACTTAACTACAAAAATTTATGGAAATCAACAGGCTTAAAAAATGTATGAAGAAATTGTGGAAAGATACTTTCCATGATTCCGATGTATATATTTCATTAGTATTCGATAATTACTTCAATCTTGACAATATCGAATACTATGAAGAAGACGGAGCTCTAATATCAGCATTGTTAGGAGTCCCGTATTCATTCGGATATGGTAACCTTACGATTCGAGGACTATATTTATGTGGGCTGGCAACTGTAGAAAGTTATCGAAATCGAGGAATCATGAAAAACTTAATTACAAAAATCAATAAGAGGGCATTAGCAAATGGATATGCTTTCACATTTTTGATTCCCTCTTCCGATGCTCTCAGATTATATTACTCTAAAAGTGGTTATCTCAATGCAATATATCGTGTAGAAGATAGATACACAGACATACATAATTTCAAGAATGAATATATGTCTATTTTAGCAAATGATGATGAGAGAATTCGTCTATTAAAAGCAAGAAATTATGATAGTCTGACAGTAATAAAATTAGACATTAATAATCAAGAAGAAATAGAAAAAACAATAAGATATATTTCGTCAATTGAAAATGAAATATCAACTTATCTTGGATTGCATCATTCACAAAAAGATATACTTGCAATTCTAGAAGAGAATTCAATTTCAAATGGAGATATCTATATATGTAAGACACCCAATGGAGAAATCTCCGGCGTTGCATTTATGAATGCTAGCATTCACAAACGAATAAACATACCAAAGATATATCATAAGGATGGTTCGTCGTATTACAAATTACTTGATCGTATCAAGGAAGGTAATCGAGATCAATCAATCAGCGTTTTCTATTATCCGGAAGAATCAAATCGACAAATTTTGTGGCAACAAATTTATAGAGCTGCAAATCAGGATGGAGAAATGCTCGGAGGTGCATATAGAATAGCAGATCGCACTTATGATGCGGGAAGACATGCAAAATCTTATGGAATGGTGAAACTTCTTGACTTTCGCGAGATCTTAAAATTCTTGGCTAAATATAGGAGCGACTGCAAATTTTCGATTCTCATTAAGGATTACGAAATCGAAGATTATGCCTTAAAGTGTGACATCGAGGGAGGGATGTGTAATTTCAATACAGTCTCTAATGATTTAGCTGATATCTTTAAGAAGAAAGATCCCGACTTGACCATATTAAGCAAACAGAATCTTGCGGAAATCCTCTTGAGAAGAAAAGACAATTCAAATCTCATAATGGAAGCATTGGGTATCCCAAGACTGGCAATGAACATGTCTTTATTATTGGATTAATTATGGATTGAAACAAATCCATGCAAGAGATAGTATGAAATCAGAAGAAAAAGATGATTTTATACAGATAAGAAACCAATAATCGATAATACCCGCTCGCCAAACATTAAGTTTAGACCGATAGGAAAAGCCGTATGCCATAGCTATATTTACGAATATTGCAAGTGCATACGGTCTTTTCACAACCTATGCATCTTGCCAGTGCTGAAAGACTCTTCTATAAAGTAACAAGAAAAGAGGCTAAGATAATGATTGACTATCCTTTCTCTATACTTATCTAATCCAATCTGATACTGGAAACCAATCCAGGATTCAGTCATTCACAACCAAATCTTAGATCGATATCATGAGAAGAACATCGGCAATCCAAGCATAGAATAAGTAACTACTTAGCTATCTAAACTTACAAGTATGTTGATAATCAATAATAGTAATCTTGGCTCTTCATTTCAATGGAAATAGAGCGTTATTGAATATTTTACACTTGCAATAATCTAGTATTCAGCAACTTTACATAGGCTGGTAGCTTCAGAAATAATATGAACCTCGAATCGAATTAAATTTATCATACAGAAAACGCCATATTTTTCATCAGAAGATAAATGATTGATAGTCTATGAAATAGTCTCTTAAGTTAATCAAATAAACTCCATGAGAATTGAAAATACTTTGCAAGTCGACTAAGAATGCTCAAATATAGATTTCTTATAATATAAGATCGCCCAATTCTGCAGCAAGAACTGACATTCAATACATATCAATACTCTGTACAAGACAAAATTGTCCTATTTTTCACTATGGGGAAAATAAAAACTTTAATAGGGGAGGGGTATATTCTTTTCGAACTAAACAAATACAAATATTTGCATTTTCAAATCAACATTTAAGATCTAATATGAGATTGCAAAATCAACAGAAGCAAATATACTCTACCATTTCTCACACCTAAAACACAATTCCATCACAAATTATTTCTATTTACATTTACAATATTATTACTTTAACACATTTTTACTATTAGACTTACTGCATGATTATCAACCTATTACAAAATATATTTAGATTAGTTTATGGAAAAGACACTTTTTTCCTAATATTTTCATAAACACTTATTCAATTTGTCCTTTTATATTGCAAAAGAACAAGAAATTAAACTATATGTACTCATATAACACTTCAAGTATATATCTGCATTATTTCTAAATTATAAACTATTTCTATTTACATTTACAATTCACAATCTCACGAATATATTCAAAAATCAAATTTGGTTTTGTAAAAATTAATTTGTAAATTTGTAAATTCAAAATCAATACGTAGAAATAGCCATGCAAGACGACTCAATAGCAATTCGCCTAAAATTCCTGATTCAAAAATTGGGAATAACTAATTCAATGTTCGCTGATAAATGCGGTATCCCACGTGCGAACCTCTCTCAATTGCTGACTGGACGAAATAAAAAGATAAGCGATGTTGTGATACGCCAGATTCATGAGGCATATCCATCATTATCCGTCACATGGCTTCTATTCAATGAAGGCAACATGTGGAATGGATCTCCAACTGAATCCATTGCATATACCTCTACCGATTCGAATTCATCTTTCGCTGATTACGGAGATAAAGAGAACGAATGCACAACGGATTCTGCCGACATGAGCCAAAATTCATACAAAAATCCCTACGAGAATCGAGTAGATACGTATGCCTGCAAAGATGCTGAAATTTACTCCAAGGAAAATGGCGTTAATTCCAACGACGGCACCATTCATCATTCAATAGAAGAGAACGTTAGCAATTGCAGAAAAACAGCCAAGATAATTAATGAAATAGAAAATTTTAAGAACAAAAGGAGAAAAATCGTACAAATCACCGTTTATTATGATGATTCAACGTTTGAATCTTTCTTTCCCCGTTAATACATTGGGCCATTATCATAAGGAAGACAATAAGCGACCTTAATATCTCGTTTAAAAAGGATAGCATGATTGATTAAATCTTAATCAACTGCAACCTGCTGACAATTGGATATAAATTAAAACAAACGAAAATAGAATGAATCTGGCCTATTCTATACAATGTAAGAGACGACTAATATTGATTGTCCTAACATTATTACAATATGTATCAATCGATGCAACTATTAGATTTAATGGCAATGAATATGAAGTCATTCAAATAAGCCCTGATCGAAACACGGGACTTGATGCTCTATACGTCATAAATGGAATAGATAACACTTCAATCATATATGAATCTGATGCCCCAACTGCTCCCCAATGGTCAATGTTTGACAATCGTGGGGGAGCATTTGCACAACCGGTCGAAGGACTGATTCATGATGGATACACAACAACACTTAACCACATTAAAGGGAATTGTGGATACATAATAAAAGATGGAAATAAAAATATCTATTTTTGGATCATCGATTATGAATACTCACCTTTCAATATTTCCATATTTAATATCTCTTCAATACAAGATTGCAACTATACAATATTAGACTTTGAAGGCAATGCGTCGCCAATACATTATTATACAATTAATGGACAAAGAAAAGACTTATCAAGAGATATATCATTATCTTTTATGACGCTTGATTGGAATGATGAAACAACGCAATACGAACATATTTCAAAAACAATAAGTCTCCCGTCAATCTCAGAAAGCATTAAAATTACTCCTCCTGTATACTGCGATACATCTTTTGAAATATCTGGCGACACTTTCCTAAAAAAGTGGGGAATTAATGTAACTAAAACTATTGACGATTTCACTCCAAATGCCACCTCAGTATCAACAGTAATGAATATCGATAATATGCATAAAAATTCCGGAGAATTATCGAATATTATTAATCAAGATAATGAAGACATGAATGGAATTTCCGCCCCAGTGAGAGCATCATTCAGCGCTTACTGCACTGATGCCGTTGTGCATCATGAATGGCAGATTTCTGAAGATGAGGATTTCAGCAATATTTCATATCATATTTATGAACAAGATTTCGACTTTGAATTCGAAAAAGAGGGCACCACATATGTGAGATTTGTTGGGAGCAACGATGACGGCAGTTGTCAGGCCTATGGAGAAAAGTATGTAATCAAAATTGGAGATACTAAATTAAAAATTCCCAACGTATTTTCTCCCGACGATGATGGCATAAACGACATATGGAAAATCAGCTATACATCTTTAGTGGAATTCAAGTGTTGGATCTTTGATAGACAAGGTCATGAATTGTTTTCATTTGAAAACCCGAATTTAGGATGGGATGGAAGATTTAACGGAAAAATAGTTAAGCCGGGTGTTTACTATTATGTCATACAGGCAAAGGGAGCAGATGGAAAAAAATACAACCGTAGTGGAGATATAAATATTCTACGTCATAAAAAATTTAACAACAATCCGGATTATTCCGAATAAAGGAATTAAATCAAATACAGGAACACACTTTTATAGATACTGAAAGAAATGGAAAATATGTATACTGCCACTGATTATGTGGAGGTTTATGGCGCACGCGTCCATAACTTAAAAAACATCGATGTCACAATACCACATAATTCACTATGCGTTGTCACAGGACTTAGCGGATGTGGGAAATCCTCTCTTGCATTCGATACGATATTTGCTGAAGGACAAAGGCGATATATCGAAACATTCTCGGCATATGCTCGGAATATGCTTGGCAGCCTTGAGCGTCCGGACGTGGATAAAATCACTGGGCTAAGTCCGGTCATCAGTATTGAACAGAAAACCGTCAATAAAAATCCTCGAAGCACTATTGGCACGACAACAGAAATCTACGATTTTTTTCGTCTTCTTTATGCACGGCTCGGTGAAGCCCGTAGTTATATTTCCGGCAAACCAATGGTGAAATATTCTAAAGACAAAATAATATCTTTGCTTCTTGAAAAATACAATGATAGAAAAATCCAAATACTCTCTCCATTAGTAAAAAACAGAAAAGGTCACTACAAAGAACTTTTTGAGAATCTCAGGAAGAAAGGATATTTGAACGTGCGGGTTGATGGAGTTGTAAAGGAACTTGAATATGGCATGAAGCTCGACCGATACAAAAACCACTCCATAGAACTTGTAGTAGACAGGCTTCGTGTAAAAGAAAAGGATATCCAAAGATTACGTTCTACTGTGGACGAAGCTTTAAAGCAAGGAGGGAAACAGATGATAGTACTGGATATGGATACCAATCAAGTGCACCATTACAGCCAATTACTTATGGATTCAGAAAATGGAATCTCATATCCGGAAGCGGCACCACATAATTTTTCTTTTAACTCTCCTCAAGGATATTGCCCAAGATGCAAAGGTCTTGGCTCCGTCAACGTTATTGACGAAAGTAAAATAATGCCTGATAAAAGCCTGTCGATATATAATGGAGGCATCCTGCCATTAGGCAAGTATAAAAACTCTATGATTTTTTGGCAGATTGATGCTATCTGCCAAATATATGGCAAAACTCTTAAGACTCCACTTTGCGAATTGCCCGAAGAAGCACTCAACGACATCCTAAACGGCACTGACCAAAAGCTAAACATACAAAATGCTACACTCTCAACGAGCTACAGTCATAGTAATTACGAGGGGTTGATAAAATACATCGAATTGCAACAATCTGAAGAGGTGGGAAGCGCAGCCAATAAATGGAGCGGACAATTTTATTCCCAAGCCGTCTGCCCGGAATGTAAAGGTCAACGATTGAACAAAATCGCACTCAATTATTTCATTGACAACAAAAGTATAGCAGATGTGGCAAGCATGGACATCGCAGAACTTTACAAATGGAGCTTGACTCTCCAAGATAAAATATCTCCAGAAAAAAGAATAGTGGCAGTCGAAATATTAAAAGAGATCAACAATCGCCTGAAATTTCTGCTCGATGTCGGGCTTGATTATCTTTGCCTAAATCGCAGTAGTGCCTCGCTTAGTGGAGGAGAAAGCCAAAGAATAAGGCTGGCTACTCAGATAGGATCAAAGCTGGTCAACGTGCTTTATATACTTGATGAACCTTCAATCGGACTCCATCAAAGAGATAACGTTCGCCTTATTAATAGTCTTAAACAGCTTAGGGACGCAGGTAATTCCATAATCGTCGTTGAACATGACAAAGACATTATGGAGGAAGCCGATTATATTGTTGATATCGGTCCGGGGGCAGGTCGTCATGGGGGAGAGGTCGTATTTCAAGGCAGGGTAGAAAACTTGAAATCTACCCATACATTGACAGCATCGTATCTGAACGGCGAACGACAGATAGACATTCCTCAAAAAAGACGTAAAGGGAATGGAAAATTTTTAGAGATAAAAGGGGCTTCGGGCCATAATCTAAAAGGTGTAGACCTCAAGTTGCCCCTTGGAATGTTTATATGTGTCACCGGAGTAAGCGGAAGTGGAAAATCCTCTCTTATCAATGGGACTCTTCATCCTTTATTGAGTCAAAAGTTTTATCGATCTCTTCAAGAGCCATTGCCATATAAAGAGGTATTTGGAATAGAAAATATCGATAAAGTCGTGACTGTTGATCAGTCGCCCTTAGGTCGCTCTCCAAGATCAAATCCTGCGACGTATACCGGAGTATTCTCCGACATCCGAAAGCTTTTTGTCGAACTTCCTGATTCAAAACTGAGAGGATACAAACCCGGACGTTTTTCATTCAATGTTGCCGGTGGCAGATGCGAGACTTGCAAAGGCAATGGCTATCGCACAATCGAGATGAACTTTCTTCCGGATGTTCTCGTGCCCTGTGAGACCTGTCATGGTAGACGCTATAATAGAGAGACGCTTGAGGTTAGATTCAAAGGGAAATCCATTGCCGACGTCCTTGAAATGACCGTAAATCAAGCTGTGGAATTTTTTGAAAACGTACCATCCATCCTTAAAAAGATAAAAGTGCTTCAGGAAATAGGCTTGGGCTATCTTAAACTCGGCCAGCCCTCCAGCACGTTGAGTGGAGGAGAAAACCAGAGAGTAAAACTCGCCACTGAGTTAGCAAAGAAAGACACAGGGAAAACCTTATTTATCCTGGACGAGCCAACAACAGGACTTCATTTTGAAGATATAAGAGTGCTCCTAAAAGTAATCAACCGTCTTGCAGACAAAGGCAATACGATTGTTGTAATAGAACACAATCTTGACGTAATCAAATCATCGGATTATGTAATCGACCTTGGTCCGGAAGGTGGCAGAGATGGAGGTCGAATAATTGCAGAAGGCACTCCAGAGTCGGTCGCTGAAGAAGCAACTCATACATCAGTATTTCTTAAAGAGGAATTATTGAAATCAAATTCAGCACCGTGTAAAAGAAGCTCCTCACGTATAAAAACGTCATAATCTACCCATGCAGGCTAATCGTATACTACGACAGTCGATATCGAATGGATTCTTGCAGAGCGATTCATTTTTTTCTCAAAATAATGCATACGGTTTGACTGTATGCATTATTTTTGTATAACCGAATTTAGGAGTTGGTTTTGGGAAGCGAAGTCGATATTAAAATATCAATAAAGAAATTTCACATAATCAATATTATGTTAAATAGAATCATTGGAAATCTTTTTTCCTATGTTATTCGTCTTTGTTTTGCTTTCATTACATTTTTTTTCATTATATTTGTAAGCAAAAATTTGTACATAAGTCTCACTAACTCCTTCTTCGGATATCTTATCCTATCAGTTAGCTTTTTTACAATCATGAGACAATATCCATTAACCTGTTTACTAAATAATTAAATTTATTGATATGCGATCTACTGATTTAAAACAAGGACGAACTTATCGGTTTGCCGTGGATAAAGACAATTCCACAAAAAAGTATTTCAAGATTCAGACAGATGATGGACTGGAATTTTCTTTACTTAAATTTAAATTTCAACGTAATCTTCCCGTTCCGGATTATATAACATGCCACGTCAAATCCCTCTACCCTGTTATTGCTCTTGGTCAGGACATATCCCCTTTCATTTCTGATTTCTACCAGGAAGGTAATGAATATGATTTCAGAATAAAATCTGTGAAAAACGATTCTTCCATTGCATACGAACTTGAAGATGAGCATGGACTATGCTTCAGATTATACAGCGCCCCAGATAATCTTGTAATAGGCAACAGAGTAACTTGCAAAATATTAAAGATAAGAGGAATAAACGTCAATCTTAAATATATTGGAACATTAGCGACAAGATTGCCTCTTGATTTTTTTGATATCGACGAATGGCTTAATTTTATAGGGATTGTCCAACATCATGACGGCTATTGGTCTCTTATTGAGTCAATTCCTGAATTTGAAGATAGTCTTATTAAGTATGACGACTCAGATCCATCTTGGATTCTGGATCTCCTTAAAACAGTGGCTAATAAAATCACTGACTGGCTTATTGAATGTAAGGACAATAGAAAACGCCTTGCAAACACAATTCGCAGAATGAATCTTGCAAGACAGATTTCATTGTTCATACTTGAAGAATCCGACTTCCTTAGGAACTGCGATTCAAATCAAAGATCGGTAATCCAATCACAATTGTCATATTATGTTGAACTATTTGATCAATACGACAAGGCTGCATCAATAATCTTCAATAAGGAATACGAAGACTTCATTGATCAAATTCTAAGCAGGTTAAAAAAAGCAGGGTATCTGTATAAACCTGCCAAGCAGTTTATGATCATGATGACAATACTCAAGCTTCGTCCTGAACTTATCAATGCCAGAATGGGAGAACTCTTTGAAGCTCTTCATAATTGGGAACTCTCTAATTGGCTCTCTGAGCCATTTCGAACCGCCTTGGTGCAACAACTTCAAATATTTATAAAAGAAAACTGCAGGCACATCAACCTTCTTCCTGCCAATGACTCAAGCAGCGACAATAAGACCATCACTAAGATGATACTCGCGATTGCCGTGCAGTGTTTTCTTGCCAAGGATTCAGACAAGGTCGATTTGCCAATAAACAGGGCAATGTTTTATCGATATGTCTCATACCTATATCCCGGGAATCTAATATCTCTTCTCGACAAGGGGGCAGATTCAATCCTTGGGGTTGAACGCCCTCTTGAATTCGTATGGAACGACACCGAGCACCCCACTCTATTGATGCTGAAAGCCACTCACCCAGCTTCTGTCGCCGAAGAACGCAACCTATTGGTTAAAACCTATACCACTTCTAAAGCGTCAATCCATCTGACACAAGGGAATATCCAAGTCATTGCACAGGGGGCAGACCCTGATTCCACCGTTCTGCCCAACAATGTCATCGACTGGTTATCTCCAAGAATCTCTCTAATTGACGACATCAAAATCAGCAACCATAGGAAAAGCAAGGACTTGAACACGTTCCGCCAAATGTGGGAGGATATCGAATGGTCGATATTAGGACTGGAACAGTCTCCAGGCGAAAAGATCGAAAAGACAAAGCCATTTGACGGGGAAGAAGTGAGAGTAATTATCGACGAAATGAGAATCGTAAAAGATTTGCCTAAAAGCAGACAGCTACAATTCCATTGCACTATCGTCGACGATTTATTTATGGGCGATGGTTGGATGCCATGCGACAAATTCCATATGATAAGGTGGCTGACAAGCAATGATGTTCCAAGCAACTATGACGGGTCTCTAAGTTTCGCGCGAGACTCAAATGGAAATCCCCTTCTTTTCACAGCCAACGCTTCTACAAGAGGTGAGATCATTGAGTTCTCCATTAAATCTCAAATTGAAGACTACCTGCTCGAAAGCATGTACCCCGGAGAAGAGAGCGTCTGTATAGTGACGTATCTCGACAGGATCAACAATGCCTGGTTGTGCCTTTCAGAAAAAGGATGCACATTCAAAGTGCCTTGCGACGAAGTAGAAGAAGGCCTTTCAGAAGGCATGTTGGTCAGGGTCCGATATATCGAGCCTGACCGGTCAGGGCAATCGATTGAATTTTTCATGGGAGAACTTTCAGAGAATCAAGACAATCTGCCTCTCTCAATAAAAAAATCCCAATGCCTCTATAATCTCATGCAAGGGATGGGGGAAATCTCCGGCTTCGGGGCAGACCGCAACTCTAAAGTCGTAGAGGTGGAAGAGGTAATGTCGCATGATGAGCTGATGGAACTTATATATATGTTCCAGCGGTGTGCATACTCTGAGAAAGAATATATCAAGGCATTCAACTATCTTGGATTGGCATCTCTTCTCTCTAAACTCGCTGAAGCACCCGATTTAATAAAGGAAATATCAACTCATATGGAACTCCTCCAACTCCTTCAAGATTTTGGCCGAAACCATACGGTAGATCCTGTCATGCTATCCTCCTGTGAAAACAAAGTGAAAAATACCCCCATGTTGGAAAGACTGCACACGAGACTTAAAATTGTGGCAGATCTCGACCTGAACGAGAATTCGGAGTGGCTATGGAATTTGCGAAAAAATCCCAGAAACGAAATAGAGAGCCATCTCGCTTCATTGGTTCTATCTTACAATATGCTTCCAACTGAACTTGAAAAACCACGCAAAGATATCATTAAGGAGATTTCAACGCTTCTTAACGTCAATAGCTCTGCTCCATCTTCTAAATATTATGGCGACGAATCACAGACCGTGGAATTCAAAAGCAGCTTGATCTATTCTACCCACGGAGGAGCCAAACCGGATGCCAAGGAGCAACTCTTCGAGATTGTCCACATTATATGCGGATTCATGAATGCACGTGGCGGAAATCTTTTTATAGGAGTCAATGATTCGGGATATGAGAACGGACTGGAAGACGATCTTGCCTACCGCCGCACACATGGCATGAAACCGACCATAGACGCGATGATGGTAGATCTTCAGAACCATCTTGACCGAGTGATGCCAATGCATGCAAGAGATCATTGGGAAATTGAATCCGACAGTGAATCAAAGAAAGGAGTTATCGTGGTAAAGGTGTTGCCTGTATCCCAACCCGTAGAACATGATGGAATAATATATGTCAGATCAAGTTCCACCACGAAGCCTCGATTAGGAGACCAACGGGATGAATTCATCAATAATAGAGCTCATAACTATCAGCTTCTTATGAAGATATGGGGAGTTGGGAAGGATGAGGACACTACAGAAGATATTCCTCTGTCAGAAGAACAGGCAACTCCGGTAGTCATCCAGAGTAAACAACTTGAAAATGACGAGACGAAGACACGTAATGACGAAACACAAGACACTCTTCCGGAAAATTTCCAAGGGGCGACGGAAGCTCCCATAATTACCGGGCGACATCGTCTAAATGTTTTGCATTCGTATGATGCCAACTTCGTAACCCCCGCCTATTACCTATATTTTCATAAGGACGGATATTTAAGATTCAAATACGACGATGCCTATTTTGACTATCTTCAGGAGTGGTCAGCTTCACTCGCCGTCAGGGATAAGGAAAAAAACGGTGTCCTCGTGATGGCATATGCTGATGGGGCTGTCTCAAGAATCCCAATGTGGATTTTCTCTTCATATTCCGACAATGAAGATTGCCGGTTCAGAAATGACTCAATCCTCGAATTTATAAACATAGCAACCATAAATGATTATCTTCTCAGTGTAGTCGAGACTGCATTCGGAGCCATTTATTATCGAATCGACGCGATTTCCAACATTAAAGAAAGCTCCAGCCTTGATGATCCGGGAACAACCCTTTGCGATAACAAATACAAGATTTTAGCACAAGAGATTGTCGCGCCTGACAAATTGGCCTTTTTCAATCCTGAGGCATTGAATCGAGAACGTCGTTTCTGGGGCGTACAAGTCCCTCAAGGCGATGGGACACTTTCCATTCAGGAAAAAATACAGAAATTGCTCAACCCGGTGGCACATTCAGAATAAGTGTCATCGAAATCCATTCTGACAATCAAAAAGCTGCGGATACTCCCATAATGGAAATATCCGCAGCTCCTTATGTCGGGAATCATCATCAAAAACTTCCACTATTTGAACGTGTCAGGCAAATCATTTTCGTATAAGACAGTGTCGCCCTTAGATAGCATGCCCGACAATAATTGCTGAGCTTCATTAAAGCTATCAACCGTAAAAAGATTGTCACTGTTGAATCCTTCTTTTTTGATTCCTGAAACAAGTGCATCTCGATTGTACTGCCCCACTACTATCGCAACATCAGCACTTCCGGCTATCGCTTTTCCAAACGACTCATTCAATTCCGCCTGATGTTCCCCAAGCTCAATCATCCCCGGAGTGACTATTATCCTCTTTCCTTCATTAAAGCCCGACAACACTTCAAGAGCCATTTTCGACCCGGTCGGATTGGAATTAAAAGCATCGTCAATAATTGTCACGCCACCCGGAGTCAGCTTTATATTAAGGCGATGTTCCACCTGCTCTATCTTTGCAACAGCTCTCCTGATTGATTCGTTATCCATTCCAAGGCGTGATGCAACTATGACAGCCGCAAGAAGATTGGAAATGTTGCATGCCCCCACAAGTCTTGTGGTCAGATTTAATTCAAGTCCGTCTGGTCCATAGACGTTAAACGTCGTTCCTTGGGATGTATATCTTATATCTTTGGCAATGAAAGAACAATCCTTCCTATCGTTATCGCCGATACAATAACGAATCGCCTCGACATTATCAACTGCCCTGTTGGCACAATAATCAAAATCATTGTTAACAACGGCAAAACCAGAAGACGGCAAGGCATCGACAAGCTCAAATTTAGTGGCCTGAACATTCTCCATAGTCTTAAATGATTCAAGATGCATCGGCCCGACAGCTGTGATTATTCCTATTTCCGGATTCACGAGGTCGCAAATCTCCTTGATGTCCCCTTTTTGCTTTGCTCCCATCTCACATATAAATATTGAATGATAAGGCTTCATCATTTCTCTTATAGTGCGAATAACCCCCATCGGAGTATTATAGGAACCCGGGGTCATCAGCACATCAAATTTCTCCGAAAGGATTCTGTTTAGATAATGCTTGGTGCTTGTCTTGCCATAGGAGCCTGTGATTCCGATTACCTTCAAGCCAGGCATTGACGCAAGAATATCTGAGGCTTCTTTCCAATACCTACGATTAATCAGCTTCTCTACAGGCATAAGAATTACTACCGCAAGCATCACTACAAACCAAGAAAATATACTCAAAAGAAGCATAAAGCCAATTGCCACAGTCGGAGGCAAGTATCCTCCTCCAAGGACAGTATCCCCTTTAGTTGATAATATTACTGCGACAAAAGAACCTACGCTAAGAAAAGCCGCCACTGCGTATATTCGCCATACGCGTTTCGTAAATACCAATGGTTTCTTGAACTTTTTTCTCCAAATAAGCCATATTTTGGTCAAGCAGACCATGGCCACTATAAGCAATGAAAGCCTGAGATCGAGCAACGTGGAGAAAACAAGGAAAAGCAACGCCACGTCAACCAGGCGCCATGTGCTCCCAATATCATTTTTAAGATATCGCCAATACCTTGGAAGTCGGTAGCTGTTCTGCTGAAGCATGTGTATATCGTGCTTTAGATTAGCCACCATATATGCTCCGCACACTACATAAATTACTATTAGAAATGCACTCATAAATCTGTTTCGTTGTAAATGTTCACTATTTCCATTTGTTAATCGTATGATTTCGGATTAAGCTCCTTTTTTAAAAATTCTGCAATCACGGCCCTAAACCCAATTGGATTATCAAGAAAACAATAATGGCCGCAATCAGGGAAAGCCACAAGCCCAGCGTCAGGGATAAGACATTCCATGGTTTTTGCATCAGAAAGAGGTGTTGCAGTATCATTTTCCCCCCACATAAGGAGTGTAGAAGCCTTTATCTTAGGCATGACATGCTTCAAATCCTCATTCACGCATTTGCTCATGACTGCTCTCATCACGGGCGAAGAGTTGCGATAGTCTGCCGAACCTTTTTTAGACCTCCATTTATCTATTATCCTCTCCCCTTTCTCTTTTCCATATATTATTCTCACTGATTTTTTAATGGCCTTAAAGAAATATATTTTCCTATAATATCCAAGGCCTCGTTTGGGTTTTATGCCTGCAGCATCAATAAGCACTACCTTTTTTATGGGCCTTCTTGACGAAAGCAATATCGCGATTCTTCCGCCAAATGAATGCCCAATCAAAACAGGATTCCCAAGATTCAGCTCACTTATGAATTTCTCTACAAACGACGTAAAATCTTCCACGCCCCATACGTCATTCGGTTCCGAACTAAGTCCGTGCCCCGGAAGATCAACACTCAAGACTCGCATTCTCTTGTCGAGCACCGAAGCGATACTTCTGACGGTAGTATGGTCGCAACCCCATCCATGCATTAAGACCACCGGCTCTCCGTCTGAAGGTCCGGTCTCCTCATAATGCATTGTCATTCCTTCTATTTCAATATTCTTTTCCATAAATCTACAAATACCGGTATGGCAACACTCTACGGACTACAATTCCTAAGCCGGATCGGAGCCTTGCCAACGGCAATGCAAAATTACTTAAAAAGCTTTAAACTTCGCCACTGCCGATTAAGGATATTTGCAAAAGATATATATTTTTTATATATTTGCACTCTGTTTATTTCCTCGTGGCGACGCCCATAGCGTTAACCTTCGATTAACTTGGCACAGGCTCCATACGGAGACCTCCCTTATAAGATTTCCTTCCAGATGACAACCAAATGGAACTATCAACCTCTCACCCATCAGCAAAAGAAACAGGCTGAAGAACTCCTCCCCAATTGCGGAGGAGCATATCCGATTGCCGAACTTCTTATCCGCAGAGGCGTCACGACACCCAAAGAGGCTCAATCCTTCTTCTCTCCGGCCATAGCCGACCTGCATGATCCATTTCTAATGCCAGAAATGGATAAAGCCGTCAACCGTCTTAACAAAGCTATGGGGGCAAAAGAGAGAATCATGGTATATGGCGATTACGATGTTGATGGCACGACTGCCGTGGCCCTCGTCTTTAAATATCTTCAGAACTATTACAGCAACATCGAATACTATATCCCAACAAGATATGAGGAAGGATATGGCATCTCCCTTAAGAGTATTGAATACGCTTCAGAGAACGAAGTCAAGCTTGTAATTGTGCTTGATTGCGGCATAAAAGCGATTGATGAAATCGCCTATGCAAAAGAGAAAGGGATAGATTTCATCATCTGCGACCACCATGTCCCCGACGATGTATTACCCCCAGCCGTTGCCATTCTAAACCCCAAAATGCCGGGGTCTTCATATCCATGCCCTCATCTTTCGGGATGTGGGGTAGGTTTCAAATTCATGCAGGCCTTTGCGCTCAGCAATGGCCTGACAAATCATAACGAGCTGGAGTCTCTGCTCGACCTTGTGGCTGTCAGTATCGCTGCGGACATTGTCCCGATAATTGATGAAAACCGGATTATGGCCTTTCACGGACTTCGCAGGCTGAATTCAAATCCAAATCTCGGACTCAGAAGCATAATCAGGCTTTGCAAATTGACAAACAAAGATATCACCATCAGCGACGTCATTTTTAAAATCGGACCGCGTATCAATGCATCCGGAAGAATGCAAAGCGGTGTTGAGGCAGTCGATCTCCTTGTCTGTCGAGACCTTCATGATGCTTATGAAAAAGGGAAGGATATCGACCAATACAACCGCGACAGGAAAGAACTCGACAAAAAAATCACGGATGAAGCCAACTCGCTTATTGAAAACAATGTCAATATCATACATGGCAAAAGATCGATTATCGTTTACGACAAAAATTGGCATAAAGGAATCATCGGGATTGTAGCCTCCAGACTCACGGAACTCTACTATAAGCCCTCCGTGGTGTTGACCTACTCAAATGGCCTTGCCACGGGTTCTTCCCGCTCTGTTCAAGGCTTCGACATTTATTCTGCAGTAAATTCCACCCGCGACCTGCTTGAAAATTTCGGAGGGCATACATATGCCGTCGGCCTTTCTCTAAAAGAGGAAAATATTCCCGAATTTCGACGCAGGTTTGAGGAATATGTGGCCGAACATATCCAACCCAATCAATTGACCCCGATGATTGATATTGATGCGGTCATAAATTTCTCAGACATAACTTCTGAGTTCATGGGTTATCTAAAAAAATTCAATCCATTCGGACCCGGAAACCAAAATCCGGTATTCTGCTCCAGAAATGTATTCGACTTCGGAACAAGCAAACTCGTTGGAAAAAACATGGAACACATCAAGCTTGAGCTGGAGGACAACAGCACGAGCAGAGTGATCAATGCCATTGCATTCAACATGGCTCCCTATTTTGAGCACATACATGCCCATAAGCCTATTGACATATGCTATACTATAGAGCAAACAAAGCATTCCTCCGGTCTTGATTCCGTTCAGCTTATGATTAAAGATATTCGCCCTTCAGAGGGTTGATATTTTCTACACATTACGTACGAAACTATAGTTTGGCTATTTATAAAAACCGACTGCGCCCCACAATTCTTAGGCTCGTACCGTCCTATAATTTCGACGCAGTGATTTATCCTTAACTAAGAGA
>VSPO01000227.1 GCA_009775375.1 Muribaculaceae bacterium | reverse complement strand
AAGTGATAAGTTTTATGCAACTTTGTCGGCACTCACTGATGAAGAGAACCCGGAGCATGTTGGATATGCACGTTATCGCGCCATAGAATTTCTTAATCCGGAATTCAGAGACAGATATCCACGAGCAAAACAAATTAGCCAAAGTCTTGCAGGCATATATAAGGTTCACATGGTCAAACGACTTGAGAGCAGTTTTTACGCATTCAAAAAGTCGCTGGCAACATTACTGCGCATCACCTCAGACATGATAAAGATGTTTGAACAGGACAAAGTAATCATTGCACCGGAATTGAATGTAAAAGCATTGCAGGCGAAAGACATGGAACTTGATGAGATTCTTGAGCTGGCGATGGAAAAGGGATACAGTAAAGATGATATACTCTACCATGCTTCCGATTTTCAGCCCGAGTTTATCGAAATGCTAAAAAAAGACAGGGGTATACTAAAGAAACTCAATGAGGAATGGTCGCATGTTACTGAAGACCCCAAACTGGAGCTATTTATTGACAGCCTTAAAAACACGCTCTTTTCATCTGAAATCAATCCGACCGGGAAACTTGTGGTATTTTCTGAGAGCGTTGATACCATAAAATTCTTGTACGATTATCTCCATACTACAATGGAGAGAGCGGATGTATTGTTAATAACCGCATCCAATCGCAATAAGAAGAAAGGTCTGGTTAAAGCAAATTTCGATGCTAATGTTCCGGCAGGAGAGCAAAAGGATGATTTCAATATTATCCTTACATCGGATGTACTCGCAGAGGGCGTTAACCTTCACCGTTCAAATGTCATTGTAAATTACGATTCTCCATGGAATGCCTCTCGTCTGATGCAGCGTATCGGTCGTGTAAACCGAATTGGCTCTGTTGCTCCCAACATCTATAACTTCATGTTCTATCCGTCTCAGCAAGGCGACAAGGAAATCCAGCTTTACAAGAACGCGTTGATAAAGCTCCAGAGTTTTCACTCGGCTTATGGCGAGGACGCACAGATATATTCAAGGGAAGAGATTGTAAAAGAGTTCAAACTGTTTGACAGCAACGTAAGGGACAGCATCGACAAAAAGATTGCTTTATTACGCGAACTGCGTGACCTCTATAATAACGACCGTGAATTATATCATAAAATCAAGGCTTTGCCTTTGAAAAGTCGTGTCGGACGCGATTCAAGCAAGTATCATGGAAAGACCATCGTTTTCGTATCTTCGGAGGTAAAGACGGAATTTTATCTTGTCAGTGCCGGCAATCCTGAACCGATAGACTTTTTGACTGCCGTCCGCTATCTAAAGGCAAGACCGGATGAGCAACCGGTTCTTATCCCGGAAGACAATTCTCATTACCAGCAGGTAAATCGAGCGTTGGACAAATACCGTCAGACTGTTATTGAGACACATGACGATGCAAAGGTTGATGTAGCAGCCCTTGACAAAACAGCACAGGTGGCCGATAAATTTCTAAGGACACTATTACAGCTGTTTACAGACCCGACCATAACCGCTAATGTGAAGATTCTACGTGGTTATCTCGGACAGGGTACTTATTCACAACTTCCGAGAGAGTTGAAAACAATATCACAAGAATATAAGAACGATAGAATTAAAATAAGAGAATCGGAGTATAAATTACAAAAAGCAATAAGTGAATTAGTTGATGAGTATCACACTAATATCTCAAGTGACTCCGTTAAAAAGGATATAAGCGATCCCAAAATCATAATCTCCGAAACATTCATCTGACCAACATCATGGCATCATATAATAAAACATCGCTAAAGGAAATATTCAAATCTCCGTTCTCCGCTGAGACATGGCAGGAATTGTTGATCAATCTCTTCCATGCAAATCGTCTGCGCATTTCCCCTCAGCAGATTTCAGACCCGGAAGAAAAGTTTCAAGGATTTTTTCTTGGCTCAATTGATACGCCGGATGGCTATTCAATCGGTCTGTTTCGGTATGATGTTACAGACGGTAGCGTTACGAACCGCCGAGTGGGGCTACGCAATCTCGTAAAGAAATTCATCAACGTATCCTATGGGGAATTCGATGCGGCACTCGTGGTTTATGACGATTCAGAGAACTGGCGACTTTCCTTTATATGCGACATAAAAGATGCTGCCACAACTCCTAAGCGTTACTCTTATGTTTTCGGAGACCCGACAATGCAGTATCACACACCGGCAGAACGTTTCCTTGTGTTGCAGACAAAGGGGATTGACTTCACGAACCTCCGGGACGCATTCTCGGTAGACGCTCTTAGCAAGCAGTTCTTTGATGAATACCGCGAGCTTTATGCTGATTTTGTGCAATACATCACAGGTAAACGATATGTCAAAGAAAAGGGGAAATGGGTTGAGAAAAAACAATCGGAAGAAAGCGAGTTGTTTGCCAGCACTTTTGCCTCCGATGAAAAGCTAGTCCGTGACTATATCAAGAAGATGTTTGGTCGCATTGTATTCTTATACTTCCTCCAGCGTAAAGGTTGGATGGCTGGCAACAAGAACTATATGCACGACCTTTTCATCAACTCCGATAAAAAAGACAACTTCCTTGACGGTGTGTTGGAGCCGCTATTTTTTGATTTATTGAATACTAAACCGGAATTGCGTCCTGAATCATCCAAAAATCTTCCCGGAAGCGAAGATATACCATATCTAAATGGCGGCCTCTTTGAAAAAGATGACGTTGATCCGGAACGATGTGTATTCCCGGCATCATATTTCGAAAAACTTTTTGGATTTCTCAACAGTTACAACTTCACTATTGATGAAAATGATACCGAGGATGCCGAAATAGGTATTGATCCGGAAATGCTTGGTCGGATATTCGAAAATCTTCTTGAAGATAACAAGGACAAAGGCGCATTCTATACGCCGAAAGAAATCGTGGACTATATGTGTCGAGAATCTCTTATAGCCTATCTCAACAATGGTTATGAGAAGAAGGCACATCCGCTCATACGCAAGTTCATTGAGACAATCGACCCCGAGATTCTGACACCTGAACAAAGGATGAAATTGTTGCGTAAGCTTGTTGATGTCAAAATCTGCGACCCGGCAATCGGGTCGGGAGCTTTCCCCATGGGGCTTGTTAATCTGCTTTCTCGCATATTCATCGCGCTAAAACCCGATTCGGACCGCACGCTTATAAAGCGTCACATCATGGAGAAAAGCATCTATGGTGTTGATATTGAGAAAGGAGCTGTCGATATTGCGCGTCTCCGCTTTTGGCTTGCTATGGTGGTAGATGAAAAAGAACCACAACCGCTTCCAAACTTGCATTTCAAAATTATGCAGGGTAACTCGCTGTTAGAGAGCTATAATGGCATAAATCTTTCCGACATGACCAAAGTCATGTCTCAAGCATCTTTGTTTGATTCCGATGATTCTGAAAGAGAGAGTCTCGTGTCCGACCTAAGGCTGTATTATGGGACATCTGACCATACGCGGCGTGCTCAACTTTTCAACGATATAATCAAGAATGTACGCCGACAACTATTTGCCAAAGGCCTTACACTCCCAACTGGGATGGATCCGTCAGAAAATTCAGAGTTTTTCTTGTGGCATACTTGGTTTACCGATGTTTTCGAAAACGGGGGATTCGATATTGTTATTGGTAATCCTCCTTACATTCAGCTTCAAGGCAATGGAGGCTCGCTTGCAAAGCTCTATGAGGGTTGTAAATTTGAATCATTTGCCCGTACCGGTGACATATATTGCCTATTCTATGAACAGGGATGGCGCATGCTTAAAAACAATGGACATCTGTGCTATATCACATCCAACAAATGGATGAGAGCTGGATATGGCAAAGACCTCCGACAATTCCTTGCTAAGAATACAAACCCGAAGTTACTACTCGATTTCGGCGGTATTCAAGTATTTGACAGCGCAACGGTTGATACAAACATAATCCTTTTTTCCAAGGAAGGCAATCGCCATGAGACACAAGCTGTATCTGGAAGTAAACAGCATAAAGATATCCTCAAAAATTTGAGCGATTTCGTGCGGCAAAATGCTGTGGTCACCGATTTCGACACCTCTGACTCTTGGGTCATCTTATCGCCCATA
>VSPO01000226.1 GCA_009775375.1 Muribaculaceae bacterium | reverse complement strand
AATAAGAGGTCAATATCAGGCTGAAGTACAACAGCAAAACGCCGCATTACGTCAACAACGGCAAACGGCTGGTAAAAAGGCAGCTCGTAATTGGGGGCTCAAACGTGCTGGCGGTGCCGCTGCTACTGGGCTTGCAGCTGCTGGTACTGGCTACTTGATTGGTAAATCTACAGAATGGAGTTCTGGTGGTATTCTTGCTGCCGGCTTGACTACTGCTGCCGGTGTTGCCGCTATGGGTGGCCCTGTTGGTTGGATTGGTGGCGCTGTTATTGCAGTTGGTACATTAGCTGCTACATGGTTTCAGGCCGGACAAGAGCAAAAGAGAGCTCTTGAAGCATTAGATCAATACAATAATTCTATTCAGACTTATCAAGGTCTTTGGGTTGGCGAAGGAGCTTCTGCTGAAGCTCGACAAATGCGAGCAGTATATCAGCAAAATGTAGACCTGAATGTTCTCATTGCCACTCGTATTGATTTAATGAGAGAACTCATAGGGCTGTCAACGGGTCCAGTTGATACCTCTGGCATCAAATTAAGTACAGATTTAGCAGATACACTTTTTGATAAATTTGATGCTGCTGATAGTATTTGGGGTAGTGGCGATATGTCTAATAAGGCAATCGAGATGTCACGTAAATATAACGAAAATTTATATGCACGTTACGGAACCTCGGATAAGCAAGGTTGGCATACTGGTTTATGGTCGTATGATGGTGACATATATTGGACAGGGTTAACTGGAACTAATTACAAATTAAATAATCCTGATAGAACCAGTGACCAACACGACGTTGCAACTGCGATTGCGATTGCAGAAGGCTTAGCAATACGTGGAAATGAAGCACAAGACATATTATCTCGTTATAGTGAATTAAAGAGAAAAGCGTTATGGAGTGGCCAAAACTTATCTGAAATCCAAGATATAGCGACCAATTGGGAAAACACGTATGGATGGGATGCAAGTTTGGCTCGTGCAAAAGCTGATACGAGACCAGATTTATGGAATTATAGTGCAGAAACATTCAAGGCATGGACTGGTGAAGATTGGGCACAGACCTATCCGTATGTAATGATGTTACATAATATGTTTGCGGATAGATTTGGTAACAACGCATCGTTCTTGACTGCTGCAAACTCATATTTCACTGGCCTTGAAAACAATTCTCTTGATGAAGCGACGGTTGTCAACTATATCAAGGAGATGGATAATAATCTGGGTATGTGGCTTGTGGATTATACCAAAGACAACATCGACAATTGGTATCGTAACATGGGTATAGACCCGGCCACAGGACAATTCTCAGGTATTACAGTAACAGACCCCATAACCGGTCAAACACGTTCATATACTGGCAGAGAAGCGGCACAAGCAGTACAAGCATTTGCAGAACAAATGTTGAAACTTATCCCGGTATTACCTCCGAGCGCCCAGCAGACAATGATTGATTTTCAACTGAGAATACAACAGTTGTTAGCTTTTGCTCGCGCCGGTGCTTATGATGCTGAAACAATGGGGGCTCCAAATGTCGGTACCCATCGTGACGGCGAAAAAATGACTGTTGGAGGTGTGACTTGGACTATTAAAAATGGAAAATGGCAAGCTGCATCTGGCCCCTTCCAACTAATGGATGATAACCAGTTTTCTCAATACCAACAAGCTTTAGATTCAGATAAGAGCACCGATAATAATTCCGATGGAGGTGGTAGTGGCACTACCCATACCCCTCGCGTACCAACAGGGAGCACACAAGATTATAAGAATCATTATAAGAATCAGGCTGCTGCACCTCGTCAGATTATCATTAAGATGGATAGTCTTATGAATGTTGAATCTATTGATATGACAAACGCTGATAATTCGGCTGTTATCTCCAATGTAAAAGACCAGTTGGCACAGGCCCTTGTTGATGTGGTCGCAGATTTTGCCGCATCTTCTCAAAATTTAGTATAGTCTATAGTAATGAGCATATTTTCAAATATATGGGGGACATTAGTGGTTTCTACCGCACGAGGCGCGACCGACGCTTTGGGCGGTACAAACCTTAGTTATCGTTATCGAGAAAATGGTGGTCAGCTTGTCTATCGTAAACACCGAACTTATAAAAGTAAGTTGATTCAAGAAGCCTCACGCATTGCCATTCAAGCGGCCATGAATGAGATTAACCAATTATATCCGCGTTATATCCAGCGCCTTCAAAGAGAGAAACGCAAAGTTACTTTCCAGGATCAGATGGCGAATCTTTCAACACTGATTGAAAATCAAAGAATTTTTATAGAAAAAGATTATGGACGATTGAAAGATACAACCACCAATAGGGAAATCTTAGCGGTGGATCAATATGGGACTATAGTTCCGGAAGCATTGATGCTCTCTTATGAAGGAGAGGAACAATTAGACGCAGGTCAGTATTACGCCACTTCTTCTGGGAC
>VSPO01000225.1 GCA_009775375.1 Muribaculaceae bacterium | reverse complement strand
CAGGACTATCTCGACTGGTGCCGCAGCCACGGCACCGACCCGAGCGACGATTCAGCCGAGTTCTACATCGAGCAGACCGAAATCGACGCGATGGAACGTCAGCTCATCGACGACGAGGAGTATGGCCTCTGGTTATAAACCGAAGTCAGATTCCCGGCAGACGGCGGGTGCGAGTCAGGCCGCGCTCGACCGTTTCGCCGAGATGATGGTGGAGCGCATGGAGCGTATGAAGGCTTCCGACTGGAAGCAGGGCTGGATCGGCGGAGCCAACGGCTATGCCGGACTTCCACAGAATGTCAGCGGACGCAACTATTCCGGCTCCAACTCCTTCTTCCTGCAACTGTATTCGGCTGAGAAAGGGTATGAGCTTCCGGTCTATCTCACTTTCAAGCAGGCACATAACCTGAAAGCCCATGTGCTCAAAGGTGAGAAGGCCTTTCCGGTTGTATACTGGGACATGATGGTCAAGGACAAGGACGGCAGGCGCATCAGTTCGGACGAGTACCGCTCGATGGACAAGGAGCAGCGCAAGGACCTTGAGGTCATTCCGTTTGTGAAGGCTTTCCTTGTCTATAACATCGACCAGACGAATCTGCGTGAGGCGCAGCCGGATCGAGTTCAGAAACTTCTTGACAAGTTCAAGGTTCCTGAACTTCGTGACACGGAGGGTATGTATGCCCATGCCGCGCTCGACCGCATGATTCAGCAGCAGTCATGGCTTTGTCCGATTCAGGCCGACAGGCGCGAGAACGGTGCCTACTATTCTCCCTCGCGGGATATAGTTGTGCTCCCGATGAAAGCCCAGTTCAACACCGGCTCGACACCCGAGGAAGTCTACCGCGACGGCATGGAGTTCTATTCCACAATGCTCCACGAGATGACACACTCGACGATGACACCCGAGAGACTCAACCGGGAAATGGGCGGGAAGTTCGGCGACCCGAAATATGCCAAGGAGGAGCTGGTGGCTGAACTGACAGCAGCCATGATCTCACATTCCATGGGGTTTGACCCGAAGATTACCGACAATTCGGCGGCGTATCTCGATTCGTGGATAGCCACGTTGAAGCAGGAGCCGAAATTCATCGTCTCGGTGATGGCCGATGTCAACAAGGCTTCCGATATGATTCTCGACCGTGTTGACGCCCAGCGTCTCGCACTCGGCGAACAGCCGTATCTGGCGAAGAACGACCCGTTTGTCACCCTTACTGATGAAGAGATTCCGTTCAAGAACGCAGCCATTGTCAAGACACGCTCGGGTGACTATGCCATCCGCGCCACCTACGACGGTGTTGACCTCGGTCTGAAGCCCATCGAGAAATCGACGGCCACGACCTATTTCCAGCTCACCGACATGAAGGACAAGGACGCTTTTCTCGTAATGACGGCCCGAAAACATTATGAGTCCGAGATAACCGGAATAGGCAGGTCGAAAGAGAAGTCTCATTCTTTAAGCGTATGACACCGTTATGGCTGATTACAAAGTGAATTTCAAAGACTTGAAATCCCGTGTCGGAATCGATGACATTGCCTATGCTCTCGGCTACCGTCTCGATCGCAAGGCCGGGGTGGGCAAGTATATCGAACTGGTGTTGGGTGACGGTACAAACCGCCGTGACACCATCATCGTGAGCAATCCTCGCGACAAGGCGGCACAGACCTTCTTCCGTCGTGACGGCAGCAAGGGTGATGTCGTGACTCTCATACGCGAGAATCTCGATTCGTTCTTTGTCACCGGCAAGGACGAATGGCAGAAGATAGCCAAGGTCATGGCCCGCTTCGCCAATATGCCGGAACCAGAGTACAAGGAGGACCGGGAGTACGTAAAGTCGGCATCGGTCAGCCACACCTTCGACAGCTCCCGGTATGAGGTGAAGCAGGTTGATCCTGACAGGATTCCACGACTATTCTTCCAGAGAGGTATTGCCGATGAAACGGTCAAGGCTATGGCTCCGTTCATTTCCCTTATCCGTGACAAGAGAAACGAAAACTTCGACGGATATAACATCGGCTTCCCTTATACCGAGGAGGTTGACTCCAAAGTTCAGGGTTATGAAATCCGTGGAATGGGAGGCTATAAGTCGAAGGCTGCCGGCACCAACTCCTCTTCAGCGGCATGGGTCGCCTACCTATCGGGAGGAAACAACGGTCTTGTGAGGAACGTGTTTTTCTTTGAATCGGCTTTCGACGCGATGTTTTTCTACCAGATGAACCGCGCCCGGTTGGGCAGCAATATCGCTCTTGTCTCTCTCGGAGGTACATTCTCCGACAGACAGGTGAACGGTGTTATGGAGCGGTTCCTAAACGCCCGGGCTTTTGACTGTTTCGACAATGACCTTGCCGGACGTATCTACGGTCTGCGCATGATGGCTCTGTTGGAAAACATTCCGTTGAAAATCACTAAGACCGACATGGGTCTGAAAGTCGAGGCAAAGGGTAAGTCAATCGAGGTCGATACCGACCGCTCGCTTATACCGCAGGTCAGTTCGGCTCTGTCGCTCCGTTACCGTATGGGCCAGTGGCTCCCGCCCAAGGCTTTCAAGGACTGGAACGACTGTTTGCTGAACAAACCGATGAAGCCGGAAATCACTCCGAACAAGTCTGACCGCGACATAAATCTCGCGGAACAGCGTAAATCATCTTTCAAAATCTAACTAAAATGTCATGCCGTATGAAAAAAGGATCTATCGGCCTCGCCATATCTCTGAGCTGCTTGACGAGTGGCTTGCCACTGTGCGCCCAGCAGACAGACCCGACGCTGACGGCCACTGTCATTCTCCAGACCGAGGAGCTGAAAAGCATCCACAAGAAACGGAA
>VSPO01000224.1 GCA_009775375.1 Muribaculaceae bacterium | reverse complement strand
ATGACCAGTGCGAGCATTTCCATCATTCCCGAATTTTTGGAAAAAATAGAGCTTGATGGCACGACCCGGTATTTCCACACGACCAAAACTGACATCATCAACAAGATGACCGGTAGCCGGATTATGTTCCGTGGTATCAAAACATCATCCGGCAATCAGACCGCGAAGCTGAAATCCATCCACGGCATCACAACCTTTGTATGCGACGAGGCCGAGGAGTGGACTTCCGACCGTGAATTTGAAACAATCGCCTTTTCTATTCGTCAGGTTGGAATCCAGAATAGGATTATCATCATTATGAACCCGACGGATAGCAACCACTTCATCTATCAGAAATACATCAAGGACACGCATAGGATAGAATACTTTGACGGAGTGCCGGTGCAGATTTCCACGCATCCACAAGTGCTTCACATCCACACGACGTACCTTGACAATAAAGAGAACCTTTCGGAAGAATTTATCAGGTCAGCCCAAGAAATGAAAGAGCGCGACCCGGAACGCTACGGCCACATCTTCATGGGTAGATGGGCAGACGTAGCCGAGGGTGCGGTCTTCAAGAAATGGGGTATCGTCAGCGAGTTTCCAAAGAACTGCAAGCATGTGGCTCGCGGTCTGGACTTCGGATATTCCAACGATGTCAGCGCATGTGTAAAATGCGGCGTAGTAGGTAATGACCTATACATCGACGAGCAGATTTTTGAAACCGGACTACTTTCCAAAGACCTCATAAGGAAATTAAGCGAGGATGACTCGTTTGTCTTCGCCGACAGTGCCGACCCGCGACTGATTGATGAAATCGGGCTGGGTGGTGTAATCATCTACCCTGTGGCGAAGCCAGCCGGAAGCATCATTGCCGGTATTGAAAAGATGAAATCCTTTGACAACATCTTTGTCACGAAGCGGTCATTGAACGTGCAGGAAGAATTGCGCAACTATGTGTGGGCAAAAGACAAGGATGGCAACTACATCAACATGCCGGAAGATGCCAACAACCACTCCATCGACGCGACCCGGTATTACGTGCTTGGCTGCATCCTCGGCAAGATTCTCAAGCCGAAGAAAGTCAAGAAATCAGATTTAGGAATATTCTAACAACGCCAGATATGAATAACTACTTACAGCAAATCTTAACCTATTTCCGCAACCTCACGCTAAATGCGTCCGGGGTTAGCCGCGACCTGTATCAGCTTTTGCAGGATAAGGACATCAGCCGCGCATTGGATATGCTCCAGAACCGCGATGATGAAGTTGACCAAGCAATCAAGGAGTATAATCCGCAGACGCATGACGTGATGAAACGCCCCAACAAATTCCGTAAAGGCGATGACCCCTATATCACGGAAAAGTTGCCACGCACACGCGCCCGCTACATCAACGACATCGAGCTATTCTTCTTGCTCGGCAATCCTATTGAATGGAAGAAAGAAGAGGGCGACGATGAAGCCTTTTCGCTATTCACAGATTTTCTGGAAGAGCAGCACTTCAATTCACGCATCCGTCAGGCGAAACGACTTGCCGGCGCGGAAACCGAGTCAGCCCTTATCGCGCACATCTACCGCGATGATGATACAGGCGAGCGTCGCGTCAAGCTGAATGTATTGGCGCGTTCCAAAGGCTATCGCCTGCGCCCACTGTTCGACACCATCGGCAACATGACCGCCTTTGCATACGGATACGTGACGAAAGAACATGGCCGCAGTATTCAGCACTGGGATTTCCAAACACCCAAAATCCTTGCTTACTGCCGTAAGGCGCAAATCGGATGGGAAATCGAAATCTATCCCAATCCCACCGGCAAGATAAACGTCATCTACTTTCAGCAGCCAAAGGCATGGGATGGCGCGGAAGCCCGCATCAACCGCGAGGAGATGCTTGACAGTAAGACCGGCGACACCAACAATTACTTTTCCGACCCCATCGCCGCCGCCACTGCCGACGTCATTCAGACCATGACCGACCCCAACAAGCCCGGAAAGCTCATTCAGCTTACAGGCGAAAAGTCAAGGTTTGAGTACGTCAACCCACCGCAGGCATCGCAGACACGCGACGCGGAAAAATCCGACCTTTCAAAGAGCATCCTCTTCGACACCTACACCCCGGACTTTGACACTGAGGCCATGCGCGGCTTCGGCACACTTTCCGGCGTAGCAATCCGCAACGCTTTCATTCTTGGCTACATCAAGCGCGACAACCGCAAAGAAATCTACGATGAACTTGTGGGCCGCTTCCGCAACATCGTTATCGCTATACTCGCATACGAGCATCCCGACAAGAGAGCAGCTCTTGAGGCTCTCAAAATCAAATTTGAATTTGCGGAACCATTCGCCGATGACAAGCAGGCAAAGTGGCAGTCCATCGCAAGCCTGTATCAAGCCGGTCTGATTTCGTTGGAAACCGCCGTGACCATGTTGTCGCTGACCGATGCACCAGAAGAAGAAATCGCTCGCCTCCTCGCGGCTTCCGCACAGAAGCAACAGCAGGGTCAGCAGCCTTCCGCAAACAAAGAAGACAATCCGGCACAACCCCCTGTAAATATTCCGCGAGAACCTATATCAGCATAATATCTGCCATTGTTGTCATATCTGGATGCGTCACGTCTGAGTTAAAGGCGTGGCGCATTGTTTTACGCTATCAGCGCAAAATCAGCGCGTTAAAGCAAACACTTTTATTAACAATAGTTAAAAGTAAGTATTTACTTTAATATTTTCGCTAAAATATTTGGTGGATAAAAGTAAAAGCATTAACTTTGCATCGTAATCAATAACAAACCCCAATAAGTAAGAAGTTATGAAACTTAAAGACAATGGCCAAATCGCAATCGACTCGGCAGACATACTGAAACAGAATCGCTATCGTTTTGAAATCGATACAGAAGACATCGTGATGGGCTTCGCTAAAACGATGAAAACGACAACGCGCAACGTTCAAAAAGCAATCAACATGATTAAAAAGGTGTGCAACGACTGCGGCACTTTCATCTCGCCCAGTGTGCGCATTGTAAGCGTCAGAATGTATCAGAACAACGAACTCGTTAAATCCCTTAACGCTTAATCAGTATGGCAAGAAAACACGACTACATGCTATTAGGTCGCCTTTTGTGCGACTGCAAGTATTATCTTGGCAACGGCAATCGTAAGGCCAAACATCTATGGGCTGGCGACGAGCAAGAGCAGATAGATAAGATGCGCGAGCTATGGGATGCAATGCCGGCAGACGGCAAACCAGAATGGCTCACAAGAGAACAGATTGACAACTACGCCAAACAGATGGGCGTTAAATGATATGGCTATGGCAAAAGCAAAATACAACCTCGTTACAACGACAAGAACAACCGCCGGCGCGGAGTCGCAGTACGTCAACCCGCTTGGCTCGGTTGAAACCGACGGAATGGAAGATGTTATCCTTGCATGGTGCATCATCGACTATTCAAATGCCCTTATGAAGAAGCTCAGGAGTGAGGGCTACAAGGTCGCCAATGTTGAAGACTATCAAGATTTTCAATGGCGCAAAATTACCCTGTCTGACGGCACGACAATGACCATAACCACTCAAGCAGCGTAATAT
>VSPO01000223.1 GCA_009775375.1 Muribaculaceae bacterium | reverse complement strand
GTTTCCTCTATGCCGTGTTCATCGTTGACAATGCGCTTTCCGTAAATATCCCTTTCAACGAGAAATTCTTTGGTCAGTGGGATAGGCCGCACATCTTCATAATCAACCTCAAAGGGGTCGCCCTGTTCGGGGTCTATTTCAAGATATAGCACATCCTTGAACATGGCCACGACATACATCGCCGGCGATTCCTTTCCGGTTATAGATGAATATTCGCGTACCCAGTCGCCCAACTGATAATGTATGGCGAGTGTCGGCAACTGCGGATTAGGATATTTCTCGGCTTCCATCGAACATTGGTCTGAATTTGTTGGTAACTACTTGATAGATGCAGTCGGTGGCGTAGCCTACAAGGTACGCCATGACTTCCTGATGCTTGGTGCTGACTTCTTCGCCAATAGCCGCATACATTTCCATTGCAAAGTGCGTAGCTTCATGGGCGCAGTCCGAAACGGTGATGTTGCTTTCAAGCAAGACAATCAGGATGCCGAGCTTGTCGGTGTCGATGTTGTAAATTTCCTTGTAAGTGACAGCCTTTGCATCTTCAACATCATATTCGTGGAGCTTTTCGCCGTCGGCGGTCTGAAAATGCTTCTCCAGATACCCATGTGGCGGCTTCTTGACTATCCACAATTTCCGTGGGAAAATTTCACACGCAAATTCATGGATGACGGTCTGATTCTTTTTCTTCGGTGGCATCGGCTAAAGGATTTCCTCGTTAAGCGTATCCAGAAGCTCCTCGGCGCAGTTCCGCGCATAAACGGCATCGTCGCTTTCAAACGACTTTACCACGTGCCAGAATAGCAGACCGCGCACCTCTACAACGAATATCGGCTCGTCGTTAATCGTGTGCAGCGTTATCATGCGGTATTTCTTCCGCTTGAGTATAAGATTCAGTAAGTCCATTAGTCAAATAATGATGGTTGATTATCGGGTTGTTCTTTTCTCTGAGCCTTAACCCTTGCAGGCTTTTTCGGTAGTTCGGGTTTCTTGCCGGTCTTGACTGCCGTGATGAAAGTTTCCCACGGTAATTTGCGGTAGAACTTCTCCCAGTCTTCTCTTACCAGAATATCACGTTCACGGCAATAGATGTAAACCGTTCCGTTATACTTTATGCCACCGCTGTAACGCGCCACCGAGAAATATGACGAGCTGACATCGGCGATTACGATAACATTGTCATTCATTTCTTGCGAGGGTCTTGATGGTTATTGCCGGTTGACTTCCGAAGATTATAGCCTCTGCCGCATCATTGGTATAATGATATTTCGGTTCGGGTTTAATCTTCCATAAGTGATGACGGATTACCTGATGGATGTCGAAAAGGATGTCAGCTCCATCATCGTATTTCACGCCTTTATTGCTTCCGGGGCCTAAATTCCACGCAAGGGATTTGACTTCGCGCAGGAGTGTCTTGACCTTTTCGCTTATTTCATGGCGTTTGTCAAAATCGGCGGTGCTGTATGTTCTTGTGATAGCCTTTTCAATGACTTCTTCAAGACCTACATCCAACTGGCCGCAAGTATTCCGTGAATGGCAGTCGGATGCCTCGGATAACAATTCAAGCTGACGCTTATTCAGTGTGATTGTGAAAAGCCGTGTGTCGGCATCTTCCACAACCCTTTCATCGGCGAGTTTATAGACGGGGATATTGCAGTTGCGAGCCACCGCCATCTCAATGCGACAACCCTTTGACTCGTTCCAGTCGAAATCAAACAAGACACCATCACACTCCATTAAGCCGGCAATGTCGCGCCCCATAAGTTCAGAATACGGCAACGTGCTATCCGGGCAGATGTCAAAGGGCGTTACGCCCTCATAATCATCCGCAATAACCGATTCCTTGATGTAGTTAGCACGTTGTTTCACTGCCTCAAGGTCACGCCCGCTTATCGGGAGGGAGATGTAGATTTTCTTTTTCAACTGTTATAAGTTTTTTGGTTTGTCTTTATAGGTGCAAAGTTAAGTAATTACTTTTATTCCACCAAACAAAAGCCTTATTAAATACTGATTATTGCTGATTTAGGTTTGTGTTATGGTGTAGTTGTTCCTGCGCATAGGCGAGGGCAGCAAGATTGACGCTATTGGCGAAAGCCGGATTGCTGCGCATGATTTCAAGCAGCATTATTCCGAGGCGTTCCGGATTGGTCAGATTTGCCATATTCAGGCTTCCGTTCTTTATCGTGACGCAGACAAAAGAGTCGGCGTTCAAAAGGTTATTGATGGCCGTTTTACGGATTTCTTCACTTTCTGGGTTCATTGTCGTTGATGTATTTGTTTACAGCTTCTTTGGCTTCGGTTGTTTCCAGTCCACGTATAGGCGTGGTCTTTATCAGCTCTACGAATTTGTTGAATTTAGGGCAGCAGTTCCGAGGGCATGGGTTGCCGTTGCCGTCATGGTTCTGCCAGTTGTTGCAGACCGCCGTACAGAAAGCATCAAGCATATTCTTACGCGAAGCCATCATAATACGTTCCACGTCGCGCTTAAAAGCGTAGTTAGGTTCGTCAAAAGACGTTTCCACTATATCTCTGCCGTTTATCCTGTCAAGCCATTTCTGCGCCCATTCTGCGGCTTTTGCGTAGGTGGCGAAGATGCACACTTCAAGGGAGCAAAGGTTCTGCATGGCTTCGCCGCGAATTTCGCCGGCATCAGTCTTCCAGATATTGATTGCGCCATAACTGCCTGCGGATGTGCAAGCGTGTTTACTTTCAAGTATAGACTTTATCTGCAACGCATCGGCTTCCGTAATAGCGTATGCACCGACTTTACGCCGTCTTACGCCTGCCAGACCCTCAAGGTCGCAAAATACACGTTCTTTCATATCAGTTTTCCTTTCTTTAGACTTTCGTAAGCTGCCGCGCACATAGGGCATCGCCAGTTGGTTTTAATATCGTAGGAGCTTTTGTATGGGTCGATTAAACGCCATCCATGCTTTGTAAGCAGTTCCGGTACGCGAAAAGCGTTGTTGGTTCTGATGACTACCACACCGCCACATCTGCAATTTGCCGTGTATCTTCCCATTACTTTACCTTTTCAAATTCATAGGCTATAACAAGGGGATTGCTCGCCCAAGTTCCTTTGCCGGATATGCGCTCTATAAGATGGGCATAAGCATCGCGTGGAGTGGGATGATGCGAGAATACGCCTTTATCGTTATCAAAGAAACCATAGTAACGTTTCCCTTGCGCAGTCCATTTATCGATGCCCTCTTTCAGACAATCCTCGTTAGATATGTCTTGCAGGTGTTCAAACCATACCCTTTTGATTTTGATTTGGTGTGGCATTTCTTCGGCATCGACAAACATCTTGTTCATAAAGCCGGGATGATGCAGAAAGCCGGCGTAATGCGCACGTTTTCCTTTTGCAGACTCCCAATGCCCCATGCAACAGAAATTTTGGGGGTCTTCAAGTTCGTCAAGGATGGAGCAATACCTTTGTGCCACGGCTACAATGTCGCCGACTTTGAAAGGCAATTTGCCCTTTTCTTCAACGATATAGTATTGCTCAAGCAATTCTATTCCGTCAAGGCGGTCAAGCGTAGCCTCGTAGTATTCACGCTGAAAGGCTTCGATTTTGGCAAGTGCCGACAGTGGTATCATTCTTCTTGTATGCGTTTTCCGGCCTTCAAGAACAGCGTCATGCAGACCGAAACGCTCTGAAAAACACATCTTCTTCATAGCGGTAGTGGTTAGTTGTTTTCAATATACCATTCCTCAAGATAATCAGTATCATCTGCGCCTGCGTCGGTTATATCGCCACAGTCCAGATGCTTCAACGGGTATGGGGTTGTGTCACAAGTAGAATTATTCCACTCCTCGGATATGTAGGCGTATAGGCTATCTTGACGCGCAACGATGGCGCACCCAGACTTGCGCAATGCCTTGATTTTGCTGGCTATTTCCTTTGCCAACTTGATTTGTTTGGGTGTAAATTGCCCTGTATCTTCGTAAAACATTAGCCTTGTTTGATTTCGATTGTTCCTTGTGCTTCGTTATGGTCAAGAATGTTGTCAGAGCCGAGGTTGTGCGAGCATTTCTGCCTATCCCACGCTTCGCGCATTGTATCGCGTGAAAATACGCCATACGGCAGAATGTGCATCCCGATGTCTTGCATCCGCAATAGACCCTTTCCCATCTTCTTCGCCTTATACTGCAAGTAATTGGCGTACATCGTGACTTCGCCGGGTGTTCGCGTGATACTTGCCATAGCGAGGGCGACGGCAAATGTGATGGTATAGGTGTGACAGGCTTTGACGCGGTTGTAGAATAGACGTTCCATAGACGGCCCGCCATTCAGTATATCGTTCTTGAGTTCTTCGTTGGCTTCGATTTTGCTTTCGTGCATGGTCGCCAAAACGAATGTCTGCATCTGCTCTTCGGTTAGTGCAGTGGTTTTGGGCTGGTGGTCAAGCCACTCAGCCCATTTTTCCACTAAATCCGGGGTTATCTTCGTTATCATATCTCAGACCTTTATAGTGTAGAGGTATTGAAGCTCGCCGCGATAGCCACGATTATGCAATTCTTCGATAAGCTGACGCGGTGTAAATTCCGCAAGCGGGGATGACGGGTCGCCCTTGATTGAGGGGGGGGGTAATTGGCGATTACTGCGCGAGATACGTTGTGATTCACGCTGGCACGACTTGCACCACATCTGCAACCCGTCAGCCGAGCTACTGCGACGGCTGAACTGGTCAACCGGCAATTCTTTGCCGCATCTTGTGCAGACCTTTGTGGCCTGCGTTGTCGGCTCTTGATTTGAGGATAAATCCATGTTGATATATTTATTTGTTTAAGTGTTTACTTTTACAACCACGTCGCAAAGTTAAAGCATATACTTTAATTATCCAAATTAAATCGCCGGGCAAATTTGATTTTTAACTCTTATTAGCTCTTGGCTATCTTCCACATTGCGAGTTGATTACCTTTGTTAGAGGAGATGATTGTCGCGTATAAACTTGTCTAAATCAGCGATGTTATACTCATAATAGTTACGGTTGGCATTGCGCTTATAGACACGTCGTTCAATCACGCCGTTTTGACCTGCTTTGCTGATGATTTCCGCTTTGCATCCGCAGTAAAGGGCTGCTGTATCAAGGGGTAGCCACTTCTTGCTATCTTC
>VSPO01000222.1 GCA_009775375.1 Muribaculaceae bacterium | reverse complement strand
CAACATTGCGACAAATCATGCAGACCGCGTGGATGTTCGTGAAAAGAAACGGCTACACGATGGCAGAAGCCCTCAAGCTAGCATGGCTCAACGCTAAAGTAACAAAGGCTATGCGTGGCGGTATCGTGCAATTCTTCTTTCAGAAAATCGACGGCACGTTAAGACAGGCGTTTGGCACACTTGACCCTCACCGTCTGCCAGAAACGCAAGGCACAGGCCGCAGAGCCAATGAAACCGTTCAGGTGTACTTCGACACCGACAAACAGGAATTTCGCTCTTTCAAGAAGTGCAATCTTGTGAAAATTGTATAACAACATCAACCCCATAAAATCAAAGACTATGCAAGCAATCAAATTTGACTCAAAAGCGGCATCGCTCGCCGTGGCCGCAGCCGTGGCCGCCCTCAACCCGGTAGTGCATGGATATTTCAACCTCACAATAGAGGTCGGAAATGACATCACTGTATCTGTGTTCGCACAGAACAAACCTACCCTTGAGGTATTCAGCTACAACGTGTGGACTTGCGACGAGGACGGCAACGAAATCGACATACCATTCGCAGCCATTGATACGGAACTGATAGAATCAGTAGCCGCAGCTTAAACGTAATCCGGGCGACTCTGAAACACGGGTCGCCCACAATCAAAAAACAAATGGAAACATTACCAATTCAACAACCCACAATGACATCGCTCTTAATTGCAGAAGTAGCGGAGAAACGTCATAAAGACCTGATGCGTTCAATCCGCAAAATGGAAGAAGCGTGGTATAAGGTTACTGGGCGCAATTTTACGCTTAGTGAATACACCGACCCAACCGGGCGCGTCCTCCCTTGCTACAATCTAACGAAAGAAGAGTGCTTATACATTGCCACTAAATTCAACGACGAAGCCCGTGCGCGGCTTGTTTTGCGCTGGATGGAGCTTGAACGTCAACAGTCGCCACGACCGGTTGAAAGTCTTGAATCCGTATTCTCGGAATCCAAGCGACTGGCCGACCAGATGCGCCAAGACCTTGCTGATGGCAAAGTCCTACCTATCCCCAACGTTACGTTAACCGCCTATGATGTAGCGATATATTCTTATCTTCGGAATGGCATCAAATCAGCGGGCGATGTTCCCTTCTGTGTCACAGACGCCATGGTATCGCAAGCCCTCGGAATCAGCATAGAAGATGTGAAGACCGGATGGGAACGCCTTGAAAAAGGAGCTTATATCGTGCGACGGAAGTTTGGCGACTACCACTCGTTTATCCTCGGAAAACAACAGCCATAAATCCTTATATTTCAGTAAAATTACGATGCCCCGGGTTAAGACGTAACTCGGTGCATTGTTTCAGCCAACAAAAGACCTTTGTTTTTATCTGCATATCAGCAAATTATAAGGGTTTACTTAATTTTATGACCAACAAAACGCCAACAAATAGCCATCAAAGAAACATCAGACAACCATCAAGGCGATTTTTCCGCGATTTTTGTGCGTTTTTACTTAATAAACCTTATTAAGTAAATCCGAGTCAATGACCAACAAAATACATCGACAAACTCTTTTATTTTCAGTGCGGTAAGCCATGTTTACTTAAACACGCCAGCCATCAAAGAAACATCCAACAGCCAACAAGCCGCCAGCAAAATATCCGTTCAACGCCTTAATTATCAGCGTGTTCCAAAGGTGTTATTTTACTTAAATCGGGTTTTACAGCCATAAACAAGAATAAAGAATATAGAGAATATAATAAAGAATGAAAGAATGAAAGAAATATAACGTCACTCTTTCCGTCTTTGTTCAGGCGTTTCAAATCTTGCCGGCACTTATCAGATGATGACGGGCATCGCCGATTGATATGCAGTTGCGATATGCGACCAGTCGGCAACGGCTGAATATCTTGGCACATTCCTTGCGGTCATTAAAACGGTTCAACAAGTGCGCGGCGTAGTCGCCACTCCAGCCCCATTTGACGTGGGCGATTGATTGCTGCTGAAATTCATCTAAAGTCATATTCTTGCTTGGTTTTATCTTGATTGTCGTTATACCGTAACCGGGCGACGGGATAGAATAGCCGTATTAACGCGATAGACGCGCAATAAACGACGTTTGACATGCGAGTGGTATATCTTACCATTTTACCCTATTCCGAGCCGTCAGAAGCGAAATAAGCGGCTTTTCTCGCCTGTTCTACGTCTTGCCCCGATGCGATGGCTTCAAAATAAATGCCGGCGACGTTCATGGTGTCGTAAACATCAACGCCAAAAGCCTTGCATACCTTGCGACATTCCGACATGCGCTCGTTGAGTCGGGATGCGCGGATTGGCGTAAACGCCGGCTTGTCGTCTCGAGTCACGTATTCCGCAAAATCGTTGTCGGGATGAAACGTGGTCGAAAGGTCAAAGTAAAGATAGCTTGCGAAAGCTATCACTTCCGCAAGCGTCTTTATGGGTTGAAATTCGTTGAACATGGGCGTTAAAAGAATCTATGGGCGATAGCCTCACGCGAGATTGTGTCGCGCATTTCTTTCAGCTTCGTCGGTTCAATCTTCGCGGCCTTGAGCATCAGTATTGACGTAAGGATACCGCAGTTTTCAAGGTTGCGCTCTTCCGGCCATCTGCCGTCTTCGCGCAGGCGGTCGCGTATTGCGAAGACAAAGGGCAACGTCAGCATGTGTGCCTTTGTGGTTTCAACGACCCCCACGGGGTCAGTTCCGTAGCCCATGTTGTGCCACAGAATTGAGAATACGGCAAGTTCGGGCATTGCGTCACGAATGTCAAACCGTGTGTCGGCCTCAAATTGCTTGAGGTCGATGGGTGGTAAGTTGGTTTTATTTGTCATTGTAGTACTCGTATGCTACTGTTGATAATTTTTCTTGTAGTCCGTAGTCAAGACCCTCGGTGTAATACATCATTATCGCACCGTAGTAGCCGTATTCATCGCAGAAACGCATCCACTTCTGCCATAGGTACTCCCAGCCGCACGAAGCGTCTGCAAATACCTTTTGTGCCGTCTGTTCATTCCACTGGTTATACATGAAATGAAAGTAGCATAATACCGGTTCTTTCTTTTTAGCCATTGTAAGGTGGGTTTTCAAGTTCGTTTTCAAGTCGGTAGATTTCATTGCCCTGTCGGTAACAATAATCCGAGAAAGACTTCAAGAGGTTTTTCAGTTCCGTAGCCACGTCGTACTTTGATAGCGTGGTCAGGCCTATGAAATAGTCAAGTCTGCTTGAGTCCTGTGTGGGGTCGTAGCCGCCGACACTTGAGCAACTGATTTCAAACTTATCCGGGTCGCGTGTTTCGTGACCGTAGTAAAGCTCGATGTCGTAACCGAATTGGCTCTTTCCGTCCTTATTAAGTAGTTCTATCGTCATGGCTCTTTCGCCGATGACGCGCACACGCCACTGCTTGCCGAGATGCTGATAAATGAAGCGATGCACGTCGCTTGTAGTATCGCGGTGGGTATTCAAGACTTCGCGCCGTAGGTTCTTGATTTTGGCCTCGCGCTCTTCGCGGTAGGCAATGCCGGCGGGAGTGCCGTACCATTTTTCAATCGCCTTTTTATGCCGGGCGTTCCGTAGGCAGGATTGGGCGATGCCCAGTTCTGCATTAAGCTCCGCCCTTGTGTGCGTCTGCGCATAGTTGGTGCGTAGGCACTTGTCGATGTCGTAGCGTGGCTCTTTGCCGTCCAGCCTGTCTATCGCGTTCCTCGTTTCAAGGATTTGCGCGTAAATCTTCTCTTTTGATGTCATAGCCGGGTGGTTTAGAAGTCGCACATTACGTTGTATTCTTTGCATAGCTGCTTATAGACGCGCTCGGTCACATAGAAGATGTTGCCGATATACGTGCTACGCTTGATGCCGCGCCCCTTGAGCTTTATGCTTGGGTTCTTTACCACGATTTCATAGTGGCTGTCAATCGCCGTAACGAGAATGTCTGCTTTAGCCTTTTGCTCGTCAAGCGTTGTGGGCTTGTATTCGCCTCTTGGGGTTGCCTCCTGTATAAGTTCTATTGTAGCTGTCATGGTCGTTCAGATTTAGAAAACGTGATTGCTTGCAAATTCTGGCACTGCGTCAAAGCCGGCCACGTCGATGCCCTCGTCAAGAATGAAAGAGGCGATGTTGTCAATGTTACCGTTGGCGTAGAGAATAGCTTCGTCGCGTTTGCGCACCACCTGATAATAGGCCATGCCAAAATCGCTGACATGTTCAATCTTGTAGGGGTTGTTTGTAGTCTTCATATCTTATTGGGTTTTGATTACGGTTACAAAGTTATAGTAAATACTTTAATCTACCAAATAATAATAT
>VSPO01000221.1 GCA_009775375.1 Muribaculaceae bacterium | reverse complement strand
GATTGCCTTTTTGAAAGTTTCGACTTGCTTCTGAAGGAATACAATCTCGTCTTCGTGGATTTCAAACCTTTGCTGAATGGCTTCTTGCAACTGCGCCAACGCATTTTGTAGCTCCTCTGTATGAAATTCCGACGGGATGTTGTGAATAGGAAGCCCCACATCCTCTTTCAGGACTTTCACAATCAGCTTCAAGGTTTCGCCATCCTCTCTGCCGTTGATTTCATCCATCAATGAAGCGTAGCGTCGTAGCGCAGCCTCAAATTCTTCTGTGGCTTGCAGAAGCCTAATCTGCTTCCATAGTTTCTCGTCTTGCGCCATCGCAGCCTGCAATCGCATGGATAGATTCGTCATGGTTCAGAGCTTGTCAAGTTTGACTTTAGTCTTTTCGATAGCCCTTTCCACGGCTTCCTTAAACTCGTTGCGCAGGATTTCTGGCATCATCAACCCATCGTTATCAGTGAGCCGTTTTACGTCTGACGTAAGAAATGACCACCAATGCGATTTACTTTCTTCCGTGGCTTGCCGGATTTCTTCAAGACGCTCCAGTGTTTCAAGGAGCTTGCTTGCCTTTTCTGCTGTTTTCTTATCCATGATTTAGTCGTTTTTGATGACTGTTTCCAAGATTAGACCGCCATTGCCGATATGGTCACGATAGCCGTATGACAGCTTGCAATACTGCTCATAGGTAGGGCGTATCCACTTGATGACATTCTCGCCAGCGGATGCGGCTTTGAGGGTTCGGACGTGCAACATTCCCTTTCCGCATTTGGGGCAAGTGACGACAAACGGGGTTACGCCTTTGACTGCATAGGTCGTGATAAGATGATGGTCGCAGCCCTCACATTCGTACACGTCGTATTTTCCGCGACCGTCATACATGTCCGAATTTTCGATTTCATCGCGGAGCTTGTTGTATTCTTCTTCTGACATCGTAGGGAATTGACCGTCATCCATGTTCAGCTCTTCTTCTGTGGGCGTGTAGATTTCCACCGCCTTGTCGATGGCATCCGATACGGCTTCTTCATAGGTATTGAAGATGGGTGTGGTTTCGCGTTCCGGTACGAAGTTGTATGGTGTACCGTCTTCATTCTCCAATCTGTTGATGTCAACAAGGTCGTATGACCACTGTTTGCGTTTCACGTTGTTTATCTGAACGTGGATGCCGGCGTAATCGCGCAGCCAGTCGATAGCCTCTGCAAGCGTGAAGCGAGGGCAGACAATTATTTCCACCTTATCGCCTTCAAAGAGCTTGTCTATTTCTTCTATGGTTGACGGTACGGCGTGTTTGTTACGTTCCTCGCAGTCAAAATATACTGCATCGGCATCTTCGCAATCCCATAAGCCGGTTTGAGCTATGGCGGTTGCTTGTTCGTAAGTGATGTATTGTTTCTCTTTCATATCGTTGGCTTATTATCGATTATTTGTTGGGAATATCCGGGATAGGCATCCAATGTGTTATCCGATACCCCAGATGCTTGTTAATGTCTTCCTCCAGCTTGAAGCCGTATTGCTCAAAATACATGAACTCGCGCACATGGTTGACAAATCGCCCATGACGTGCCGAGCGAAAATATTCGCGGATTAAAACCATTTCGCCGTCCTTTGGCAATTCCTTTTTAGGGTCGCGCCACGGCGAGTATGCGGCTTCCTTTTCTGCCTTGATGTTTTGCAGTTCTTTCAGCCATTCGGCGAGCTGGAGGTGTTCATTGGCACACTCGCAGTTTCCGAGCTGATTCGCCTTTTTAAGCGCGTGGTCTATTGCTTCTTGCAGTGTCATAGTTACTTCTTATAGGGCTTAATTATTTCGTTAAATTTCTTGTCGGTGACATAAAGCGATGATTTGCGGTCAACACGCCTTACAGCATCGAATATTGGTCTGATTTCTTCAATCTTTGTGGTCTTGGGGAAATGTAGTCTGCCAGCCATCTGCTGACGCTTCCACATCTTTGGCAATAGAGCGATATAATCTTGGTCGAAATATACCGGATTGCCGAATCCAAGACTATAAGACCAGTTGTCAACAATGATACTGCCGTCGTATTGGCCTTGAAGATGGAATTTGGCATCGTAGGCCTCAAATAACTCCCGGAGGTCATCAAGAAAGCAATCCATATCCTTGCGGTCTTTGTGTTGTTTCTCTTTCCAATCAAGACCCAAAATATAGGATATGCGGTCGGCAGTTTCCTGTGAAATGTTGCCAAGAGCAACGTCAGTGCTTAATGCCACACGGATTTCATTGATGGTTATTTTGGCTTCCGTCTTCATGGCTTATCAGTTTAAGACTGTCCGATAAACACTCTTGATAGCATCTTCCTTTGTCTTATGAAACAAAGGTGTTTTTATGCCGTGCGAATAATCCCACTGGGCATAGTACCATGACCTCTGCCACCACTTCCGATAGACTACAACCCACCGGGTCACGATTTCGCCAAGACCAGAGAATTGTTCTGTCTGCACGGCATATCTTGTTCTGAAAGGATTCTTAAATTTCATGTTCTTTATTTAATTCCATTGGAGGCAAAGGCGATAAATCCACGATTTGCCCCAGCGGTGTCATTGTTGTTGATTTCATTATTGCCTGCGCCAATTCCATTTTGAGGATGTTGTGGGCTGACTTGTCGGCGGTAGTTTCTATGAAGCGCACAGCCATGCCGGATAAAATCCATATTGCATCGCCCAACGTGGCTTTGTTTTCCGTAAGGGTATCATTGATTGCCTTTACTACATTTGCGGTCTGCTCGTCTGTCATGGCTGCTGAATTTTATCGGTCAGTGATTTCTTCAATAAGACGTAATCGCCTTTTTCGCTAAACTCCTGCTCTTGGTATCCGCGCCGGTAATACCAATCAAGAATTTCACGCGACGTATCTTTCTCAAGCCATTCAAGATATACGGCATCGTGGCCGTTTTCTGCGGCTATTCGTTCCGCACGGTCAAGCATCCTTTCAGCGTGACCTTTGCGACGGCAATCCGGGTTAGTCCATAACGCCCAAATAAAGGCAGTGCCACCAAAATCCTGTGCGGTATCAAATAGTTCCAGATGAACGGATGCGCACTCATCGATGATAATGTAGCGCGTCTTGTCGTGCCATTGTTGGGTCTGAATCAGCATATCAATAGTTCATCGCTATGTGTTCGACATCGATGTTGCACTGACGCAGTAGTTCCAATCCTTGATGCAAGCGGTAGCTTCTTGCATAGACCACACGCTTGATGCCGCATTGGATTATCAGCTTTGCACATTCCATGCAGGGCTCATCCGTGACATAGAGGGTTGCGCCGGTAACAGGTACGCCATTCTTTGCGCATTTGGCAAGGGCGTTGCTTTCCGCGTGTAAGACGTAGGGATGCGTCATCAACCGCAATCCGGCAAGCTCTTGGTCATGCAGTTCATCAATCGTTGTGACGTTGATAGATGTGTCGGTTATATCGTCATAGGCATATTCGCAGACATTAGGCATCCCGGACGGAGTTCCGTTGAAACCGTCAGAAATAATCTGGTCGTTCTTGACTATCAGACATCCTACATTCAGACGTATGGCATAGGAATTGGTCGCCCATTGCTGTGCCATCTTCAAATATGCTTTGTCTTTTTCTTCTTGGGTCATGTTGTTTCTATTTTATCTTTCAGTAGATTTAGCGCGAAGCCGATACCGTACATCAATGCGATTTCGTATGTTGGGAATACTATACCCTCTTTGACATCCCAAAGGTCAAAAAGGTGGACTACCGACGGGCAGCGTTTGGGTAAATAGACTTTTCCGACTACCTCAAACATATCTTTGCCCCTCATCAGGACTTCTACAAAGATGCCCTTTTCTTCGCGTAGCCATTTGGCGGCGGTGTAAAGTGATGGCGCGGAGCAAAATTCGGTCTGATTCAAATCGGGGTCATTATGGTTTTCCGTTACATGAATGGTGCGGAGAGCCATTGTTTTCTTGTTAGAAAACTCTTTGAAATAATAGCTTCTGACCGGCCAATCAAAGCCAAGGTCTTTCAGCATACGCGCATGATGCGGCATCACAAACTTTCCACCAATAGGCTCATTGAACCGAAGCGTTGTCTTTTCTTTCTTCATCTTCTACTTCGCGTTTGATTTCGTTCAGATGTTCGATTGCGCTGTCAATAAAGCGATACGCCATTTGGTAGCCGGGAATATCCCAATCGTCGGTCTTGTTCAGCACGTATTTATGCCTGTGGCGATGCACGGTAATCAGAAGATAATCACTTCCGCGTACCAATCGCCATATTGACATCAGTCGCCTATACAGTCTTTTCATCGGTCGTGTTGTTAAGTGCGTAATTATTCCGACATAGCCATTCAATAGCCCGCACACAAGCCTCTATGGGATAGGCGGGCTGCGTAAGACCCTTGATGCTTCGCACTCCCTCGTTGCTGAAATATCCGATACCCCAGCCCTTATCTTCGTAAGGCGCAAAGTCCAGATAATACTCCGTCTTTCCGTGTTGTATGCAGGACGGCAGCATGGATAGCAATGCAGACAGACTCCATGCCGGGGTTATGCCGTCTTCGCCGTATATCAGCGCGGCTTCTTTGTATGGCAGTGTGCAAAGGGTAACGCCATCGGCTTCATGCGTCATCTGCGCACGGTCGATAAGCTCGCGCCACGACATATCGGCGGTGCTTTCCTTGACACCGCAATTAAGCAGTCGTTGAGCCTGTTCTAAATTGGTAGATTTTCTGAATTTCATCATTTTGCGGTGGGTTTGTCGTATTCTTCGTGAAGCCACTTAACAAGACCGAAAGCGGCATCGATAAGTTCCTTCTCAAGTATCATCACGATTGGGCCATAGCCTGCGCTCCATTGTTCCTTGCCGTGACGCTTGATTGTCAGCGGCCAGTTGTCAAGTCTTTTCGTAAGCGCAGCCGGGAGCAAGTCAAGAACATCCGACAAGATGAAGCATGGGCGATAGTTGTTTCCCGTGAAGCCCTCAATGATATAGACCTCGCTTGCGTTTTTACGCTGTATCCCAATTTCTATCAGTTCTTGGGATTGTTCCATTGTCAGCTTATCTTTCATCTTCTTGACTTGTTTAATTCGTTTAATACCTGTTCGTAGGTCTTGCCGGTGTATTGCGGCTCAAAGACGTTGCCAATGACCGTGATGTCGTGGCGGTAGGATTTCCACATTTCGCCAAGCGTAGCATAGGTGTTATTTATGGACGGTATTCTTGCATCAGCGTTGATGTAAAAGGCTGTCATGTATGGATGCCACATTACAATACCTACAAGGGTGCGAAGCCTTATGATGTCAAGCTCGTAGATTTCCTTTCCATTACAATCGTGAAGCCCTGTGAACTGCGATACCGTTCCTGCTCTGACTTCTTCAAAATTACCTGTTGCGCAGTCGAAGATTGATGCTCTATGGTTAGAGAACTCGTCATCGTAGATAAGGCCGCTATCTATCAGCCACTCATCGTTGTCGCATCGCTTTCCGCGATATTTTGCTATGTGTCCGCTCATCTGAAAGAGAATAAAGATGGCGGCGGGCGACCACGTTAGCACCCGCCACCGGGTTATTACTTCGTTACCTTGACAAAATCAATCGGGGATGAATATATCGGTGATTTTCCATCCCATTTGTCTATGAATTGCTGTTGCAGAATTTCTTTGGTAAGACCGCGTGACCGGATTAACGCCTGCTCGGTTTTAAGCTGCTCCAGTTCGTTGCGCTTCTTCTGTTCCGCAATCTGCTGGTCAAGTACCGTGATGTTGGTGTTGACCTCGTTTCGGCTATCGATTTTGTCGCGTACCTTTGCTGAAAATTCAAGCTGTGCAGAGAATGTTAGTAGTCGCAATCCGCGCTTCTCAAATTCGCTTTCCACGAT
>VSPO01000220.1 GCA_009775375.1 Muribaculaceae bacterium | reverse complement strand
GTGCGCAACATGACACACTTTATTATCCTTTTGTTGCCTGATGGAATTATAGCATATGCAGTTTTGAAATGCAATATTCCTGATAAAATTTTCAAAAAGGTATTGACTTTTTGGATATCCACTATATAATGAATTATAGGATATCCAATAAATAGAAAGGAAGTGATATGTAAGTATGTCCCCACGAACGGGAAGACCGCCAAAAGAGGATTCAAGGGAAAATCAGTACAGATTAAGAATGTCAAATGATGAATTGCACAAGCTGGAAGTTTGTTGTCAAAAGACGGGATTAAGCAAAGCAGAGGTAATTAGACAAGGTATTGAACTGGTTTACAAAAAAGTATCAGAACAATAAAAGAAACGGTGCTACACCGACCAAAGCGCACACCGTTTCTCTGTATCAAGAAGCCAAAACAACTTGATAGGCTTATTCTATCAAAAATGCTGGCTTCTTTCAAGGGAAAAATGAAAGGAGATTCAAATATGGGAAAAGCTATTGTTGTAGGACAGAAGGAAAATAAAAAGGAGATTGAAAGCGAATTAAAAACCGCAATCCACAAGATGATAGACGCTATTTCAGACAAGGGAATTTTGGTAAAAGCGTACACGTTTATTAAATATCTGAAATAGATAGGGGGGGATTGCAGAATGTCAGAAAAAGAATATATTGAGCAGTTGCACTTTTGCGAAAAACATAAATTGATTTGCTTTGAATTTTATCGGAGAAATAAAGATTGGAGAAGGAAAAAGGCAGAGCAGACGAAAAGTGTTGCGGAGGAATGGAGAAAATGCCAATAAGGACAAACTTAGAAAGAAAAAAGTTGTATCAGGTATGGAATGGCATGAGGGCAAGGACAGAAAATAAGAATAATCATGCATTTAAAGACTATGGTGCAAGGGGAATTAAGCTATGTGAAGAATGGAAGGAGTTTGAAAATTTTAGAATATGGGCTTTGCAAAACGGATATAAAGAAGGGTTGTCCATAGAAAGAGAAGACAACGACGGAGATTATTGCCCTGAAAACTGCAAATGGGCAGACAATGAAACACAGGCAAATAATAAACGGAGTAGCAGGAAGATAAAATATAACGGAGAAATAAAAACAGTAAATCAATGGGCTAAACAATATGGAATAAATAGGGCGACATTAACAGAAAGGCTAAACAAAGGAATGACGATTGAGGAAGCCATACAAAAACCGATTAAAGGAGGGAAAGGGAGCGGATATAAACCACATATAGACAAGCAGAAGACAAGGGAAACAATTAAAAAATTAGTTGATGGCATAAATGATAATGCAGAGTTAGACAAGATACATAAAATTGTATATGAAGCATATAAGAAAGAAGCAGAAAAGAAGTATAAATTATAAAAAGATTGCCCGAAATTGCCCGCTATTTCCTTGAAAACCTTAAAAAAGTAGTGTAAAGTGTATAATAGCGAAAGCGGTATAGGAGATAGAAAAAATGAGGAAAGCACTGGAAACAGTGCTTTTTTCATGCCATAAAACGGGAGAAGGTGAAGGATTGAACGGCATAGCAAGGGCGATAGACGGCATAATTGCTATAGTTGCGCCGCAAACGGCACTAAAAAGGACAGCCGCAAGACAAAAAATGCAGATTTTGAACAGCGGTTACAGCAATTACGGCGCAAATACAACAAAAAAGTCAATGATAGGCTGGAATTATGCGGGCGGGAGTTGGAGAGAAGATATTTCAGATAACCTTTCCATATTGCGGCAGCGTTCCCGTGATTTATATATGGGCGTTCCGATTGCGACGGGCGCAGTAAAAACAATGCGGACAAATATTGTCGGGCGGGGGCTGATGTTAAAACCAACGGTAGACGCAGAAACATTGAAGCTGACAGCGGCGCAGGCGCAGCAGTTAGAGAAGGAAATAACAAGGGAATGGGCGTTGTGGGCTGAAAGCAATGATTGTGATATGGCAAGGCTGAATAATTTCTATGAATTACAGCAATTAGCTTTTCTGAACTGGCTGACTTCTGGTGACTGTTTTGCGTTGCTTCCGACAAAGAAGCGGATAAACCAGCCTTATGATTTGCGGGTACAGCTTATAGAAGCAGACAGGGTTTCAAGCCCGAATAACTTTGATACGTTCGGAAATGAGATTGTTGGAGGTATTGAGGTAGATGCAGACGGGGAAGTGATTGCATATCACTTTTCAAAACACCATCCGTTGTCATACGCAAATGAACGCATGGAGTGGCAGAGGGTGGAAGCATACGGAAAGAAGACAGGCAGAAGAAATGTTTTGCATTTGAGCAATATGGAACGCATAGACCAGCGGCGGGGCGTTCCCTTCCTTGCCCCGGTCATAGAAGCGTTGAAGCAGTTAGGGCGGTACACGGACGCTGAATTGATAGCGGCGGTAATATCCGGGCTTTTCACTGTCTTTATCGAAAAAGAATCAAACGAAGACGGGGAGCCTGTAGGGTCCGGCATAGCGGAAGAAGACCTGATTGACGAAGACGACGAAAACAGTCTGGAACTGGGACCCGGCGCAATACTTGACCTTGCAGAAGGGGAAAAGGCGCATGATATAAACCCCGGAAGACCGAACAAAAATTTCAGCGGTTTTGTGGAAGCTATCTGCCGACAGATAGGCGCAGCACTTGAAATTCCGTATGAACTACTTTTAAAGCATTTTACAAGTTCCTATTCTGCAAGCCGGGGAGCTTTAGAAGAAGCGTGGAAAATGTTCAAAATGTATCGGGCATGGATGGCGAACGACTTTTGCCAGCCCGTATACGAAGAATGGCTTGCGGAAGCGGTAGCAAAAGGCAGGATAAAAGCCCCCGGATTCTTCACAGACCCGTTGCGCCGGAAAGCATACTGCAAGGCACAGTGGAACGGACCCGCACGGGGGCTTCTGAACCCGGTGCAGGAAGTAGGGGCAGCAGTAACGAGAGTTGAAAACGGCTTTTCTACAAGAAGCGCAGAAACAATGGAGATGGCTGGCGGCGATTTTTACAGTAATTGCGAACAGCTAAAGCAGGAAGAAAAGAAGCTAAAGGAGGTAAAGAAAATTGTCAACGCAGGGGAACAAAAACCCGGAAGCGCAGCCGGGCAGCAGGGGAACGGGACAAAACCCGGAGAACCAGCAGAACAGCAGGACGACAACGGGACAAAGCCCGGAGAGCCAGACGAACAGAAAGACGGCGACGGGCAGCGGGGAGAAAAACCCGTTCGGAGTGACACAGAATAAATTCTGGGACTTTGTACCGGGGACGGCGACAAAGCCGCCTGAATTGCTTCTGTATGGGACTATCAGCAGCCAGCAGAGCTGGTGGGAAGACCGGGTAACGCCCGCACAGTTTAACAGGGAGCTTGCGGCACTGGGGGAAGACGTGCCGGAAATAATTGTGCGTATCAATAGCCCCGGTGGTGATGTGTTCGCAGCTAACGCAATCTATACACGGTTGAAGGACCATGACGCAAAAATCACGGTAAAGGTTGACGGGTGGGCGGCTTCTGCCGCCACTATTATCGCAATGGCGGGCGATATAATCAAGATACCGAGAAACGGCGTTTTCATGATACATGACCCGGCAATGACCGTCTGGGACACGTTCAGGGCAGAAGACTTTGAAAAGATGGCGCAGGAATTGAAAGTAATAAAACAATCAATCATAAACGCCTATTCTGTAAAAACGGGAAAGACGGTTGATGAAATATCCGGCTTTATGTCAGATGAAACATGGTGGACGGGCGACGAAGCGGTGGAAAACGG
>VSPO01000022.1 GCA_009775375.1 Muribaculaceae bacterium | reverse complement strand
ACACGTTGTTTTGACAATGAGTCCAGTCCATGAAGAGGCTCATCGAGCACAATCAATTCCGGCTGCTTAATCATAGCTCGGGCAACCAGCGTCAGACGTTGTTCTCCGGATGACAGCTCATTAAATTTTCGGTCTGACAGATGACTGATGGCAAGAAGGTCGATCCATTTTTCAGCCTCCTCCGATTCCTCTTCTGTCAGCGGGCTATATTTATTCAAAGAGTTACGCAGTCCTTGAGCCACTATTTCCCTGACGCAAGAGTTAGACTTGAAAAACAATTGCATTTCCGGGGAAACATAGCCGATGGAATCCTTTATCTGCCATATGCTTTCACCGCTTCCTCGCTTGATATCGAACAGGGTGATGTCATTGGCATAGGCTTGGGGATTGTCGGCGCAAACCATGCTTAATAAGAGAGATTTCCCACAGCCGTTGGGACCCGAAAGTGCCCATTGTTCCCCTTTCTTGACACACCAATCAAGGTCTTTGATTATTTGTCGGTCGCCATATTTGACGTGGCCGTTACGAATTTCGAAAGCCACTTGATAGTCATTGTTTATGCGATTTCGACGTGGAGGTAGTTTTTCATAGACTTGATTGATGTCTAAAGTCGGGATAATTTCGTTGAAGTCGCTTTTACTGCATAGAGAGGATATGCTGCAATCTTCGACAGTCATGACATAATCGCAAAAAACCGGCATGTCGCTTATATCGCAAATCAATAGAACTATTGATATTCCATCAGACCTTAACTCTTCAAGCATTTTGTCAAGCTCTTGCCTTGAATGTGAATCAAGGCCGATGTAGGGATTATCAAGAATGAGTAAATCCGGTTTTGAAATAAGAGCGTTGATGATTATTAATTTCCTAAGCTCTCCACTGGAGAGATAGTTGACTTTTTTGTCGGCCACATCATAAAGCTTGAATTTTATAGACAATCTTTTCCATTCCGGAGTTGACAATTTCTCGCCAAGAACATCTGCCACAGATGGCACCATGTCGTTCATGGTCGCTTCCATACGTTGTGAGAAATAGTGGGCTTCCATAGCCGCCAGGGAATGGATGTCGGAGAAGGAGAGCATTTTTATTTTCAGACCCTGACGATGGAAATTTATTCTATTGCCATAGGCATACCTGCCTTTTTCGATAATGGTTGCGAGTGTAGTTTTTCCGCTTCCATTATTTCCGATTACGGCGGTGATTCCTTTGGGCACACCATATCCTTTGGTGTTTCGGATTTCTACTTTGCCATATCCGAGCTTATCGCTATCGAACGAAATTAAATAATCAAACTGTCTCATGTAAATAGAAATTGCGGCGAAATCATCTGCTGATTTCGCCGCAAAATTATCTAAATTCCATTAATTTTCCAAACTGTCGGATTTCGTGGGCTTTGTCGCAGGAGCTGTTTTCGTGGGAGACGCAGAGTCTGACGATTGCGGAGGCGGATTTAAACCTTGGATTTTTATGACGGTATGCTGATCCATGTTTTTCAGTTCGCGATATGCTTTTCTCAAGGAGTCTTCCTTAATATGATCAAGCCAATATGTCGGGCGGACAGGAATTCTTTTCGCTTTCCCTTTTTTGCTCATCTCTATCGACGGGATACTGTCATCTTCAATCGCATCAGGAGAATAGTTGGCATCATTGCCAATGGAATCGGAGAAATGATAAAATCTCACAGACATTGTGCCTTCAGTCTCAAGATTGCCATAAAGCATCAGTGAAGGGCGACCTGAAAGATTGGCCGACGCACGGTAGCCTGAAAGACGATAGACAGGCGATTCATTTACGCTGTCGATGTCTATTCTGAAGATGTCGCCGTTGAGAGTGTCGATGACGCACATCACGGGTGTCCAGCCCTTGCGCATTGATGGGTCGAGGGTGGCTATCTCCTCTTTCCTGAGAGAGTCGAGCATCTCCTGCTCTCTTTTGGATACATAATCCATCACGTAGATTTTTCCTCCGTCGATCCAGAGATATTCTCCGTTGCCGAGTGTCCATCCTCTCCATCCTACTTGTTCCCATAGGGAATCGGGAGATTGATGCACCTTTTCCTTAAATTCTTTGTCGATGAGAGTGGGATAATATTTCACCATTTCGGTGGAATCCTTTATGTCTTTGATAGGATACGGACGTTGAAGAGGATAATTTACGGATGCGGCAAAGGATTCGGCGGAATCAGCAAGAATGGCGAGTGCGACGGGTTTAACGTCTTCCGGAAGATTGCTGTGGTCAGGGTCAGGAGATTTCTTTCCTTTGCATCCGATAACAAGCACCCCGAAAATGCCGACGGAAAATAGTATTGGTAGAATATTGCGTATTGTTTTCATTTTAAGCGAATATTAATGTAGCTTATAAAATAACGTAAGAGGATACAAAAATTATTCTCCTGACAGTCATGGAATAAATAAAACCTCAAATTCCTCGATTCTTCTTCGTTTTAATTGGCTCAATGCCTTTCCACGATATTTGCAATGGGCAAGGTAGGAAGCTTTTATGTCGCGGTTGCCTGCCTTGAGGTTTTTGTATACCTTGGATTTGGCCACGATTCCTATGCCGCAATTATACGCGAGGGCACTAAGAAGCAAGCTGTCTTTGCCAAATGCTCTATATTTTGCACATAATTTTGCCAGGTCATTACGCAGCAGTTGATCGGCTTGTTCCAGGGTAAGACGTTGGTTTCTTTTATATTTCTCCCCGGGAAGAATTTTGTGTCCGTAGCCAACCAGATTGCCTTTGTTGTAGTGCATGCCTTCATATTTTTTTATTACGGCTACAGCTTTCTCAAATTCCGGGCTTTGATTGCTCGTTTTGGATTTAGTCCCGCCTATGACAGATAAACTGCATATGCAAAGGACGGCAGCCCAACACAACCGGAAGAGACCTCGCAACCCATTCTTAGCTTTGCTATTCGACTTCGGTGTTTTTTTCATGTCTAAGAAGTTGTTTAAACTTTTTACGCAAATGAAGTTGATTAATGCTTCTTCCCTTTTTGAGGGCTCTTTCCCAATCTTTCATCATCTTTTCGGCTGCTTTTGAATCGTGAAGAGGGAATTTAGCCCGCTAAATTCCCTCTTCACGATTCAAAATCAGCTCGAAAATCTGACGAAATCTTGGAAAAGAAAAAGTTTAAACAACTTCTAATAAATTTAGTAAACAGACGCGACTCGGAAGTTGCCGCGTCTCCCTTATTTCTAACGTTTGAATGATGCAAAAGGGTCGTTAGATGGAATGCCGCAATAGAAAATACCGGACTTCCGACAGTCGGAAGTCCGATATTTTCTATTGCGGCATAATATGCCGAAGATGGATTCAATTATGAAGCTGGTTGAACACGGGCTTCATCATGAATGTGAAGGTGTAGTCGCCATATGGAATGCGATATTCCGGAAGGGGGAGAGCACCCCAGCTGTTGACGCAACCAAGTCCCATCTGAACCTTGTCAATAGTCACATTGGTGTAGTCAGCTTTTTTTACTTCGGGAGAATGTCCGTTGTGCTTGTCTTCTCCTTCGTCGAGACTATCGATAGAATAGTTGAGAGCGGATGCTGAGAAAGGATTCTCGGCCACAAATTCCAAGCCGTTGCCGGAGTTGTTCAACTGTTTCCAATAGCGGATGTCGGTTTTTGTGCCTGTCTCTTGCGGACGGATGTAAGAGAAGAACTGGTCAGCCACGGTCTGATTGTAAATGCCGATGTTGGTAGAGTGGTTGCGGTCCTGATAGTTCTCAATTGGCCCACGTCCGTAATACTGGATATGGTTGAACGACAAAGGCATTTGCATCTGCATTCCAAAACGGAACATATCTGACACTTTTGCCGACTTATCAGCCGTGAAGGACTCAGAGACCTTTACGGCTCCGTCTCCGTTGACGATGTATGTCATGTCGAGCTTGCCGCTTACAGATGGCATATCGTAGGATGTATAAACGTATGCCAAGCCATCCTTCATCTCTGATTTAAGAGACTTGAGTTTCATCTCGGGGTCGTGCCATGCACGATATTTCTTCTGAAGCCCTGCGCCGTAATCGTTGTCGGTCGGAGCACGCCAGAAGTTGGGCGAAAGTGATCCGCCTTCGTTAATCATCTGCATGCCCTCAACGTCGTAGCGAACCATAAGTCCCGACCATCTGTTGAACTCGATTGTAAATAGATCACCTTTTACGATAAGATAGTTGGCATCATTGTCAATTATCGCTGGAACGGGGGTGGCGACATTGGGGTTGGAAGGCGTGGCTATGTCGAGCTGTGCAGCCGGCATCGGATTCAGGGCGAGCTGTTCGGTTGCCACGACATGGCCTGCAGGAAGAATCCCTCTTGCATCTTTAAGGGAATATGACAGGTTGAGAAGCCACTCGCCTTGACCTGATATTTCTCCATATGGAATAGTCAATTCGGTCGTTTCTCCGGGCTTCACGTCAATTTTGTCGATGTGCCCGTCGCGTACGGGGACTCCATTGTTGAGCAACACCCAATCGAGGTCCACGTCAGAAAGATCCCTGAAGAAATTCTCATTGAACACCTTTATCTTTCCAGTCTTCAAGTCGGACGGTGATGTCCAGATGTTCTGATAGTAGTAGGCTACTTCTCCTGCGTGAGGATTTGGTATGCGGTCGGGATTGACCACTCCGTTTGCACAGAAGTTGCCGTCAGATCCGTCGTATTTATTGAAGTCGCCACCATAGCCGTAGATTTCCACGCCGTCCTTACCTTTGGTTCTGACTGCTTGATCAACAAAATCCCAGATAAATCCTCCTTGGAGATTAGCATACTTCCGGATGAGGTCCCAATATTCCTTGAATCCTCCCATGGAGTTGCCCATTGCATGGGCATACTCACATTGAATCAAAGGCATCTTTGCATCTGTCTTCTGTCCCCATTTTTCCATACCTTCATAGCCGTAGTACATAGGGCAGAAGATATCGGTCTTGCCCGTCTGGTGGGCCTGTTCATACTGCACAGGGCGGCTTGGGTCCTCTTTTTTAGTCCAGTCGTAGGTGGCTTCAAAATTAGGCCCGTATCCGGCTTCGTTGCCAAGGCTCCAGAAAATTATTGATGGGTGATTGAAATTTCTTTGCACGTTGCGTTGGTCGCGCTCCATATGAGCTTTGGCATATCGAGGATCCTTTGCAAGTGTCTTCTCGTCATATCCCATACCGTGGCTTTCAATATTCGCTTCAGCCACTACGTAAAGGCCATATTTGTCGCAGAGGTCATACCAGAGCTTATCATCAGGATAATGGCAAGTGCGGACGGCATTCATGTTGAGCTTTTTCATTAGCTGGATGTCTTGAAGCATCCTTTCGGGAGAAACAACATAACCTCCGTCGGGATCGAGCTCATGTCGGTTGGCTCCTTTGAAAAGCACTGGTTTCCCATTTACGAGCACCTGATCTTTCACAAGTTCTATTTTTCTGAACCCCACATTGACCGGCACTACTTCATCGCTGCCTTTCATGGAAGCTGTCAGCGTATATAGATAAGGGGTTTCGGCAGTCCATTTTTCTGGATTGGCAAGCTTCATGACAGTGCGCCCACTCTTGGATGCAGTGGCGGATGCCACTTCTTTCCCATTGGCGTCCTTGAGGGAAAGTTCTACGGGAGAGTTGGACGTAAGGGTGAGGTCGACATTCAAGACCCCGTCCTTATAGTTGTTTTCAAGATCGGGCGTAACCCTCACATCGGCAATGCGCTTTTTGTCTCTTGCATATAGATAGGAATCTCTTGCAACGCCGGAGAAACGGAAAAAGTCCTGGTCTTCAAGATATGTGCCGTCACACCAGCGGAAAATCTGGAATGCTATGAGATTGTCTTTGCCGGCCACAAGATATGGGGTCAGGTTGAATTCCGCCTCAAGCTTGCTGTCTTCACTATAACCCACATATTTGCCGTTGACCCAAAGATATATGTTGGATGTCACAGAACCGAAATGTGCGAAAATTTCTTTCCCTTTCCAATCAGCCGGCACTTTTATGACACGTCGATAAGAACCCACATGATTATCTGCTGTTGGCACGATGGGAGGGGTCAAAGGAGCCTGGTTGCGCCAGACGTAGTGATTGTTGACGTAGACGGGGTCTCCATAGCCGTTGAGCTCCCACATTGCCGGAATCTGCATGTTGACCCAGGATTTGTCGTTAAATCCTGGTTTCCAGAAATCAGTGGGGCGCTGATCAGCGTCGTTCACCCAATTGAATTTCCAGGTGCCGTTGAGGCTAAGATAGTTGGCGGAGAGCTTCATTTCCTTGTTCGCAAGGGCATTTTCTCCTTTATTGAAAGCGAAATTAGCCGATCTCATCGGCGCCCTGTTTACGGCATTGATTTCAGGGTCCTTCCATTCATTGAAGGTCTGGCCATTCATTCCTGCGACAGCCAATCCCATAAACATTGGTAAGATAAGTTTTTTCATTAACAGGATTTGGTTAGTTATTGAATTTTGATGCAAATATAGCCTAAATTATCAAGAAATTTTGCAATACGTCTGTGATATTATCAAGATTGAAGAATCTGACGCTGTTTTTGACCGATTACGCCCATATTAGGAGACTGACATGGACAATTAGCACTCCTAAAAAATTCTGCTCAAAAACCACCGCCACTACCGCCCCGAAATTATAAGGAAAGTGCTCTTAGTTTTCTCATGAGCAAGAAGGCTGATGTATTCGCAAAACTTTTGCTGTTTAGATGGTGTTTAAATTTCAAAGGCCACTATTGGAAATTAATATAAAGGTATTCTATTTATAGGCTATGTCTAAATTCGTTTTTTATGAGATGACCCCTTGGCTTTGAAGATAGGAAGAGGCGTGGATTATCCCTACCTTAAGTTGATGGCTTTATTATTGATTCGGATGGCTTTAGAACAATTGTTTTGATAAAAACTTTTTTACATCAATAGTTATGAAAAAAAATTATTGCGGAAATGTTTGGCACTATGTTCCTGGTCCTTATGGCTTGTGGAAGTGCCGTTTTGGCCGGGCCGTCGATAGGAGTGCTTGGCATCTATCTTGCAGCTAATGTTTGCCAGCCCGGGGTAAGCCAAGGTATGGCGCTGTTTGTGGAAGTATTGTTCACTATGGTGTTCGTCCTTGTGATTCTTGGGGCTACGGATCCAAAGAAAGGAGCCGGCAAATTTTCGGGTGTGGCCATTGGTTTGGCTCTTGGGCTTGTTAATATTGTTGGGATTCCGTGGATAATTGTTCCGTGAATCCGGCACGTAGCTTCGGTCCGGCACTATTTTCTTCTAACGCGTGGCCTGATTTTGGGGTAATGGTGGTAGGACCGTTGGCAGGAGCGGCTCTTGCGGTATTCGTCTATAATTTGATTTTCCGCCCGAGTCCTCAGATTGAAGCTGATATTTAATTGCAGATAAGATTGTGCGACTAATAAAGGATGTGTCATGTGATTTCATGGCACGCCCTTATCAATTCATCCGACCGAACAAAAGCGAGAAATTGCATCCCGGGGTATCGGTCATAGAAATTTCAATAGATGAGAAATTATTATAAGCAAGACAATGGGTTTGTCGAGACCGGTCAATGGAAACACGGACTATGGATGAATGTTGTTAATCCTGATGACGACGACAGGCATTTTTTGACTGAAAAATTAAATGTCCCGGAAATGTTCCTTGAGTATCTCGGGGATCCTGAAGAATTGCCCCGAGTGGAACGTGAGGGAGTGTGGACAATGACTATTGTTCTGGTTCCTATTGAATGTAGCCCGGATGAGGGAATGCCGTTCAGGACAGCGCCATTCGGCATAATCAGCAAAGATGGCAGAATGCTTCTTACGGTCAGCTATTATAAGAATGCCATTGTCAGGTCGTTTGTGGCAAGGACCATGAAGAAAGGACTTAACATAACAAAAAGCGCAGATTTGACTCTACAGATATTATATGAGACAGCTCTTTGGTATCTACACTATTTAAAGACGCTGACAAATGACGTTGTAGGAGCAGAAAAAGATCTTAAGAAAAGTATACGTAACGATGATTTAATTTGGCTTATGCATCTTCAAAAATCTCTTGTATTTTTCAATACCGCAATTAAGGGCAATGTAATGCTTCTGGAGAGAGTGAAGAAAATTTTCGAGAGTGAAATAGATGAGGAATTGCTTGAGGATGTCGATATAGAATTGAGGCAGGCCGACAGCACGGTTTGTATATATAGCGACATTCTTGAGAATACCCTCGATGCCTATGCCTCTATAATATCCAACAATGTCAATGGAGTCATGAAGAGAATGACAGGTTTGTCGATAATTCTTATGGTTCCGACATTAATTGCAAGTCTCTACGGCATGAACGTGGATATTTTAATAGGTGGTTATAGATATGCGTTCTGGTTTATTATTATTATATCCATGGTGCTGACTGCGTGTGCGTTTCTTTGGTTCAGGAAAATCAAATGGGTATAAAAAAACGCTCCTTCGCAGGAACGCTTGGCATTAATAAAACCTGTAAAACTGAAAATCGGCCATCTATTAGCCGATGCCTCTTATCGGCGAGCTGCCTCGTTAAGATAGACCTGTGCGCTTGCAAGACAATAGTTGACTGTGCGGTAGGCCTTGGCGGCTTTTTTGATGAAACTGTTCATGTCAATAAAAATTTAAATTAAACTTATCATCAATCGTGGAGAGAATAGGATTCCAACGGAATCTTGAACCTAACTCTTTTTTACCTTTTCCGTAGTGAAAAAAAGTATTCACTCGTAATCTTATTCTCACCATAGAATTGTCTTTTATTCTAAAACGCTGCAAAGTTAATAAATGTTTTTTAATTATGTTGTAAAACATAAGAAAAATTATCGAAAAAACGTTTTTTTTTCTTAGAGCGTCGATGGGATAGATCTTGGGGAGCTCTTATAAAATATTGAATTCTGGCTTTAAGAGCGCTTCCCTTAAAATTTCGCGATCGTAGGGTTGATGATTTTAAGGAGAGCGTTCTTAATGATTGAGTTTTTTAGTCGATAAGTTGTCAATCAGGGATATAAGTCTAATCGGATGCATAAAATATTGTGATTTCCATGCCGTTTGGATAAGGAATTGGTAATGATAGGATATGTGTTTTAGCTGTTCTGATTTGAAAAATTTTGTTCTGATTTTGAAAAGTTGTGTTTTGTTTTGAAAAAGATCAAAGTGTTTTGATTTGAAATTTTTTGTTCTGATTTTGAATTTTTTGTTCCGATTTTGAAGATTCTGATAGCTGTGATAGCAGATGTGGCTGATATAGCCTTAAGTGCTTTTATTGCCTTTATGGGAATAATAGGCTTTTCTTCTTGGTTTGAGGATTTGCAAGTGCAAAGATAGTTATGAAAATGTGGGTGTAGATGTTATTTTGAGGATTCTTTATTATTTTAGGTTCGGTGAGCAAGTCTATATTTGAAGTTGTTTAAACTTTTTACGCAATGAAGTTGATTAAAGCTTCCTTAAAATTTCGGGGTCGTATGGGCGGTGATTTTTGAGCAGATTTTGAAAGTGGAAGAGGGCGCGATGCGGGCATCGCAACCGATCGACCCCGAAATTTTAAGGAACACGCTAAGATTCTTAACAAGTCAAAGAAAAGTTTAGGGAATTCTTTAGACTCAATTCGGTAGATTTCATTAATTTTGCAAAGAAAAAACATAAATCGGATGAATTTCTGAATGAGACGATCAGATATTAAACGAAGTACGATATATATAATGGCCTTTGTGGTCGTAGCCTTTGTTGCTATTTCTATTTTCCATAGACCTTTGGGAGTTGCATCGACTGACGACAAGGGGGCAAGCGGAATTTATTGGAGTGATACGCTGACCAATGAGTCTTCCGACATAAGCCAACTTAGGCCAATGGACAATGAGATTGAACGGTTTAGGGAGAAATGGGAGATAAATGGCATTTCATTGGCCGTCACGCGTCATGATTCTCTTTTGTATGCAAAAGGCTATGGGTGGGCCGACCGAGAAGCCGGAATTAAAATGGGGCCAAAGTCAATAATGAGAATCGCTTCGGCCTCAAAATTGGTGACGGCAGCTGCCATAATGAAGCTCGTGGAGCAGGGGCGGATGAGGCTTGATTCAAAAGTGTTCGGAGAGAATGGAATCCTAAACGACACATCTTTTACTAGTGCAATAAAAGACAAAAGAATAGAGAATATTACAATCGATCACCTCCTTCAGCACAAAGGAGGATTTACATTGGGAGCAGGCGATCCAATGTTTAACACAGCAGACATAATGGAAGTCAAGAGGCTTAAAACCCCACCTGACAATAATCAGCTGACCAAAATAGTGCTTGGCAGGAGACTTGGTTTTAACCCCGGCTCCGGCAGAAGATATAGCAATTTCGGATACATGCTGCTTTCTCTTGCCATTGAAAAGACCACAGGAAAAAGTTATTGGGACTATGTGTCGGATGAGATACTTCGGCCTGCGGGAGCATATCGCTTCCGGCCTGCCACCAACTATTATACCCAAAGGCATCCTGACGAGACAAAATACTATGGTCCGGACACTGTCAAGATTAAGGAATATAATGGAAGTGGAAGAAAGGTAGACAGGGTCTACGGAGGGAGCAATATCAATGGTCTGCTTGGAGCCGGAGGATGGTTGACGTCGGCTTCCGACCTTGCAAGATTCGTAGCGGCCATCGATGGAGCCCCCGGCGTGAAAGACATATTAAGCCCTTCGAGCGTGATGCAAATGACATTTCATGAGGGAGAAGACAAACAGACCAGAGGCTGGACTGACTCAGATGGGAATGGAAAATGGATAAGAACCGGGACACTTGGATCCACGCATGTTTTGATAATAAGATTTCCCGAGGGTGATTGCTGGGTTATGACAACTAATTCGGGCGTCTGGACCGGTCATAACTTCAGTCGTGACATGAATCGGCTTGTTGATCGTCTTCGGATTAAATATGGGAATGCCTTCCCTAAAAGGAATCTTTGGTGACTCTGCAACCCTGATATTATAAGAGCTCTTTGAGAGGGGGGCAGAATAACGCCATTAGAGGACCGTGCTGTTGCAGGATTCACTATAAGATTTTAAGGAAGCACTCTTATAGGTTAGCCGAAATAAAAAGGAGTTTGCAATATTATTTTAGCTATCTCCAATACTTAGGCAACATTTGTTTTGTTGCGTATGGCGTAATTATTAAATTTGCCAAATAAATGACATTTACTCAACATAACATATGAAACTGAAAAATATCATTCCCTCTTGTTTGATTATGTTGCCTTTCGTCTCGGAGGCTAAAATTGATTTGCCGGATATTGTCGGCAATGACATGGTGGTGCAACAGCAGGCTGACGCCCGGTTGTGGGGCTGGGCAACTCCCGGAAGTAAAATCTCGATATACGGGTCGTGGAATCCTTCTCATATTGTCAATACGGTGGCGGATTCAAATGGGAAATGGCAAGTGGAGTTGCCGACGCCTAAGGCTTCTTTTTACACATACAAGATCAATATCAAAGGAGATGGAAGCGACATCACGCTTGATAACGTGGCTGTAGGAGAGGTGTGGTTCTGCTCCGGTCAGTCGAACATGGAAATGCCTTTGAGGGGATTCTGGACGCAGCCTGTGGAAGGCGCTATGGAGGCGATTGCCTACTCCGGAAAATATCCTTATATAAGGATGGCGAAAGTTCCTAAAAGTAAAGCCTATTCCCCGCAAGACAAAGTTGAAAGTCCTTGGAAAGTGAGCAACCCCGAAAATGCATATAATTTTAGTGCGCTTGGATATTTCTTTGCCCGGTCGCTTTCCGAGATATTAAATGTGCCCGTTGGGATTATAGATTGTTCATATGGAGGAAGCAAACTTGAGGGTTGGCAAAGCCGTGAGCAGATATCCAAATATCCGGAATGGGATATTGACAAGGAGAAAGCCGACACGACTCTTCAGGATTATGAGAGAATCAACATCATGTATAATTCAATGTTGCATCCTTTGATTGGATATACTATCAAAGGCTTCTTGTGGAACCAGGGAGAGTCGAATGTCGGCAAGGAGTCGACATATCCTTTTCACAAGAAGGATATGGTGGAAGACTGGAGATCCAAATGGGGACTTGGAGAATTGCCTTTCTATTTCGTAGAGCTCCCGGGTTGGGATTACGGCAATCCGGATAATAACAATGCAGCTTTCTTCAGGGAGTGCCAGCACAAGGCTGCGGAATTGGTGCCTAATAGCGGAATAGTTTGCACGTCAGATCTTGTGTATCCATTTGAGGTCAATGATATTCATGCCCGGAAGAAAAAAGAGATAGGGGAGCGGCTTGCGTTCATGGCAGCCGGAAAGACTTATGGAGTGAAGGGGATGCCTGCTGATTATCCGACCTTTAAAACAATGAAGGTGGAGGGAGACAAAGCCATCCTGAGTTTTAACAACGCATGGGATGGATTCACTCCCAATAAAGAGCTTGAAGGATTTGAGGCTGCCGGAGCTGATCGTGTTTTCCATCCAGCCAAGGCTGTGGAGAATCCTAAAACTCTCAATATTGAGGTGACGTGCCCGGAGGCAGGAACGATAGAGGCGGTGAGATATAATTTCAAAAATTTCGCTGTCGGAAAAGTTCATAATATAATCGGGTTGCCTCTTGTCCCGTTTCGGACTGACAATTGGGATAAGTGAACGCGCTTAAGTGTCGATGATTAACAGACGCGGCCACTTTTTAGGAGTGCACTCCCAAAAAGTGGCCGCGTCTGTTTTAACAATCATTTTTAAACAGGCTCTTAATCGGAATCAGATGTCTGTAGCATACACTTGTAGAGAGGCAAGGTTCGCTTGGTCAGGATGCATTCAAATTCTGAATATATTCCAGCATTTCTGTGAGATGAGATTCGATTGATTGCAACAGCTTGAATTGCGCCTTTGCTCTTGCCAGATTATGCTTCGGATATGAAATCTTGTAGTATTTGTCTTCATTCAGATAATCTGTCAGAAATCTTACAGACTGCATATAGGCAAATCTTTCAGCAGCATAAGGGAGATGGTCTCTTTCTGTGTCAGTCAGAAACGAAGAGGTGCTTTCGATGTATCCTTTAGAGAAAGATTTGAAAATCTCCATGTCAAATTCCACGTTGTCGAGATTCGAATCATCTTCCAGCCCTTTGTTGGCTGCGGAGCGTAGGAAATCGCCAAAATCAGAGAAAACGAATGATGGCATCACCGTGTCAAGATCAATCACACACACTACATTCCCCATTTCATCAAATAGGATATTATCTACTTTAGTATCGCAGTGGCAAATCCTTTTGGGCAATTTATTTTCCCGGTAAAGTCGTTCCGCAAGGCAGGCATGTCTGCGACGCTTTTGTAGCTCTCCGATCAGGTAGGAAGCCTCTTTCAAGCGTTGCGGACATCCGTTGGCAATCGAATCATCGAATTGAGATAGACGGAACTCCATGTTGTGGAAATCAGGGATTGTCTCAGCAAGATTCTCATGCAGGTCGGAAAGCATTTCTTGAAATTTGCCAAAAGCTTTTCCCGTGAGATAAGCATTCTCAGGATTGATTGTGGTTCTTGTTACGGTTCCGGGAAGAAAGACCATTACCCGCCAGAAGTTTTCTCCATCGAAATGATATGTCTTGCCTGTGGCCGTATCCTTAAGGAAAACCAGAGAATGTGAATCTACGTCAAGGTCGTTGCTTTCTTCAAATTTATGACGTATGTGAGATGTCACAGCCTCAATGTTGCGTTGCAGTGCATCCACATCCTTGAAAATGTTGTTATTGATTCGCTGCAAGACGTATTCATTGCCGGACGGTAATCCTGAGCTGACTTTGAACGTGTCGTTGATCAGACCTCCTCCCATTGGGTCAATTGTCAATTCTTTTGACTCGACACCAAAGCATGCGAGGATCTGCTTCATTGCTTCAGCCATTTTATTTCTTTTTCGATTTAGTTTTTTTATTGTTGGCTTTTTGAGAGGAGGATTTCAATTTATTTGTAAATTCAGTGGCTTTCCTCATTGCTTCGGCCTCTTGTTCAGGAGATGCAAAGGCGTGTCGATAGCCTTTGATTTTGTTCCAATCTCCTCTTGTGAAATCCGGGATAGAGACGGGGGCTGAGTTATTGTCCATTGAAAGCGAACCAAGTTCCGCTAATGAGCACCATTCCGCAAGGTCGTATACGTCCATATCGAGGGGAAGGCCGTTCTGAAGGCAATATATGAGTCGGCTATCCATAATGAAATCCATTCCTCCATGTCCTCCCACTTCCTTAGCCATATCGCCATATTTTATTAGAATAGGGTGGGCGTATTTTTTCTCAAGAGCTTCTTTTTCCTTGTCTTCAAGAAACGAATGTGGTGAAAGATTCTCTATGTCGACCTCAACTCCCGCATCGGAAAGCTGCTGTCGGCCGACTGCATATCCCTCAACCGGATATTTATTGGCGAATCCTTTTGTCCCCGTAAGCTGATATAGACGGTTGTATGGTTGAGGCGTCATGACGTTATGTTGTATCTCAATGACTTTTCCGTTTTCTGTGCGTATCAATGTCGTGGTGTGGTCGCCGTTTCTGAAGGAATTGCAAGTCGAGTCTGCAAGCTCTTCAATCAAAGCCTTGCCGTTGACGGATTTTGTATCCATGGCAACGAGAGTCTTCATTCTGTCGCCTCTATGAATGTCCATAGCCTGAGCTACTGGGCCAAGTCCGTGGGTGGGGTAGACATCGCCCCGGTGGCGCATGTTGTAATCGAGTCTCCAACCCAACTTGTCGTTTTCCCCGTTTTTCCAATAATGTTTCCAGTAGGGGCTGAGGTCGTGTATGTATGCGCCCTGTGCCCTTATTATGTCTCCGAAGACACCTTGCTGTGCCATATTAAGAGCGTTCATCTCAAACCAGTCATAGCAGCAATTTTCAAGAATAAAACAATGTTTCTGCTGCTTTTCGCTGAGGTCGATCAAGTCCCAGCAATCTTTAAGGGTCATGGCTGATGGCACTTCAATGGCCACATTTTTACCGTTTTCAAGAGCGCATTTTGCTATGGGCGCATGATGAAGCCAGTCGGCGGCTATGTAGACAAGATCAATGTCGTCGCGTTTGCAAAGATCTTCGTATCCTTTCTCTCCGAAATATATGTCGGCCTCGGGCATAGATGCGTCTGTCAGATATTTTTGGCAAGATTCAGCGCGTTGCTTTTCATAGTCGCACAATGCTTTTATCTCTACTCCCGGGATGAATGTGAAACGCTCCACAGCTCCGGGACCTCTCATGCCAAGACCTACAAAGCCGACCCGGACATGATCCATTGCCGGCAATGCAAGTCCGAGCACGCTTTGCTGTCCGGCTTTTCTCTCCGGGGAGACGAGTTCTATTGTTCCTCCATTCCAGTTCCACGATGTCCCATATTCATTTACATTTGTGGGAGTCTCTGCATATCCGAAACAATTTATTCCGGATATTGTCGCTGCAAGTATGAAATACTTTAATGAATTCATGATTTCAGAAAATTAGTTAGTGTGCGAATTTACAAAAAAATTCATGAAAGTTTCCATCTTTCCACCAAATTGTTTTAGTAGTCTTTAAGAAATGCTCATATGAGCATGATTTTGGTTAATAAAGGAAAGCGTTCTAAACCAGACTCACAAACGTCATGGTGGCATAGATGTATATTCACATTATGTCGGGGCATGTATCCCGGTGGCTGAATAGGTCGGCCAATAAATTTTTGTAGGTCGTATATTTGACTGCATGGAGTATTTTGATTAAATTTGCATACTCAACCTCATGTCACTTCATGTCAATCGTTGGAGGACAGAAATATTTTTTACAAGTTCTTAAGCCCTCAATCGCATACACCCAACCAGATGAGTCTGACAAACGCAATAAACCTACCGAAGAAACTTGATTTGGATAACAAGGAATTCCAAAAGGCATTTGAATTGCTGTCGAAAACAAATGCCAATGTTTTTTTGACCGGTAAGGCCGGCACAGGGAAGTCAACTTTCCTAAGCTACATATGTCGGAATCTGAAGAAAAAATATGTGATACTGGCTCCTACTGGAGTGGCGGCTGTGAATGTAGGCGGAGTCACGATTCATTCTTTCTTTCAGATGCCGTTGCGACCGGTGCCACCAGACGATCCTGAATACTCGGTCAGGGAATTTGCGGCAAGCAAGAAATTTTCAAAAAGAAAGAGGCAGCTTTTGAAAGAGCTCGAACTTATAATCATTGATGAAGTCTCCATGGTCAGGCCTGATATGATTGATTTTATCGACAGAGCCTTAAGGGGAGTCAGAGGTGATAAGGGAAGTGTGTTTGGCGGAGTTCAGCTTCTCCTCGTCGGGGATATCTTTCAGCTTGAGCCCGTTGTCACATCTGATACGAAAGGAATTCTTTCGAGGTATTATCGCGACTTCTTCTTTTTCAATGCGGGAGCCTATCGCCAAGCAAATTTACTCTCTATAGAGTTAAAGAAAATCTATCGCCAGACGGATACCGAATTTATTGGATTGCTTGACCGAGTCAGGCTTAATAAGACAAGCGCGCTTGACTTTCACTTGCTCAACAGCCGAGTGGATGCAAATGCATTGAATTCAATTGAAGAGAAATTTGAAATTGTATTGGCTGCCAGAAAGGATGCAGCTTCAATAATCAATTCAGAAAAAATGGAAGCTCTTCCCGGCGAGGAATATGTTTTCAAAGGGGATATAGAGGATGATTTCCCTGAAAAAATTCTACCCACGGACTTGAATCTCCAGTTGAAAGTTGATGCCCAGGTTATGCTTATCCGCAACGACAGGGAACGTCGTTGGGTGAACGGGACTCTTGCCAGAATAAAGGAAATAGGTGACGACCGTGTAATAGTGGAGCTTGAGGATGGGAGAGAAGTGAACGTTGAAAAGGAGACGTGGGAAAATATAAACTACTATTACGATGAGAAAGAGAAAAAAGTGAAGGAGGAAGTGCTGGGGAGGTTCACGCAATACCCATTAAAGGCTGCTTGGGCATTGACAATTCATAAAAGCCAGGGTCTGACATTTAATAATGTGACTATTGATATGGGGGATGGGGCCTTTTCTGCCGGACAAACCTATGTGGCATTAAGCCGATGCCGAAGCATGGAAGGATTGAGGTTTGTCAGTCCATTAAGACGTTATGATATAATCGTAAGTCACGAAGCCAGAGAGTTCAGTCGCAATTTCAATGACACAGAGGCGGCAGATAAGGTGTTGAGGGAGACTAAGGCCAGGAACCTTTCTTCTGAGGCTGTCGTTGATTTTAATAATGGAGATATGGGGAAGGCAGTGGAGAAGGCATGGGAAGTTGAAGAACTGACGCAGGCTTTTTCCAAAAGAGGCGTCAGACGATGGCTGGCAACCAAACTGAATTTGATCAACACTCTCCGCGATAAGATTGCCAGACAGGAGGAATTGCTTCGCAGTTTGTCTGACGAATTTGTTGAGATGGGCGACGTTTCGCTCACGGATGGACTTGACATAGAACCGGCAAGGGCAAATTATGAAAAAGCTCTCTCATTGTATTCGGAAAATGAAAGAGCAGAAATTGGATTGGCTAAATGCTTTATAGAGGAGGGTAAGACAAAACAAGCATGCAAGAAACTTGATAAAATAATCAAGAAGAAAGGAGAATCATGTTATGATGCCTCGCTTCTTAAGGGAGATATAATGGCTGAAGAAAAAGATTATTCGAGAGCGGCTCTCAACTATCAGACTGCAGCCAGCCAATGCCCAGACAAAAAAGAACCCATAGAGCGTCTGATCTCAATCTCAGAAAAAGCCGGATTGCATGAGATTGCCGATCAATGGAGAAATTTGCTCAATAGCATGTGATTCTCGATGACAGAAAAAATCGGGGTTGTCGGAGTCTTATCTTGGCTGATAGAGAATCCTAAAATGGAGACTGATGCTGAATTTTTCCTCATCAATCTCCATTTCGGGTTGTCGGATTATTAATATTTTAAGGAAGCACTCTTAGTCAACCAAGAATCTTTTCAAGAGACCTCCATATTCCTCAATTCTTCTGTCTCTAAGGAATGGCCACCATTGACGCACGTTCTCTGAACGTGTTTTGTCAATCTCGGCAATCAGTTCCTCAGGACTGTTTTCAGAGGCCATGGCAATTATTTCCCCCTGAGGACCCGCTACAAAACTGGAGCCCCAGAAATCTATTCCTGAAGTCTGTTGCGACAAATCTTCTTCAAATCCGACTCTGTTGACACTCACGACAGGGAGTCCGTTGGCAACGGCATGCGACCGCTGTATCGTGATCCACGCATCGCGTTGACGGATTTTTTCATCTTGAGGATCATCGGGATTCCATCCGATAGCCGTAGGGTAGATAAGCATTTCCGCTCCTTTCATTGCCATTAATCTTGCAGCTTCCGGATACCATTGATCCCAGCATACAAGCACCCCAAGTTTTCCAAGCGATGTTTCTATTGGTTGGAATCCAAGGTCGCCCGGCGTGAAATAAAACTTCTCATAAAACCCGGGGTCATCAGGAATGTGCATTTTTCGGTATTTCCCTGCAACACTCCCGTCGGAGTCGAAGACCACTGCAGTGTTGTGGTATAATCCCGGGGCCCTTCTCTCAAAAGCGCTGGCCACTATCACGACGCTGTTTTCTGATGCAGCGCGGGAGTAAATCTCAATGAAGTCATCAAGATTGACCGCGAGTTTGAAATTTTCTACATCTTCACATTGGCAGAAATATAATGAATCATGAAGCTCTGAAAGCACAATCATGTCGGCACCCTCATCGGCAAGACTCTCAATTGCGGTTACGTTTCTTTGCCTATTGTAGTCAACATCCTGAAGGAAGGAATGCTGCACGACTCCAACCTTTATCTTTGTCATGTCTTTATTCATTTTCTGTATTGTTTTTTTTATTGGCATCCGGAATTACATTCGAAGATTATAGGATTGAGCAATCCTTTTGGAAGTTGCATTGTAGCACAGTGAAGTGACCCATGTTGCTTAATCAATGTCGTGCAATCCACGCCAACTATTTTATGGTCGGGAAAAGCTATTCTGATTGTCTGCATGGCAAGAAGGTCATTGTCCGGCTGATTGTATGTCGGGATGAAAATGGCTTTATCCGTTACGAGATAGTTGGCATACGTTGCGGGAAGTCTGTTGCCTTCCTCATCATATATGGGTAAGGGCAAAGGAAGTTCCACAAGATTGAATGGTTCTCCTTCTGCATTTCTGAACAGTGTCAGCTGGGCTCTCATTTTCAATAGCTCTTCAAAATGAGGATCATCGATATCCCTGCATCCCGTGAAAAGGATGATATTTTCAGGAGCGAGGCGAGCGAGAGTGTCGATATGTGAATCAGTGTCGTCTCCCTCAAGTTCTCCATAATCAAGGAAAAGCACATGGGATGCCCCAAGATATTGATGCAGCATAGACTCCGCCTTTTCTTTTGTCAGGCCTCCATTTCGATTCGGGGAACATAGACATTTGCTGGTGGTCAGGATCGTTCCTTCGCCGTCAGTTTCCACCGATCCTCCCTCAAGCACGAATTCTCGTTCATTTCTGTAGACTGCCTTTGGAATGATAAAATTTTCCATCATTCGAAGATTGGCAAGATTATCTTTGTCAGCGGCGAATTTCAATCCCCAACCATTAAATCCAAAATCAAGAGCACGAAGACAATCATCCTTAACGATTGTCAGCGGCCCGTAATCACGAGTCCATGTGTCGTTGTAATCAATCCTAATCAAGGAGATGAATTCTTTGCGAAGCCCCTTTATCAGGTCGTTCGTTTTTTCGACATCATGGCATAATACGACTACATTTATGCCCTCTTTTGTCAAAGCGTCGATTATGCGCAGGTATTGTAGTTGAGCCTCTTCAAGAATATAAGCCCAATCAGTGTTTTCCGTTGGGAATGCCATCAAGACCGCTTCTTGTTCGGCCCATTCGGGAAGAAATGTTCTCATATGGTTTTACATTCATTTTAAACATGCTCTTAATTTGCCCATAAGCTCTACGATTGATAAGGTTCAATACAGAGGCTTATCGGTGACGAATTAAGGATGAAAATAATATGTGAGGAATGAAAGGGTGGGAGAAATCGTGCAAAATTAAGAAATTAAAGTCATAGGTCATAATAATTATTTATAAAATAAATAAAAATGATTAATTTTGCGCAGATATAACCATGGCTGTGGATATGCCGCATTTACGGGACATAAACGGCGAAGCGCCAGAGCCGGCATATCCATAGAGCTTCTAAACTACGATTATTAGCATGAAAATAGAAAAATATCAACCAGATACAGCAAAAGAGTTTGCTGAAATGATAGAAAAATGCAGAGACATTTTTGCAAGGAAACTTCAAGATTATGGCACGTCGTGGAGAGTGATGCGACCGTCGAGCCTCACAGACCAGATATATATCAAGGCCCGTAGGATACGCTCGATAGAAGAGAAGGGAGAAGCCGCTGTAGATGAGGGAATCGAGCCGGAATTTATTGGCATAGTGAATTACTGCGTCATTGCTTTGATTCAACTCAAGCTTGGACCCGGAAGTCAGATTACAAAAAGCGAGGCTCTCTCTCTTTATGACGAATCAATATCTGCTGCGACTAAATTGATGACAGACAAAAATCACGATTATGATGAGGCTTGGCGACATATGAGAGTCTCAAGCTTCACCGACATCATTCTCCAGAAACTGCTTCGAACAAAAGAGATTGAAGATCATGATGGAAAAACTCTTATAAGCGAAGGCGTTGACGCCAATTACATGGATATGATCAATTATTCGTTGTTTGCTTTGATAAAACTCAATTATGCTGAAGAGGGTCATTGATAATGCTCTTGAACAACGCCCACGTCTTGTTTGCGTGGTCACTTGGATTATCAGGTTGACGGTGGGATGCGTGTTCATAATCTCGGGTTTCACCAAGGCGGTTGACCCATGGGGAACGCTATATAAGGTGGATGCATATCTGGCTTCCATGTCATTGTCGGTATGGCCTAATCTTGTCGTTGTCGGGGTGTTTGGTTTATGTGCCGTTGAATTTTTTATAGGAATATGCCTTGCCGCGGGTTGCCTTCGGCGTACATCTCCCATTCTCGTATTGATAATTATGGCTTTCATGCTTCCGCTGACATTATGGATAGCTATCAAGAATCCCGTGAGCGATTGCGGGTGTTTTGGCGACGCTATAATTCTAAGCAATTGGGCTACATTTTGGAAGAATATAGTTTTGACGGTTTTGACATTGTGGCTTTTGGCCTTCAATAAATCCGTGCATTGGTTGATCACTCCTGCGCTTCAGTGGATAGCCATATTGGGCACAGGACTGTTCATAATGGCGGTGGAGATGTTTGGTTATGTGGCCCAGCCTCTTCTTGATTTCCGAGCATATAAGGTAGGGCAGCAGCTTGTGGATAGAAATGACCGCGTGCAGGATGAGCCGGAATATGTCTTTATTTATGAAAAAGATGGAGAGCGCAGAGAGTTTAACATCTCAGATGAATTGCCCGATGAACAAGATGGATGGATATTTATAGATAGGAGAGAGGTTGAATCCACATCGGACACAGAATCCGGAAATGATACGGAACCTACAAAAAATCTAAGAATATGGACTCCGGATGGAAGAAAGGATGTCACGGAAGATGAAATCCTTGCTGAGGGAAAAGAACTTTTAGTGATGATTCCTTCCCTGCCTGCCGTTTCTCCAGCCACGACATGGAAGCTAAATTCCTTGTATGAGTGGGCGGTAAAAAATGATGTGAAAATGATTGGAGTGGTGGCCGGTTCGATAGATGAGATCAACGATTGGGAAGACCTTTCGATGGCGAGTTATCCTATCTTCAGTGCTGATGATTCGCAGATAAAGGAGGTGGTCAGAGGCAACCCCGGCATGGTGTATCTTGAAAATGGAGAAATCATTTGGAAGAGCACGCTTACTGCGATCAATATCGATGATTTCCTCTCTCCCGATACTTCTGATGATGCCAGAAAGTTTGGAATGGACAATTTGAGGATATTGCGCAATTGTGTTTACCTCTATGCGATGATAATCTCGGTATTGGTTTTCCTGTCGTTTATTCCTTCATTGAAAAACGTCTATCTGAGCGCATGGAGAAAAGGGAAGAATCATTCGTGATGGTAGGGTTCGCCCCTGATTATTGTCATTGCCCGATACAATTGTTCAGTAAAGAAAAGTCGTATCATCTCATGGGTGAATGTCATTTTTGACAGGGATATTTTTGCATCAGCCCTGTCATAGACATCTTTGGAGAAACCATAAGGTCCGCCTACTACGAAGACGGCTTTTTTTCTGCCAGACAACATCAATTTTTGAACAAATGAAGAAAACTCTACGGATGTCATTTCTTTTCCGCGTTCGTCAAGCAATATGCATAAATCGGATGCACTGATATAAGACAGAATCGCTTCCCCTTCCTTTTGCTTGAGATTTTCTTCAGATTGAGCGCGGGGATTCTTTATGTCGGGGATGCTTTCAATTTTATATGCGACATAGTGGCGAAGACGTTTTAGATACTCTTCGATTCCTTGTTTTATGAAAGGCTGTGTGGTTTTCCCCACTGTCAGTAGCAATATTTCCATATTTTTTATTAATTTCGCAGAGTGAAGCCATCGAGCTGGTTTTATGGCTTCAAAATTATTCCACAAAGATAAACAAAAAATGGAAACGAAAGAACAGCTAATCGAGCAATTGCTCGATCTCGCGTTTGCGGAGGATATAGGGGATGGCGACCATACCACATTGTCGACCATACCTGCTGACGCCATGGGGCGATCAAAACTTCTTATAAAAGAGGAGGGAATATTGGCAGGCGTAGAGCAGGCCATCCGGGTGCTTCATAAGGTTGATCCCTCAATCAAGGTTAATGTCATGATAGAGGACGGAGCAAGGGTCAGACCGGGAGACGTGGCATTTACGGCGGAAGGACCTGTGAGGTCGTTGTTGATAGCTGAACGAACCATGCTCAATATCATGCAAAGAATGAGCGGAGTCGCCACGATGACGAGAAAATATCAGGATGAGCTCAAGGGACTTCATACCAAAGTGCTCGACACAAGAAAGACGACTCCCGGCATGAGGATTATGGAAAAGGAGGCTGTCAAAATCGGAGGAGGCACAAATCACAGGATTGGTCTGTTTGATATGATTCTGATTAAAGACAATCATATTGATTTTGCCGGCGGAATAGACAAAGCTATAGAGAGAGCAAAGGAATATTGCAAGGAGAATGAAAAGAATCTCAAGATTGAAGTAGAGGTGAGATCCCTTGATGATATTCGTAAGGTGTTGTCAATAGGAGGGGTTGACAGGATAATGTTCGATAATTTTACCCCGGAGCAGACGAAAGAAGCGGTGGAGCTTGTAGCCGGCAAGACGGAGACAGAATCGAGCGGAGGCATCACTCTTGAAAATCTTAGAAAATATGGAGAGGCCGGAGTCGATTATATTTCTGTCGGAGCGTTGACGCATAGCGTAAAAGGGCTTGATATGTCGTTTAAGGCATATTGATAATTATTTTTTGTCATGGACAAGGCAAAGAAACTCCGTGACCTTGACTTCGGCAAATTCGCTGAAGACAAGGCCATGGAGTATTATGTGTCTAAAGGGTATGCAATAAGGGAGAGGAATTGGCGTCTCCGGAGAATAGAAATTGACATCATCGCCCAGATGGAAGACGTGATTGTCTTCATTGAGGTGAAGGCAAGGAGCGGGAGAGACACGAGTGCACTTGAGGCCGTGACCTTCGACAAAATCAAGAGGATGGCCCGAGGAGCGGATATCTATCTGAAAATGCAGCATGCAGATTTCGAATATCGATATGATATAGTCACGCTGACAGGCGATTTCAACAAATATGAGTTGGAGGTGTATGAAGATGCATTCATATCCCCTCTTTTAAGATAAACAGAAGGGCATGACCACTCATGCCCTTCTATTTATCTGATTATTTCATCTTTTTATATCGTAGCCTTGATTTTTGAGATAATCGAGGATTCGGTAGTCCATTGCATGTCTGTAGTAGTCGAGGATATGGCCACACCAGTCATTGTCAGTTGTCGTTCCTGAGCGCGTGGCGTTGTAGTGCTTCACCTCCGCATCATATTTTTCGAGATCGTCAGTCAGCTGCTCCTCGTTTTGACAATATGTGTTGGGGAAGAACACAGTTTCCGCATGCTGCTTAGGCTTAAGGTCGGGATGTTCTCTTGGAATGCCTAATGCTAACCCGCACACAACGAAGACTCCTTTCGGAAGATGCAATAACTCGGCCACTTTTGCAGGATCCACGGTGCGCAGATAGCCGACGCAATTGCTGCCAAGTCCTGCGGCCTGAGCGGCAACAACTGCGCTCATCATTGCGAGAGAAGCATCTATTATTCCAATAGTCACTCCGTCCATAGTGTCGGTGAATGCAGGCACGTCCAGCCCTTTACGACGCGCAAGAAGGGAGATCTTATTGTAGTCGGAACAGAATATGAGCAGCCGATTGCAGGTCTTAAGCTGCTTAGAGTTAGTAAGCTCATAAAGCTCCTCTTTTAAATTCTGGTCGGAGATGTCGATGACAGAAAACTGTTGCCCATTATAGCTTGTAGGCGTGTTTCTTATCGCATCATAAATGAAACTCATGGTTTCTTCCGGGATGGGTTCCCGTTCGTAGCGTCTGACACTCGTACGGGTTAGCAATGCTTTTTTTACAGATTCCATATATAAGATATGAGTTGAACAATATCAAAATGAAAGCCGATGAAACGGCAGGGTGTCGAATCATCGGCTTTTATAAAGCCACATCAAAGGAATTTGTGATGAAACTCCGAATGACAGGATTTGAGTGCCATCGCATCTTTGTAATCCGCCTGTATCCTAAGATAACTCTCGAAAGAGTGGGGCCCGCCATTGAGACGACAGCTGGTCTCGGTATTTCATAAAAATTTGATGAGTTTCCCAATATACTTTGATGTGGTATGGGGGTAAAGCTCTCTTGCTTTATTGTCTCTTTGTTTTTACAACACAAAGGTAATCCATATGGTTTGAATATGCAAGAGATGGGAGTAAAAAAAGTTATCTACAGGTTTGTTTTAGGTTAACAGAAATCTTGTTGCCCCGGGTCTTGGCTCCTCTGTATCTGCTATAAAATATGGAGTGGAGAGATTCCTGATGGCAGAGAGCGTGTCAATTTCTAAATCAATCACTGTTCTCCCCATTTTTCCTCTGAGTTCCTTTAATTTTCCCGCGTTGGGCGTTTTGAGAGTAGCAGACTCCGTTATGATTTTAAAATCAGGTTTTTCTACTTTTGCGAATGACTTGATTATTTTCCAATCAATATATTTCGAGGCATCTGTCGGCAAGAGATTTAGAATTTCTTTTTCTTTGTTTTCCTTTAGCCATTTCGCAAAGGCAATTGTAAGCCGCTTTCTCCAAAAATTAGTGAGCGGCTCACCATCGGGAGAACATTGTGCCGAAAAATCAAGCCTGTAGGGTTTTATAAAGTCTTTGGGAGACAGAAGGCCATATAATGAGGATATAATCATCAGTTTTTGATTGGCAAATTCCAGCTGCTTGTCGGTAAACGATTTTGCATCCAGTGCTTTGAAAACTTCCCCCGTGAAAGCAAACAGGGCAAGGTTCCCGAGACTTTTGTTTGGGAATTCATAGGCAAGACATGACGATTTAATTGCTATGTTGCCGCTTGCTGACAGACGCTGTGATAATTCTTGAGTAGTTAGCGTTTTGACGAATTCATTTATCTGAAACGCTTCATCCTCAAATGGAGGGAAGAGGAGATTCTTAATCGATGAGGCTGGAATTTGAGACAAATTCATCGTTTTGGATTCTGCTATGAGTGTGATCATGATTAAAGCATTGAGTAATCTTCAATTTTTCGATTAATAAAAAAACGGAGATAGGGCCTCGACCCGGTCTCCGTTTTGTCGCGATAGCATTGTTTTATTATTTTGGGCAATGTCAGCGACAATTACCTATACTAATAAGACAATGAAGACGTGAAAAAGTTTATTGATAATGCCATTTTTTTTGAGAATTGAGATATCCCATCTCTTTATAGCCGAAGTCGTTTAAACTTTTTACGCAAATGAAGTTGATTAAGGCTTTTTTCCTTTTTTAATGGCTCTTTCCCAATCTTCCATCATCTTTTCGGCTGCTTTTCAATCGATCATCGGGAATTTAGCCCGCTAAATTCCCGATGATCGATTAAAAATCAGCTCGAAAATCTGACGAAATCTTGGAAAAGAAAAAGTTTAAACAACTTCGCCGATAGGGGCGTCGGATGGCTTATCCGGTTATTTCTTTTTCTTGCGGAAGATTGACATGATTTTTCTGACGGTCCCAAACACGGAGAAACCAATCATCGCATAGTCGAGATAGTTTAAACCCGAAAAAATCTTTGAAGCAATAAATCCTACTTTCCCTGGAAGAGTAGAGTTTTCTTTAGCCGGTAAAAATGGATTGGATTTCTGAAGGTTATTAAGATTCCTAAGAAGTCTGGTATGACAAAACTCCTTTTGAAGAGCCACCAAGGCCCTCTGATATCTTAATTCTTCGAGGGTGTATCCCTTAAAGGCTGAATCTGTCGTCGTGTTGTCGGCTGATTGTGTCGGTTTTTGGAGCTCATTCATAGGTCTGTTTGTTTTTTATCAGTCTGTTTGTCAAGAATTACTTTAGTTATAAACCTTGAAATAGGGTTTATGACAAGTGGCTTGCGAAGAAGGAAGACAATAATAATCAGCATGAGTACGATTCCTCCAACTGCCAAGTAGGCAAGTGGAGGAGCCATAAACAGCATAAAGGTCCCCACGAGAGCAAATAGCATCATAATAAAGAATGGCAGCAGCAGCAAAAGAATCACCGCCCCAATTATCATGGCACTCATTAGCACTATAAGTTTTTCGGAGGCTGTCAGTTTGAGGTAGTTAACTTCCAGTTTGCCCCAATTTATACTTTGGGATATAATTTCTTTAATGTCTTCTGTTATTTTCGGCTTCATATGGGAAAGTTGTTAAATCTAATAAGTTGCCAAAGTGGAATGTGGCTGTAGAAGAATAAGATCGATTATCACAATAAGATCAAACTTGATATAGTCTTTTTCTTGCGAGAGTCAGGTGGAAGAATTCCTAAATTTAAGAATGAGGGAATGGACTCCATCCCCTCATTCCTGATACGTTGTGATAACGATGTTTCAATCAAATCGTCAATCCTCTTCCTTTGCAAGTTCAGCCACAAGCGCGTCAACCTCGCTATCGCTAATCTTAATTCCTTTCTTTCTAAGGATATCGCAAATTTTCTGACGAACCTCTGCTCCTTTTTCAGGAGCGAACAAAAGGGCGGCTCCACAACCTACGATAGCTCCGCCGATGAATGCATAAAGAATGTTTAAAGATTTCATAGTGCTGGTGTGCATTGATTTAGATTCCCTCTGCTTAGAATACCAGGGGCAGTTGATATTTAAATTTTCTCCTCTATCTGGTCTTGAATCTCATCAACCAGTTCTTCCATTTTGCTCTTTTTTAGATAAATTCCCTTATCTTTGAGAACTTTGAGGATTTTTTTACGTGTGTCGTCTCCTTTTTCCGGAGCAACAAGAAGCCCTACAGCTGCGCCGGCGATTGCTCCACCGATGACAGCGCTTATAACATGGATAGCTTTCATTTTATTTATAAATTTAATTGATTAATTCAAGTTGAGATGACAGCCTTGTGGCAGCTCTTTAATGTTATAACAAACAAAAACGGAATTTGATTTTAGAATCATCAAAAAATACTCTCAGCCTTAAGCTGCGTTAAGTAATCTTCAATAACTTGGTAGGATTTATTCGTCTTTCCAGTGATTTATATTTCATCTTGTAGTTGCATACCCCGGTATGCGCCAGCAAGATGAATTAAAAATACCAGGAGAATACTTCATAAATTTTTTACCAACTTATTTTTTTACGATTAAGTACCTACGAAAAATAAATGTGCATATGATTGCCTTATAGTGTGAGCGAGATATGAAATCGTGAAGATGGAATTATGGGGTTCCATAACGACTGATGAACGACTTTATAGGTTGCCACAATATATGGTTGGCATTTGTTCATTTATTTTTCGTAGGTACTTACTAAATTCAAACACATTCTAAGAATATCGTATCGGGGCGTCAAAAAAATACGATTGGAATCAATTCGCAGCCATATACGTTTTGCCAATCATTGATTGATATGCCTGTAGCCCTTTGTCGGATAGTTCCACCAAACGGAAATCTCCGTCGGGAGTGACCATCTTGACATGGGAGTCATCTATCATTGTCATGAATGGATAGGCTTCCCCGTCGCCGAATGCGACAGACCAAGTCTGAGAGTCTGTCTCAAAATCGAGCCGCATAATGTCTCCGTTTGGAGCTGTGACGGTATATCCTTTCCCATCGCATGCAATCAGGTATCTTCCATGCTCTGTGTCCACATGTTTGGTGGATGCCTCAGTAGGATTGTTGCCACTCCAGAATTCTATAGAATTTATGACAAGCAAATCGGCAATGGCTGTGACCTCATATACGGGAAGGGCCCAAAATGCAAAGAAGACGAGTTCGTTGACGAATTTTGAACCAATTTGGTTGTTCCAGTCGAGCACTTTGTGGGTAAGCCCGAAACTGCCGATGCAGGATTGGAGAGGGAAAGACGCTGCCACTGTTAGAAGCAATCCGATTTTAAATGATGTCTTTTTCATTGTTTTGGGTTATAAAATAGTTGGTGATTTAAGTTATAGTAGATGGACATATGTCAATTCAAAGCGGATAAGCATAAGTAGATGTGCTTTTTGAGAATCTATTCTATTGCATTTTTGAAAAAAGAGTATGTCTCATTGACATTGTCTACAAAGTCGATTGTTTCTCTGCCACGAAAATATCCGTTTTTTACTACCGGGTCATTATAGAATGCCGGTCTTGACTTCATTAGGGCGGCTTCGCTTACGTTGCCAAGCCATACGGCAGGGTCAAGTCCGTGTTTGTCTGCCAGAGCAATGGCATCGAATATGTGGCCTAAGCCGCTGTTGTATGCAGCAATGACGAAATTAAGTCGTTCTTTCTTGTCAGGAACACGCTTTTCAAGAGATCTGTCGAGATTTTTTAGAAGCTTTGCAGCTGCATATATGTTTCTTTCGGGAATGGTTATTTCCTCCGAGGCAATACCCATGGCTCGTGCCGTAGATGGCATTAATTGCATGACTCCTTTGGCACCTGCCCACGACACGACATCGTTGTTGAATCTTGATTCGTTGTAGGCAATGGCTGCTAATAGTATCCAATCGAACCCTGATAGGGAGGCATGACGTTTGAAAACTTCATCATAAGAGGATATTCGTCCCCCTTTTCCCAAATGGAGGTCAAGCATGGCATCGCCCTTTTCATAAAATTGAGCAGATTTGCTTATTTCGAAATACTTCTTATAGACTGTTTTTAGCATGTCGGTGGTTTTCAAACTTTTGCCCCATACGTCGAGCTTATATGCCAACGAGTCGCACCCCTTGCCCACAGCCCAAGATGAATATTGATCGAGGCTGACTTTCATATCTACGTCAAGGTTGGGATAATACGACTTGTTGAGCTTCGCTATGTCGGAATCGACTATGGTCATTGGGATTTCTCCATTATCCACCATTCTGATAAGGTCTTCAGCGATAAGGGTGTCTTTGCTTATAGGGACGATATCGATTCCGCCACCGAGTTCGTTGTTAAGATTCGTCATTCGATAATGATATTTTGAATCCTTTTCGACATAAACTGTTTTCCCGACAAGCTGAGTGACGTCGGTCACGGATTTTTTGCCGGCAGGCTGAACCAATACCTGCCAAGTCACCTCCTTAGGACCACAGTGGATCACGATATTATTGTATTCTTCTATTTTGGGAATCGGGTAAGCTGCCAGTTCTGCTTCTCCGGAGGATAGCATTTTAAGAAGAACCTGAAGGGAAGGGGCTATTTTCAAATCAAGCACGTAGCCTTCGTCTTCTGCGAAGCGTTTGAGGTTTTCATAATCAAACCCCATTTCTTGACCTCTATAATTGAAATAGGAAGTTGGCCCATATAGCGTCACGGCGTGTATCGTATCAGGGATAACCTGTGAATCCTCAGAGACTTTGCTCTCCTTTTGGGAATGAGAGCATGCCCCCACGAATAATGGGAATGAGATAAATAGGGCTATATGTGTATTTCTTCGGTGCATGATTTTACTCGCAAATTTAATCAAAACTTTCCGATATTCAATTAATCAGACAAAACTTTTAGAGCGTGTCCTTAAAATTCCGGGGTCGTAGGGGGCGCAGCCTTGGAGTGGATTTTGTCACTTGCTGAAAGGAGCATACCGAGGTATGAAAATCTGTTCAAGAATCACCGCCCCTACGGCCCCGAAATTTTTAAGGACGCACTCTTAGGATTTTAGGAAAGCGTTCTATGTCATTTTCATGCCGTGGTCAGTCAATAATGTCTGACGGCATTCCTGGATATTGAAAGGAGGAAGAATATCCGTCGTTATGTCCGGGATGTCCTTTAGTAAGCTGAGACGCGAGTCGGATGAGAGGATGAGAAATATCGGAATTAAGAGAGTCAAGCACTTTCACTAATGACGGAATCATTTTGTTGGGTTTTTCGTTTTGTTGATTATCATAGCTTTCGAAAAGAGATCCCATCACTGCCAATTTTGGTTTAATGTCATATAGAATCACTCCGGCTCGTTTGTAGGACAAATCACGTGAGTATATCCTTGATAATCCTATAATGGCTGATTCTGCAATTATGGAGGTCCGGTCGGATGGAGAGGCCAATCTGATCGTTATTTCAGGATAATGAACTCCGTTTTTAGTGTGAAATCGATTCGTGCGCAAAAATGTGGATACAGAATGGCATACTGCATTCATCTTCCGTAGCTTTTTTGCACAGTCGGCCGCATAGATAGCTATTCTTGCCCGAAGATAGTCAAAGTCATTTATGTCTGTCGGGAAAGTTCGTGTTTCGCTTATAGAGTCTTGTATATTTCTTCCGACATGGTTAAGCTCTATGCAGTTTGTGCCATGTAGCTCAAGCCAGGATTTTTCAAGATTTACTCCAAAATTTGCTTTTACCCAATTTCTGTCTTTTTGGGCAAAGTCTCCGACGGTGAAGACTCCATATTGATAAAGGCGTTTGGCAAGACGGCGACCAATTCCCCACAGATCTCTTATGGAAAGATTGTTGAGCAAGATGTCTATTTCTTTTTGGTCTGTCAGTATTCCAACTTTTTGTCCTCTCTTCTTACATGATTCCGTCATGACCTTCGCAAGGGTTTTAGAGAGAGAGATACCGATGGTGACCGGTATGCGCATTTCTCGTAGGCAAGTCTCGCAAATTTCGATAGCAATTTCTTCGATGTTTTCAGGAGATATGCCCGACATGTCAAGAAATGCCTCATCCACAGAATAATCAATTGTAGAAGGCACATACCGGCGGAAGATATCGTGGATCTGAAAACTGATATCGCGATAAAGAAGGTGGTGGCCTGAAATGGCTATCAATTTCCCGGAATTGACCAGGTCTTTAACCTCAAAAACGGGTTGTCCCATCTTTATCCCCATGGCTTTTGCTTCATTGCTTCTGGCCACAATGCAGCCATCATTGTTGCTCATGACGACAACGGCCTTACCCTCGAGAGAAGAGTCGACACTTCTCTCACACGATACGAAGAAATTATTACAGTCGGCGAGTCCTATCATTTTTTTATTCCACTATATAAAAAGTCTGGTTTTCATATCGCAGGAAACCCTCATTTACAAGAAACGTAGTGGCAAGGGCTGTTTTTGCTTTGTCTTTGCCACAAAGGCGTTCAATCATTTGAAGGGTCATGCCTTGAGGATTAGATTTCAATAAATCTATTATCATAGTCACGACATCTTTTTCAGTTTTATCAAGCTTTCTGTTTTTCTTGTTTTCCTGGCGACAGATATCGCATTTTCCACATTTACCTGAATTTTTTTCTCCAAAATATGCGAGCATTCGCTCCACTCGGCAACCGCTGTCGGAGAAGGAATAATCGAGCATGGCTTCAATCCGTCGCTCCATATTCTTTTTTCTTGCCTCGTAGATGTTCTTGCCAATCAGCACATTGCCGGTCTCTTCTCTTGCCGTGGGGAAGAAAATCATGGGAATGTCAGAATGAGGTATGTAGCTGGCAATCTTTTTCCTTGAGATTTCAAGCATAGATTCATAGACGGAAGTTTCAGGAATTTGGAGTTGGGAGGCGATTTCCGGCTCCCAGATATAGACGTAGTCTGAAAACAACCCTGTATATAGCCGCATGGTCTTTGATAAAACCTTATCTGCAATGGGGGAGAGGTCATGGATGTCGTAGAGGTCCTCACGCGAGCACGTCATTTTGAATCTCGATCTGCTGTCAGGTTCCTCAATAAATTGGAGATATCCGGCCTGAGATAGAAGTCTGATAGAAGAACGACATTGCTTTTCTTGCAATTTAAAGGTTTGACAGAACTTGATTATATCATATTGTTTGATTGATTCATATCCCTCTCCGATGCTTATATGGAGAAAGTTGCAAATACGTTCATATGTGGTCTTGATTACTTTTCGATCCGGGAAAGCCTCAGAAATGCGTCGTCGAGCCACTGCCGGATCCGTCTTGGATGTCAGTAATACAGCATAAGATGGTTTGTTGTCCCTACCTGCTCGGCCGGCTTCCTGATAATATTCCTCCAAAGAGGGGGGAAGATCATAGTGCACTACAACTCTCACGTCGGGTTTGTCGATACCCATTCCGAAAGCATTGGTGGCAACGATTACCCTTGTTTTCCCGCTTTGCCAGTCGTTTTGTCTCTCCTCTTTAAGTTTGAAGTCTAATCCTGCATGATAGAATGTGGCAGGGATATCGGCCGAGAGAAGGAATTCGGCAATCTCCTTGCATCTTCTGCGGCTTCTGACGTAGACAATGGCAGAACCTTGAGTAGAAGATAAAATATGGAGCGTTTCGTGGATTTTCGTTTCCGTCCGGCGCACGATGTAGCTTATATTATCTCGAATGAAGCTTTTGCGGAATATTTTCCCGTTTCGGAAATCGAGTTGGTGGCAAATGTCGTCGGCAACGTCAGGCGTAGCTGTAGCTGTAAGGGCGAGAATTGGTATTTCGGGTTTGATTTTGCGCAGAGATCTTATATTAAGATAGGATGGCCGGAAATCATAGCCCCACTGTGAAATGCAATGGGCTTCATCGACGACAATAAGATTGATGTCGATATGGCGCATCTCAAGCATGAAGCGTTCGTTGCACAATCTTTCCGGGGCAACATATAAGAATCGGGCTTTGCCGTTGGTCAGATTTTCCCAAGCAATTCTGCTTTCAGGAGCCGACATTCCTGAATGGAAATATACGGCCTTGATTTTTCTGCGTTTGAGATTATCGACCTGATCTTTCATCAGGGATATTAAAGGGGTGACCACTATGGTGACTCCTTTCTCAAAAGTCAGTCCGGGCACTTGAAATGTGATTGATTTTCCTCCGCCTGTAGGCATGAGCCCAAGAGTGTCGTGTCCTTCAAGAATTGAATTAATAATATCTTCTTGAAGGGGTCTGAATGAATCGAATCCCCAATATTTTTTAAGTATTCCGTGAATGTCCATAATTCTGTGTAGAAAGACTGCTGATAAAGCACATGCCACTTTGAGCCTTTCCTGACTTTACGTATTGATAATTTAGAGTATGTTTGAATTTAAACCAAATTAAACATTATGAGGCATAACAAACCCTCAATCAGAGTGTTTGTAGAA
>VSPO01000219.1 GCA_009775375.1 Muribaculaceae bacterium | reverse complement strand
CCTAAATATGAGCAAAGAAAACTTTTCATTCCTGAAAGGATGGTCGCAAGTCAAGAATGGCGACCTTGCCGAATGCCGCGACAAGCTGATGGCGGCACTAAACATCACCACCCGCGCCGCTTGGGGCAAACGCCTGAAAGGAGATGTCGAACCGAAGATTTCCGAAGCCCGCGCCGTTGAAAGTGTTTTCGCCGAATACGGCATCAAAGAAGTGTGGGGGGCGGAATGATGAAAGTTGCAGAATTAACCAAACGCGAATCCGAAATTGCGGAATTGTTCGCTTGGGGCGCAAGCAAGAAAGATGTTGCCAACCGCCTTTTCATTTCGGAACGTACCGTTGAAAATCACGCCCGGAACATATATGCAAAAATCGGGTGTCAGAAAATCAATGAATTGTGCGCGTGGTGGTTTTGCACAACCTTTCACATTTCCTTTGACTTGTCGCCGCTTAAACGCAAGATTATCGCCGGGGTGTTCCTGATGCTTCTTACTCCGCAAGTGTTCGCAATCGAACATCAAGACTATTGCCGGACAATGCGCACAAGTACCCGCACGACAAGAACCATCCGCGCCCGTCGGTCGCGCAACGAATCCGATGTTGATTTCATTTACTTCTAAATTTCGCAACGATGAACAAGATAAAACATTACCTTAAAGAGATTGCGGGCGGTCAAGACCTGACCCCGCGCCAACGTGCGATTTTCATGTGGTGGGCATTGTCCTTGACTTTCGCCGTGATATTCGCCGAATGCCTTTGGTTTTGCGCCCTGATGGTCGCTTCATTCGCATTGGCTTCACACTACATCAAAGAAGTTCCGATTCCCGAAGATGATTCCGCCGAATTATGATTGATATTGACCCGAACACAAGGTTGATTGACTTGACGGTTGGGCAACTTCTTGAACTGATTGAATCGGCATCAGGAAAACCGACGCAAGGCGCACCGAAAGAACGCCGCCTTGAATATGGCATCGCCGGAATTGCCCGCATCTTTAATTGCAGTATCAGCACCGCCAACCGCATCAAGGCAAGCGGAAAGATAGACAAGGCAATTTCACAACGTGGTCGGTTGATAGTCATTGACTCGGATAAAGCAATAGAATTATTCAACGATGGCAAATAAAATTATAGTCGAAAAAGCCGCCAACGGATATATTCTTTCGATTGAAAACAATGAATATAAAGTTGTTGCGCAAGATAAAGAAGAAGTCGGCAAATATATTGCAGAAATATTCGCATCAAGCCTTAATTGGGTGGACGGTCAACACCGTGCAATCTTTGAGGTCGATGCAAAAATGGAAATAACTAATAAATAATATACTAACATGAAGAAAGTTATCTTGAAATCGCTTACTCTTTGCAACTTCAAGGGTGAACAAGCAAGAACAACGCACTTCAACGCCGATGTTACCCGCATATCCGGCGGCAATGGTCTTGGCAAATCAAGACACTTTGACGCATTCATGTGGCTTTTATTCGGCAAGGACGTTCAAGACCGCAAGGACTACGAAGTGCGCACCCACAACGCCGACGGGTCGTTGCTCCATGAAGTTGAATGCAGCGTGACGGGTGTTCTTGACATCGACGGTCAGGAACTCACATTAAAACGTGAATCGGTCGAAGAATGGGTGAAACCCCGTGGTCAGGTTGACCGCGTGTTGAAAGGTGCACACAACGAATGTTGGTGGAACGAAACCCCGGTCAAGGTGAAAGAGTTTGATTCCCGTGTCGCCGCCATCCTTGAAGCATCGTTGTTCAAGATGATAACGAACCCGATGTTCTTTGCAAGCATGGATTGGAAGTTGCAGCGCACACAACTTTTCCAACTCGCCGGAACAATCACGGATGCCGAAATTGCCGCCAATAATCCCGAATTTCAACTTCTTCTTGACAAGTTGACCGGGAAATCACTTGCAGACTTCAAAAAGGAATTAGCGGCAAAGAAAACCCGCTTGCAAGGGGAATTGGATAACATTCAACCGCGCATCGACCAAACCCACAAGATGAAGCCGGAAAGCGAGGATTTTGCCGCCCTTGAAACCGAAATCGCGCAAGTGGACAAGGAGATTGCCGACATTGACAAAATCTTGTCGGACAATGCCACCCGCATCCGTGCCGAATATAAGGCGGAACAAGAGAAGCAACGCAAGGTGAATGAACTTACCACCAAGCGCAACAATCTTGTCAGGGATGCCGAACAAGAAGCCAAAAACGCCGCATTTGAAGCCAATGCGACCCGTCGTGAACTGACATCGACCATCGAATCAAAGAAGCGTGAATTGTCAGCCATGAAGCGCACCTTGCGCACCCTGACCGACACCCGCGACCGTTACGCCGCCGACATTGCAAGCCTTGAAACGACCATCAACGACAAGCGCGATGAATGGTATAAAGAGAACGCAAAGGCATATTCCGGCGATGATATTTGCCACCATTGCGGACAAGTCTTGCCAAAGGAAATGCGCGACAAGAACTTGGCGGACTTCTTGGCGACACAAAAGGCGAAAAAGGATGCAATTCAGGCAGAGGGCAAACGCCTTGCCGCCCGGCTTGCAGACCTGAAAAAGTCACATCAGGACACCGAAAAGGAGATTGCCGACCAAAACGCCGCAATCGCCGCCGCCGAAACTGAAATCAAGGACAAGGAAGCCGCCCTTGTAGCTATGCCCGAAAGCACCGCCGCAACCGTCGTGCCGGAAGAAGTCGCCGGATATGCCGAATTGACAAAGCAAATCGAGGAAGCACAAGCCGCCGTTGCGACTACGACCGCCGCCCCGGATGATTCCGAACATCAGGCAAAGAAAAAGGAATTGACCGACCGCCGCGATGCCCTGAAAAAGCGTCTTTTCGCCCGTGATGAAATCGCCCGTGCAGAAAAGGAAATTGAAGAATTGACCGAAAAGGGCAAACGCCTTGCCCAACAAATCGCCGACCTTGAAAAAGAGGAATACACGATTCAGGAGTTTACACGCACCAAGATTCGTGAATGCGAAAGCCGCATCAACGGTCTATTCCACAACGTCACATTCCGTCTATTTGATAAGACCTATGAGGGCAACACTTATGAAACGTGCATCCTCCTTGTCGATGGTGTGCCATTCGGCGCGGCAAACACCGCCGGACAAGTCAACGCGGGTCTTGACATCATCAACACGCTTTGTCGATTCTACGGCATTTGCGCCCCAATATTCATTGACAACCGCGAATCGGTGAACAACCTGATTCATACCGAAAGCCAAATCATTAACCTTGTCGTGACAACCGACAATAAATTAACAATCGAATGAGCAACGAAATTCAAAAAATAAATCCCGTCGGGGTGGTGACAACCACCGCCCCCGCGATGGTCGGGTTTAACTTCTTCGACCCGGTGCAGTTTGAAACCATGCAACGTGTGTGCAAGATGTTCGCATCATCCGACCTTGTGCCGGACACCTACAAACCGAAAGTGAAGCAGATACCCAACGGCGCGAATCCTGAAATGGTCGCCGCTATTCAGGCGGAAAACAAGGCGGCAATGGACAAGGCGGTTGCAAATTGCATGATTGCCCTTGAAGTGTCAATGCGCATCGGCGCGTTGCCCTTGATGGTCATGCAGAATATGGCGGTTATCTACGGTCGCCCGTCGTGGTCATCAAAATTCCTGATTGCAACGGTCAATTCGTGCGGTCGTTTTGAACCCCTGCAATTCCGCTTCACCGACAAAGGGAATATCGGCAAAGTCGAATACACCGATTATGTGTGGAACGACCACACACGCCGCAAAGAAGCGGTCACAAAGACCCTTGACGGCACGAACATTCGCAACCTTGAATGTGTGGCTTACACCACCAAGAAAGGGTCGAAAGATGTTCTTGAATCCGCCCCGGTGTCGATTCATCTTGCCATCGAAGAACGATGGTTCACAAAGGACGGGTCGAAATGGCGCACAATGCCCCGTCAAATGCTAATGTATCGCGCCGCGTCGATGTGGACAAATGCTTATGCCCCCGAACTTTCGATGGGTATGCTCACAATCGAGGAACAACAAGACATCGTGGATGTCGAGTTTGAGGAAATCCCGAATGCCCCCGCCGCAACCGCGAACAACACCGCATCGACAATCAGCATGGATGATGCAAAGCCCGCACCAGCCCCGGCATCCCCTGAACCCGCCAATCAGGAAGCCGCCGCCCCGGAAGCAAAGGCAGAACCCGCGCCCGCCGCGCCTGAATCAACAACCGAAATGCCCGGATTCTGATGGACTTGAAGATTATCGGCAGCAGCTCAAAGGGTAATTGCTACATTTTTGACAATGGCGATGAAGCCCTTGCCGTTGAATGTGGCATCCCTTTCAGCCGCTTGCGCCGGGCAATGGACTTCAAGACCCGGCACATTGTCGGGGCGGTCATATCGCACGAACACGGCGACCATTCCGCCGCCGTCGGCAAGTTCCTTGAATATTTCATTCCCGTTTACACGTCGCGGGGAACGGCAAAGGCTTTGGGCATCGACCAACACAATCTTGTGCATCAGGTCGCCGACCACGAAATGGTTTCAATCGGCAAATTCCGTGTAATGCCTTTCAGGGTCGAGCATGATGCCGCCGAACCTTTCGGATTTCTGATTCATCACCCGGCAATGGGAACGACGTTGTTTGCCACCGACACCCGTTATTTGCGTTATGCCCCTTTCGGCAACGACAACATCATCAGGTTTCCCGGCGTGAATAACATCTTGATTGAATGCAATTATCGGCACGACATCTTGGAACGCAACCTTGCCGCCGGACGCTTGCCGAAAGCCCTTGCGAACCGAACCAAGAAAAGCCATTGCAGCTTTGCCGAATGCCGGGCGACAATCCTTGCGCAAGACCTTTCCGGGGTTAACAACATTGTGTTGATTCACCTTTCGGATTCCAACGCAAATGCCGCCGAATTTCAAGCCGACATTGAAGCCGCGACGGGCAAGACAATCACGGTTGCCACGCCCGGACTAATAATTAAAAATTTCAGTAAAACACCCTTTTAATCACTTCAACAATGATAAAGTATAAACTTTCAAACACCGAAAACGGCGAAACCGTGGGTTGCTTCGCGACCCGTCAGGATGCCGCCGACGCAATGGACAACTACATCAGCGACGCAAACAATGGTCTTGACCCGACCGATGAAGAATGGTTAACCCCCTTTGATTTCGACCTTAAAAAAGTCGAAGTCAAGGAAGAACCCAACGAAACCATCACCGACTACATCACCGCCCGTGAATATCTTGGCGGCAAGGCGAACAAGCAATTCACGGTCAGCAAAAAAGTTGTCGCCGTCAACACCGTGCCGGGGCTTGAAGATGTCACCCGTCTTGTCGATGCCCTGAACCCGTCGCACGTCAAGGCACTTATCGCCCTGAACGAATTGTTCACCATCGCGGAAGCATGGAACAAGGCGGATGATTTCGTGCCGGACTTCTCAAACAGCCGTCAAGACAAGTGGTTTCCGTGGTTTGTCTATGACGAAGACCGTGCGGGCTTCGTGTATGCGCGTACGAATCTTGCGCCGTCGGGTACGGCTGCGACTATCGGTTCTCGGCTTTGCTTCAAAACCGCAAATCGCGCCCGTCAATTCGGAAATCAGTTCATCGACCTTTGGAACAAAGTTCTTTTGTTCTAACCATCGACGTGTCGCACTATGATACAAACAAAGTTCAACGAAACCCGCTTCACGACATCCGACACGGCGCAAGCAATGGGAATGTTCCTTGCCGACCGCCTTTTGAAAGAATGGACGGAAGATGTCGCCGACCAAGACACCGGGGAGATTATTCAAATCAAGCGGTGTGATGTCCTGATGGAACGCGGAACGAAAATCACCCCGGAAGTGGCAATGTCAATCAATTTTCACTTGCAGACGTGCGACATTACCGAATTTGAAGTGACTGACCAATGCCGCGTCGGATTCTACGACAAAGGCGATTATCCCGCCCCGTGGATTGTGACCGCGTATGTCAAGAGCAAGAACCGCAAGTTCATCTTGTATGCCCGTGG
>VSPO01000218.1 GCA_009775375.1 Muribaculaceae bacterium | reverse complement strand
GGATATGATTGGTAGTTTCGCAAAGGTTGTAATAAAAATTAAACATTGCAAATAAATCGGGCGAAAAATGTAAAAATTATAATAAATTTGTGAAAACAGACAGTCGGAATATTTATTTTTTGAATGAATCGTCAAAAATATCGCTAAAAATTTGGTCAAGACATTAAAAACATCTACCTTTGCAGAGCAAAAGCGAAAAATGAGGCCGAAGCGTCGGCCGGAATGTTTTTCCTTGGTTAAGGAGAGATGGGTGAGTGGCTGAAACCACCGGTTTGCTAAACCGACGATGGGAGCAATCCTATCCACGAGTTCGAATCTCGTTCTCTCCGCAATTTCGCTTGATATTCAAGCAAATAAGAAAAACGTACACGAAAAGGTACACGAAACGACCCCGAAAGTCAGATTTCCGGGGTCGTTTTTTTGATGTGTGAGTAAGTCCTCACATGGTAAAATGAAATTCGCCCGACATGATGCCGGGCGACTTCTCATTGTTCCCCTTTCGGGGCTTTCGCAACAATGATGTTGCAAAGTTAAGAATTTTTTTCAAAAGATGCGGCGCAACCCTGATAAAATTCTTTTTATCCAATTTATAATCGGAACACGTTTCAGGTAAAGAAGCACCACAACGCCGACGGCGGCAAGATAGAAGTAATATCGCCACCGCTTGGGGTCGGGCGCGGGCTGTTCGACACGATGGTTGTTTTCTTCGGCGACCGAAACATTTGCATTGCATTTGGATTCCTCTTGCTTTTCGGATTCCTTGCTTTCACCTTTGGTTTCATTGTCGGATTCAAGAACGGTTTGCCGAATGGACTTGATGTTGCCGGACACCTGACCGAAACCGGGAATATTAACGGTTGCGGCGGGTGTTTGTGTCGTGGCGGGCTTATCTGATGCCGAAGTGTCGGGCGATGCCCTTGCGTCCGAGTTGTCGGTCGCCGGGCTTGCGGCGGGCGTGGTGTCAAAGATGATTTCCGTTATCACGACTTTGCAGTGTTCCGTCCGGGTCGTGTCAACAACCTTTTCGGATTCATGCTTTGCCGTTTCCTTGACGCTTGTTGAATCAACCGAAACGGATGCGGTCGTTTCCTGAATCTTGCGGGTCGATGCACACGACGCAAGCATCAGGGCAACGACAATGAAGAAGAACACACGTTTCATGGGCGGAATTGTTTAATCGCTTCAAGGCGGTTCAACCATCCCTTGATGAAGCGTTGGTTGGTGTGCTTCCTCAATTCGGATGCCGTCGCCTTTCGACCGATTTTGCGTTCATACCTTGCGATTGATTGGTTGGTGATGTCGTGCAAGAACTTCTTGCGGGCTTCAAAGATAGCGTCGAAAAGCTGCCGGGGGTCGGCGGCATTGACGGCGGCAAGGGTCTTTTCACCCACGATGCCATCCGGCACGACACCCAATAGGCGTTGCGGAATGACAATGCCGTGCTTGCCTGACCCCCACACCCAATCGACAAGGATGTTTGCGACACCTTGCGACTTGATGCGGTCGGCTTTCCATCTATCCCAAAACGCGGGCTTTAACACCCGGTTTCGCACGTCGGCATCGGTCAGCATTTTCAGGTCGGCAACGTCGATGTCGCCGTCACCGTCCTTGTCATAACCGACTTGCCGCCATGTTGCGATTGTAACGCCTTTATTTGTCGCGCCCCCGGCATCGGCGGGGTCGTTGACAAAACCACCCTCAAATTTGAGGATGTAAGGCAATAGGGAATCAACATTTGCCATGTGGTTAAATGATTTGGTTTATTACTCGACACCGGGCGTTGTCGCCGGGGTGTCCTTGTCCTTGCCCCTTTCAGGGTGTTTCAGTTCGTGCAAGTCGATGTCAAAATGCCTTTCGGTCTTGTCAACCATGATGCGTTGTGCGATTTCCGCCCACCGTGCATTGTTGCAAGATGATTCGTTTTCAAGCATTGACCATATTTGCCAAAAACATACCGTTCCGGCAACGATGTTGGGCAACAACATCGCAATTTCGGGGAAAATGATTGTGTCAATCATATAGGCAAGCACGGTCACGGCATAGACTTTCACAAGGGTAACAAATACCCGTCCGGCGTAATGGCTTTTGAACTTGCCATCGTTAGCACCGGGAAACTTCTTCTTGACGCGGCGCGACAATGCCCATGCCGTGTAACAATCAAGCAACACGGCGATGGTGCAAACGATGATGAAAGGGAAAGTCGGGCGCAAGAATCCTATCAATGCGCCGATTGCCCCCATCAGGTATTTGCCGACCGCTGAAAAAATCGGATGGAGTTCGTTTGTCATATTAAGTGAAATTCGTTCAGGACTTCGACCAATGCCGCGTCGATTTCTTCGGTCAGGGTCAAGAAGTCCTTATATTTCTGCACGGCGGATTCATCGACCTTGATTCCCAACGTGTGCTTGTTGTAGGAGTTTACAAGGTCAAATTCGGCGGTTTCGTCCACGATGGAACGGATGATTGCCTTTTTCAAGTTCGCTTTGGTCGGAGCTGCAAATGTCCTGACTTCATAGCAAGACCACCCGGTTTGCACTTCCTCCGCGTCGGCGGACTGATTGGCGATGTCACCGCCGGGAATGCCCTTTTCGGGCGCGACGTTAAGACGCACGATGCAAGAACCGTCGTTGTCCTTTTCAAGCATCTTCGGTTTTCCGTGCGTCATGTCGTAATGCGCATTTGGCGCGATTGAAACTAATTTCATACGGCATTGATGTTTTTAGTTTGTTAAAAAGATTTCGTGAATTGCAGTATTTACACCAGCCCCACCAACTGCAAATTTGTTGGCGATACGCTTCTTTGGGCAAAGGCTTCTTCCGTTTGTTAAGACGTGCCACCCGGCGGCACAACCTTTGCTTGATTGACTTGCGCAATCGCGTGTGGGTGTGATAAAAGACATAACCCAAGAAGTCAATTCCCCGCGCATCGACGGGGAACACCTGATAATTCTTTTTGACCGTCAGTTTCAACCCGGCAAGATAAGCCCGGATTTCGTGCAATAGTTGGTGCAAGTAATCTTTATCACCCGATAGAATGACAATATCATCGGCATATCGGAAATAATGTTTCACCCGCTTTTCCTCTTTCAACCAATGGTCGAAATAAGCCAACATCAGGTTTGCGAAGTATTGCGAAAGGTAATTGCCAATCGGCACACTCTGTCCGTCAACCGCGACAACCTTTCCGTTGACCTGAACGAAATTGCGGATGCTCAAACCGGGATGGTCGGTTGAACTAATGATTTCATCAAGAAGTGCAAGCAATCGTGCGTCCTTGATTTTGCGACGCACGATGCTTTTCAACACTTCATGGTTAATTGACGGATAGAATTTGCGGATGTCGATTTTCAGGCAATACCGTGTGCCGTCCTTGTCCTCTTTCAATGCCCGGCGCACATTCTTTGCGCAAGCATGAATCCCGCGATTCTTGATGCAAGAATAAGTGTCCTTTGTGAACACCGACACCCAAATGGGTTCAAGCACGTTCATAATCGCATGGTGCAAGATTCGGTCGGGGAAATACGGCAAGCGATAAATTAGACGCTCTTTGGGTTCATATATCGTGAAAACATGATAAGGGGATGTCTTGAAAGTTCCGTTCTTTAATTGCTCGTGCAACGCAAGGATGTTCGCTTCACGGTTTTTGTCGTGCATCTGAACACCATAAGTCCGCGACTTTCCGCGCCTTGCCTTTTCATCGGCAAGACGTAAATTGTCAAGGCTTATGACCTTTTCAAAAAGATTGTTCAAACGCTTCATCCTTGCTTGAATAATTGGCTTCTTCGGTTTCCCTACCAAAGCCGTTCAACGTGGTTTATTTTTTGCCGTGGGTCGCCCCACTCATACACCCCCGGAACGGGATGTTTTTGTGGCAAGGTTTCAGGTGATGCAATATTTTTACAAGCATTGCTGAGAACCGATATTCGCATTCGTATTCGACGGCGCATTATTCGTATTCGCATACACGAAGCCTGCATTCGCACCATTATTCGCATTACCGCTGAACAAAACGCCGCGACACCTGACAACCCTATTTTCTTTCATTTCAAGATTCCGTCAAAATGTTTTCGGGGGTCGATTTCCGCTTACGCGGCGGGGTCGATTGGGTAAAAGCAAAGCCGAGAACCGACAGACGCACCCGTATACGACGGCGCAGCACTCGTATCCGCATACACGAAGCCCGCACGCGCACCAGGATACGCACGACCGCCGAACAAAACGCCGCGTGTGGCTTCACCACTTGTGGGGATGTTTGTATAATAGTAATCGCAGAAATACGATGTTGTGCCACCACCGACCGCAAGGGGCATGATTTCGCCGTGTTCGCCGAGAATCAAGGCTTTAACATAACCCTCTTGACGGGGTAAGTTGCCGCGTAACTGATAGCCCGACCCGATGGTGCTTGCAAATTCGGCGGGATTGTCGCACACGAAAAATTCCGATAATCCCCCGGCGGCATCGGACTGAATGTTGCAAAGGCAACCATCCGTCCATTTCCATATATGACCGAAAGGATTTGTCACGCCGCGATAAGACGGAACGGCGACGGTCAGTGTTGCGCCGTACCCGGCGGGCAACGCATAATCGACAACCCCCGTGTGATTGCCCAACGAAAGGGTGTGACCGCAAGGGATGAACGGATTATAACCGCACCATGTGTTCCACTTGCCGCCGTCAAGGGTCGTGACACCCGCGCCAAGTCCGCCTTGACGCATACCGTCGGCGGTCAATGCGGCGTTGAAAGCTGCTTGCGAATTGAAATTGCAATATTCAATCGCAAAGAACCACCACAACTTGCGGTGTATCTGATATAGGTTGCAGTTCCACGACACCGACCCACGGGCGCGGGCGTATGCGCGGAAATTGGTCAGGCTGATAGATGTTGCCGGGCGACCTAACAATGTGTGGTCGGTCGCGTCATACGACGCATTGTTGTTGCCGCCGCGATAGTCGGCATCAGTGTTGACCACCGCGCAAAGTTTGTTGGTTGACCGCTGCACACACGCTTCATCGGCGGAAACATAGTCTTTACGCCACTTGATGAATCCGGGCAACGGACGGTCAGACATCAGGGCGCGACACTTGTTGCCATCCATTTCAAAGCGCATATATGCGTCGGGCAACTCGACCATGAATTGACCGTCCGCCCCGGTCAGGTTTGCCGCCGCCCCGTTGTCGCGCTTTGAGGAATCGTTTGCGTGTAAGTAGTAATTGACCGCGCCATCGTCTTTGAGGATGCAACGGCGCATAAGTGACTGAACGGGCAAGGACTGATGAAGTTCGTTCTTACCGATACGGGTTGGAATGGGATTTGAAACGGTCTTATCCCATTCAATGCCGTAATAATAGTCATAAGCGAATGCGGGCTTTGTGTTGCCCGTGCCGATTAAAAGACCCATATTAGAAGCCCCATTTTAAGTTAGTATTCGCCAACGACGTTGGCATTATCTTTTTCACGATTTCGGGATTCCACCCGCAATCAAATTGCGTTGTGACGGAATCGCCGTCAGGCATCCCGGCAAGCTGCACCGATAGAGTGACCGGGGCGTTGCCGTCGTTCTTGATGTTGAAGCACTGACCGTCCGGCAAGGAAAAGCCGGAATCCGTCAGGGCAACGACACCCATTTTGCCGATTTGGGCGGAAACTTGTTCGCCCGACCTTGTTGTGTCCATGTCGTAATTCGATTTGATGTTTGCAAAATTACCTCAATATGTCTTACTATAAAACACGATTGAATAAATAAAGCATAACTTCACGCGATAAGGGCTTCAAGGCGGTTGATTTCATCGCGGATTGATTGCCTTTCCCGGTGCAATTCCGCGATGTCATAAGGCAATGAATCACCGACCAAAGATGCTTCATAACACTTTGTTACCTTGTAGTCCGAATCTGCAAGTCCGGCTTTTAGTTCGTCGATGCGGGCTTGTGTCGCCACGGGGTCAACCTTGACTTCCCACGACTGCACGACATACCCATCAACGACGGCGAATGAATCAACCGCGACAAACCCGGTTTCCGTTTGCGGTTGTTCGGTCGGCACAAAATTGAGAAACCCGGCATCCCGAAGTTGTGCCATTCTTTCGCCAAGCGACGGCGGACAAAAGCGAATGTCCGCCGTGCCATCAGGCAATATTTTTGCTAATTCCATGATTGTTAATTATATCGGTTAATGATTGTCCACCGTCCGGCATAGTAACGGAACATGATTGAATCACCCTTTGCCATGTCGATTGTCGAAACCGTTTCGCCTTTCTGATTATACATTTGCCCCCCGGTTTGCGAAGTAAGAACAACGGTATTTGACATGAACGGGTCACACACGATTTCCAAGTCAAATTGAATTGCGGCATTACCGGTCATTCGGTCAACCGTTGTTTTTGTCGGTAACTTCACTCTCATTCGTCGTGACGTGCAAGATGTGAAATAATATTTGTGAGTTTGACCAATCCATAATTCGATAATGTCATTATAAACGCTACCAATGTAACCTTTTTCAAACATTGCGACCTTACCGACATTGAATTGATTTCCGAACACCGCAAGTGACTTCGGGCGATACCAATATTCATTTTGTTCATCGGCGGTCGTTTTGTGTTTGTGGTGAACTTCAAGTGCCGTTCCCATGTCACCCGTCAGTTCAAACAATCCGCAATAAGGATAGCCAAGTGAACTAAGGCAACCGACAAGAACCCTTTGGTCGCCGTTATAGAATCGGATGAAATCACGCAACAATGCCAATCCGTGCGTCGTGTCTTGCTCCGACGAAGAACCATAACCGATTCGCCCGGTTGAAATATTGAACCCGCCGATTGAGCCGGAAAGGGCATTTATAACACCCTCGACCGTTGCTTTGGTCATTACCACCGACCCGTCTTGCATTACTCGATAAGGCGCGGTTGCTCGGTTTTCAAAGGATGCGCCCGCCCAAAAGCGGATTGATGATGCCGTCGTGCCTTGCCCGGTGATGCCCGCAAGGATGCTTTGATTGTCGCCCGCAACCTGAATTGTGCCGGACGTAACGATGCCGCCGTCAATGGTTGTTTTGGTGTTGTCGTAATATACGGCAACGACCCAATCGTTGACATTGTAGGATTGCCCGGCGGTTTTCGCGGTGATACAACGGCGCAACTCTTTCCCGTCAACCCATAAGTCGCCGATGTCATAAGGGGGATAAGGGGTTGAAACAAAGACTTGACGTTTGCCGTCGGCGGTGTCTTGCGCCTTTGACGCTGCTTCATAAGCGGCAATGGCTTTTGCATCCTGAACAAGCGTCCACCCGTAGATTGGTGTTCTTACTCCGGTTTGTGGATGTGTGAAGTATGCGACAACACCGTAATACTTCAATTCGTGTGCCGTCGGCTTATACCACATATCGCCGGAATGTCGTTCTTTCAGTGTGGCGGTTGTCCACAATGTCGCAGGGTCGGATTCCTGAAACCATGTTTCAATCTTGCCGTCAATCTGATTTGTAAGATTGTTAATGGTATCATTATAATTGCCGTTGATAAAGTTATTCAACGCGGAATCATCGGTGTATTTTGAAGCCTTTTCCCAATCGCTTGAAGAAAATGCGCCGGACGCACGGGCGGTCTTGCATCGGTATATGTCGCCGCTTGCACCCTGAACCCAAAGGTCGCCGACCGAATAAGGGGGATAAGGCGTTGACACGAAAATGCGGGCTTTGGAGTTCGCCGCATCAAGGGCATCTTGCGCCAATGACAAGGCTTGTGCCAATTCCGTATCTTCCAACTCTTTCCAATAGTAATAATCGGACGTTGACAACGCCGCGCCCGGATGCGGGCGCACCTTGCCTTTGACATATCGCCAAACCTTGCCCGATTCGGTGTTATAAAACAAGTCGCCCAAGTGCTTTTCCCGTTCAGTGACACCACCGCTTGCCGCATCTGCTTCGACCCATCCTTTTGCGGGTTCATTTGCCGTCGCGGTCGGGGCGGTGCTGTCCGGGGTCGGGTCAACCTCATAGAACCATTGTTCAATCACGCCGTCAAGTTGCGATTGAAGCCCCGAAAGAAGCCCCGGCAAGGTGTTGTTGATGAAATCCTTGCTTTCAAGGGCTTCTTGCCCCAATTCTTCAAGGGTCTTTTCTTCACCGTTGGAGTTGAACACGATGCGTCCGCCGATTTCGGAATTATCCAAATCGAAGTATGTTTCACCGTCGGCGGATTCGATGCGCCCGGTCTTGATGAACCGCCCGTTTATCATGGTGAATCCATAAGTCAGGGCGACGGAACGTGCCTTGATGTCAGGGTCAACGGAATTGATAACACCTATCCAAAACCAATAATAATTGGCATCCTCGTTGACCTTGTGTTGCGCGGATGTGATTTGAATTGTGCCGTCTTGTCCAGCTTTGTTACACCGGGCATAAATATAATATGCCTGTGTGTCGGGGGTAATGGTAATTTGCCCGTCGGCAAGCACCCACGACACCGCCGATTCCTCGTTGATGGTGTAATGGGTCAGCACACCGCCTTTCCACCTGAAAATGCGCGGATTCCCGTTGTAATTCGGCTCAAAGACCGTGTTTGCCAATCCGAATTGCATTGACTTTGCGCCCACGGATAGTGCAAGCGTATCAATCGAATTGGGCTTGATTTTGTCGGTGTAATAATCCCCCTCCGGGTCGAAAACCATGTCAAGGACTTCACGACTTGACCGCCAATTTGCACGGGCGCGGGCGGGGTCTTTAAGATTGTTGACTTCCAAAACCTTGTCAATGTCGATGATGTCGGAAATCACCCGGTTGGTGATGTTCGATGTCACGGTGTCCGAAATGGTCAAGTTATATTCGTAGGGGTCAAGCACATTGCGCGTGATTGACTTGATGCGAATTGCCTTGTCCACGTCAATGTCAGGGTCTTTAATAGGTACATAATCACCCGGCACAAACACGTTGACAATTCCGGCATCGGTCGCAAAGTGTTTTTCGATGTAAGCCTTTGTGACACTGACCGAATATTGCACTTTGGGTTGCGAATTTTGGTCATAAAACTTTGTCCCGGTTTCCAAAAGTTCGTTTTCCGCCGCGCTTATCAGTTCGGGGGGCAAGGTGATGTCCACAATCTTATATTCGTTGCCCGTGGCAAACTGAAACGCTGCCGACGTTTCAGACGGGAACACGTCGCCCCGGTCGTCGGTGAACTTGCGCAAAGTGATTTTGTGCGTCGCATGGTCATATTTGGCAATTTCAAATTCATATCCGGCAAGATTGCCCGAATTGAAATGAACCTTTGCCGCCACGCCGTTAAGCAAATATTTGGTCGTTACCCCGTCGGCTTCCTTTGCGTTCAGGTCAAACGAAATGGTCGGGTCGATAAGTTCAAGGACGGAATCGCCGACCGCCTGAACATGACCCGTGAATGTCGGCTTGATGTTGTCGAAGTGCTTGCGCCCCTCAAAGATGCCGTATTTCGCCACCGCTTCGGGCTTCTCGATGTAAGATTGCGCCTTTGTCTTGCCCGGCAAGCATAGACGGTCGGCGCGATATTTTGACGTGATGTTTGACGCACTGCCATAGACTTTAAGACGGGTCACGATGTTTGCCGATGAAACATTGTCGCGGCTTATCATGTAAAGTCCTTTGTTCTTGCCAAATTCAAGGGTGAACGGCAATGTCCGGCTTGTCGAAAGGATGTTCAGGACATAAACCGACCCGTCAACGGCAATGTCGAAGAAAAGGGATTCACCGAATTTCCCCATCAGGGATTGAAGCACCGAAAGGCAATTATCGGATTCACCGAAAGTCAAAGTGACATCGCTTGCGGTGTCAGGACACGACCCCAAACGCCATTTGCCGGGGAACACACGGTTTGCGTTGGCAATAAGCACGGTCAAGAAGCGGTGCAAATCGCCCGTCAGGGAATCGCCCTGAACGTCTTGCAAGTTGTTGTTGGTCGTGTCAATGGTCACGTCATAGGTCGCCCGCAAAAGGTCGTATTGCACCCCCTCGAATTGCAATGTATATTGAAATTCGTGTGCCCCGGACTTCTTCGGCTTTGACAAGCGGTTAAGGGTGTAATCACGCCCGAAAACGCTTATCTTGTCGCCGATGTCGTAGGTCTGCGGGAACGGTGATTCAACGGTGATGTCAACGGTATCATCGCCGTTCAATGCCCAATTCTGCCGGGCGGACGTGACGGCGGTTGCCGTGCGCCGCGATTGAAGCGGCACACGGTTTCCGTTCCGTTTTGTAATGATTAAATTTTCTCCCATACGACAATCGCGTTGGTTTCAAATTTTGTGATTTCGTCGATGCAACCCGTCACCACGGGGAAATAATCGCCGTTGGCGACGTAATCATGTGTTATCACTTTGTCAGTGCCGGACACGTCATAATCAACCGTGCCGTCGCCCCAATAGATGTTCACATATTTGCGGGTGGTGATGGTGATTGTGCAAGTCTTGGTTGATTCGCCGACGCGGATGTGCTTCAACACACGCTTGACGGGTTCGGGTTCAATCAACTTCAACTTGAATGTGCCGACCATAAGTTGGTCGTTCCATTCTTTGGTGATTTCGATTGCATCCTTGCAATAAACCTCGTAGATAAGGGGTTTGACCGGGTGAACGGCGATGACAAGACGTTGTGTGCCTTGCTTGTCGAATTGGCGTTCAAAGGCGGCAAGTTCGGTGATGAAGTCGATTTTTGAAGCTGCCTTTTTGAAGCAAGACAAGGTGATTTCGCGTGGTTCATAGAACTTGTGCATCAGGTCAACCGCTTCACCGTGGTAATTATCCCATGAAACGGATGCCGGGGTTTTGAGTTTCGGGCGATTCAAGATACCATCCGACCCCGACACAAACACGTTGAATGTCTTGAAGTCGATGCCATCAACAAGATATGCAATATCTTTGACGCTTGCAACTTCATCCATCAGGTCGGTTTGCGAAAGGGCGACATTGAAAATCTTGACATCATCAAGAAGTCCGAATCCGTAGTCACCCGAATAGCAATCTTGGTTCAGGGAAATGCCCGTGGGTGTTCCGGCTTTGCTTACGGACTTGATGCGTGTTGAGTTCACATAGAAGTCGTAAACAGTGCCGTGCTTGACAAGGGCGACGGAAAACCACGACCCCGGCTTTGCTTCAAACGAAAATTCGATGAAGTTTTCAAGCCCGGCAAAGTTGATAAGCCATATCAGGTTCGACGGCGACCCGGCTTCACGCTTTCCGGGCTGAACCCATGCAAGAATTGTGAAGTCCACCCCCAAATTAGGTAAAATGGATTTCGACACCTCGCAAGTATCATCCCCGGCAAAGGAAATTGCATTGCCGTTCTTTCCGGCGACAAAGTGCGCCCCATCCACCACGCCGTCGGCGCGGTTTGGTGAATAGTCGTAAGCGGTTGTCGCTCCGTCCGATTCATCAAAGGGCATTTGAAAGATGCTATTTTCGGTGTTCATTCTTAATGTGTTTTTGAGTTTTTAACCCGGATTTTCACTTGTGCTTCGGCGGATTCTTCAACGA
>VSPO01000217.1 GCA_009775375.1 Muribaculaceae bacterium | reverse complement strand
ACATAGCTGTAGTCCTCGCTTTCGGTTCCTCATCCATGTTTCTGTTCTTGGCCAGTATCTGCATGGGCAGCGGTATTCCTTTTATTTGCTCTGAAAGGAGTGATCCCGTAACAGGCATTGAAAACCTGTTCTGGAACAGGGCAGGAAGACTTGCAGTGTTATTTGGTTCCGATTGCATTCATGAACTGCTTTCCTGCTATCAATATTCCGTGCCAGATATTATCAGTAAAAAAGTCGCTGTAATTCCAAATTCAGCTCCTGCATATTCTTTTTCCCAGGATGCAAAACGGGATCATAAAAAATCTATTCTTTATCTGGCACGTTTTTGCGAACTAAAACGTCCATTCCTGTTGTTAAAAGCTTTTTCCTGCATCATGGATAAATATCCAGACTGGAATCTTGTTATATGGGGACACGGAGAATTGGAAGATGCGATGCGGAACTATATTCACGCTGCGGGCATGCAGAATCGCATCAATTTAATGGGAATATGCGACAATCCTGCCTTGGCATACGCAAGCGCGCAGATATATTGCTTGCCTTCCTCACATGAAGGCTTTCCCAATACTGTTTTAGAGGCCATGAGCGCAGGTTTGCCAGTTGTTGGCTTCAAGTCATGTGTGGCCATGGCCAGTATTGTGGATGAATGCAAGTTCGGATTGCTGGCGCAAGAAGACACTCCTGAAAGTCTTGCATCTGCTCTTGAGCGGCTTATGAAAGATGATGAATTGCGCTTGCGGTTTGGTTTGGCGGCTAAAGAAGCTGCCAGCAAATACTCCCATGAAAATATTTTTGATAAGTGGGAACTGCTTTTTAATAATCTAGCCAAATGCAAGGGCAATACGGTCATGGACAAACTTGCGGAAGAAAGCTTTTTGTTCAGGGCCAGGCTTTCACTATCTGCTAGAAAGGAATGGATCTTCCGCGATTTTGGCGCGCCCTTTCCTGGATCTTTTGCCTGGCTAAAATCCAAATTTCAAAATCTGCTTCGCAATTTTCAAAAATAGTTCCAATGAAAAATTTACGCATTGCTATAGGCTGTTTCAGCCTTTGCCTTGGCAAAGGGGGGAGTGAAAGGGTTGCCGTCAACCTTGCCGAGGCAATGACGCTTAGGGGCCATCAAGTGCTTCTCCTTTCCCATATCGGTCCAAATGGAGAAAACACCCCGGCCTATCCCATATCTCCCAATGTCCGCCATATCGCCCTGAACTGCAGTGGCTGGCATGGAGAAGTTGCAAAGCTAAAAAAAATTCTCATTTATGAAAAAATTGATGTTCTTTTGTCGCTTGGCGCATCCGCCATGCATTTTTTCTGGGCCTCTGCCTGTATTGGAACCGGCATTCCCATAATATACTCAGAACGCAGCGACCCAGTAGAGAGAATAGAAAAAATCAACTGGAATCGGCAAGGACGCATGGCGGCCCTCTACGGCGCCGATTGCATCCACGAACTCTTGCCTGGATATATGAATACTATTCCCCAGGAATTACGGGAAAAAGCAATAGTAATTCCCAATTGCGCGCCAAGGAATCCAATTCCAGCTCTTATCAAGGATGAAGGGCAAAAAACATTGCTTTACCTGGGACGTCTTTGCGAAGAAAAGCGACCGCAGCTTTTGCTGGATGCGTTTTGCCTTCTTGCCGATAAATATCCTGACTGGAATCTCGAAATCTGGGGTTATGGTCCGCTGGAAGGCAGGATACGCGGGCAGATAAAAAAATCAGAAACTTCAGGGCGCATCTTTTTTCGCGGCCAATGCGATAATCCGGGGCAAGCCTATGCCAATGCCCAGCTTTATTGCCTGCCGTCATCGCATGAAGGTTTTCCAATTTCTGTTCTGGAAGCCATGACTGCCGGCCTGCCCATCGTCGGTTATAAATCATGCAATGCGATTGCAAATATTATTGAGGATGGCAAAACAGGTTTGCTTGCCAATGAAGATTCTCCAGAAAGCCTGGCCCAGGCGCTGGATAAATTGATGGGGAATTGCGGCTTGCGCAAAAGCATTGGCGCCGCCGCAAGGGATGCCGCTTCAGCATATAAACCGGACGGCATTTACGATAAATGGGAAAAGCTGTTTTATGAATTGGCGAATCTCAATTTCGACACTGTTTCTCAAAAACTTGATCGGGAGGAGTTTTTGCATCCCGCCGCCTTATCGCTTGCTGCAAGACAGGAATGGCTTTACCGAGATTTTGAGCAGCCAATGCCCTGGTCATTTGCATGGTTCAAAAATTGTTGCCTCAATCTTGTTAACAAGCTTGCGGGCATCAAACATTTTTTACAAGGATATAAATCATGAAAGCTCTCCGCATTGCAATTGCCTGCGGGGGGCTATGCGCGGGGAAAGGCGGCAGCGAGCGAGCGGCTGTGGATATGGCCCGGGAAATGGCCGCGCGAGGACATAGCCCCCTGCTCCTGGGTTGGGAAGGTCTTTCCAGAGCCGTTTCTCCCGTCTTTGAGATACCAGGCGCTATTCCTTTTCTGGTAGTCAGGCATTCCGGCCAGCATGATTATATTGAATATCTAAAAAATTATCTTATAGGTGAGAAGATAGACGTCTTTCTTTCCATACAGTCCGACTT
>VSPO01000216.1 GCA_009775375.1 Muribaculaceae bacterium | reverse complement strand
CGCTCCCATCCGCATCTGATTCAGGCCTGTTTTGCGCAAGCAGGATGTGTTTAAATATAAAATAGATGATCAGTAAAGATGACAGAATTCGCTACAACCTGCATGTCGCTCCTGTCATTGGCGGGAAGAGCATTCCGGATTTGTCGGTGAATGATCTGGACAAACTCAGGGCAAAAATGGAAAAGGCCGGCAAATCGCCACAGACAGTAAAACATGTGCTGATGCTGGTAAAGCGCCTCATGAATTTCGCCTTGCGCAAAGGCTATGTGGACTTCATTCCTGGCGCATTGCAGCATATTGAATTGCCTGTGGTGGACAACAAGCTCACGGAAAACATTACCCATGAGCAGGCGCAAAAGCTGCTGCAAGCCCTTGACGAGGAACCGGATCAGGTACAGGCATCCATTGTGAGGCTTGCCATGTTCACTGGCATGCGCAAGGGCGCTTTGCTCAATCTCAAATGGTCGGATCTCGATTTCGAGCGCGGATTTATCACCTTGCGCGGGGATGTGGCCAAGAAAGGCAAAACCGAAATTATCCCGATGAATGACGAGGCGCGAAAAGTGCTGGAGGCAATACCGAAATCGGCAAGCGAATATGTTTTTTCAGGCCGGTATGACGACAAACCGCTTACCAATATTTCGCCAATGCTCAAGCGGGTGCGCGAAAAAGCTGGATTGCCTGATTCCTTCAGGCCTCTGCATGGCTTGCGGCATTCTTTCGCCTCGTGGCTTGCCAGCTCCGGGCAGGTATCAATGTATGAATTGCAAAAGCTGCTCACCCATTCCAGCCCGCAAATGACCCAGCGATATGCCCATTTGCATGACGACGCTCTCAAGAAAGCCTCCAGCGTGGCGGGAAACTTGTTTGGCTCTGTTCGTGATGATACAAAACCGGATTTTGCAAGGGATGATACCGACACTGTGAAAATCAGAAAAAACGGATCAAAAAAGAAAAGCGCGTAAATAAAGGGAAAATCAATGTTATGAAGCCGGATTTGCAAATTGCTGCTCATTCGCGCGCAACAAATTGATTTGTCGCTCAAAAAATGCGATAAATGAGCGGCAATTATACCACTGGCAGTGGCCCTATTTACTACGACAAGAAATATATGAGCATTCAATATCATTATGGCAAATTTCCACCGCCGGATCTGCAATGGGAGCGCATAATCCCGCTTATTGGCCCGGCAAGCGCGGCGATCGCCGATTATGGCGGAAGATTAAGCCGAATACCCAATGCGGATGTGTTGCTTTCGCCTCTCACCACCCAGGAAGCTGTCCTGTCCTCAAGAATTGAGGGAACACAGGCAACAATGGGGGACGTGCTGGAATATGAGGCCAATAACAATAGCGACAAGTTCCAGGGCGAGAGAAGAAACGACATCTTTGAAATTTTGAATTATCGGGCCGCCATGCATGAAGCTGAAAAGCTCCTGCAAACATTGCCGCTGTCTCAAAGGCTCGTCAGGCAATTGCATGGCGTGCTTTTATCTGGAGTGCGCGGTCAGAACAGATCGCCTGGCGAATTCCGTAAAATTCCAAACTGGATAGGCCCCGCCGGATGCGCGGTCGAGGAAGCCAGCTTTATTCCGATCAGCGCGGACAAGCTTCCGGCGGCAATGAATGCATGGGAAAATTTTATCCATGTTCCTTTCCCTGACAAGCTGGTTCAGTTGGCCTTGCTGCATGTTGAGTTCGAGGCGATTCATCCATTTCTGGACGGCAACGGCAGAATCGGCAGAATGTTCATTCCGCTTTTTCTTTGGCAGAATGGGATTATCGGGCGTCCAAATTTTTATATAAGCGAATTTTTTGAAAACAATCAGTCAGAGTATTACGACAAATTAAGAGCAGTGTCGCAAAATGGAAACTGGACTGAATGGTGCGTGTTTTTTATGAACGCACTTAAAGAACAGGCGTGGGCAAACACAAACAAGGCCAACGCAATTCTGGATCTATATGAAGAAATGAAAGAGGCCATCCCCAGGCTTGTCAATTCCCAATATCTCATTCAGGCGCTTGATGGGATATTCAGCACTCCGATTTTTACAGGCAGCCGTTATGCAAAAGCGACTCATATTCCCAGCGCGACAGTAAGACGTATTCTCCCCTTGCTGGTCAAAAATGGCATTCTGAAAATTATTGAACCCGCAAAGGGAAGCCGATCCGCGACATACGCGTTTCCCGCCTTGTTGAATCTGGCTGAGGGAAGGGAGGTTTTTTGAGCAGATGAAAATGGCGCGATTTCAGGGAAGATTATAGACTTTTTTTCAACATCCAATTCGTTTTGGGGCAGGTGATATGAATTCCGAACAAAAGTATTCTGTTGGACATTCCCAGGTCAAACAATTGCTCAATTATGTGGAGAGCGGGGAAATAGCCATTCCTGAAATACAGCGTCCTTTCGTCTGGGATGCCGCTAAGGTACGTGATCTTATTGACAGTCTCTATAGCGGCTTTCCTGTAGGGTATATTGTCACATGGCAAAATCCTGACGTGAAGTTGAAGGATGGCTCCAAAGCGACAGGGAAGAAAATTTTGATTGATGGACAGCAAAGAATAACAGCCCTGACAGCAGCAATACTTGGCCATACGGTCAAGAATACAGATTTTGAAGATATTCGCATCCAGATTGCTTTTAATCCATTGGAAAAACGTTTTGAGGTTTTTAATGCGGCCATTGCCAAAGATAACCGCTGGATAAAAGATATTTCTCCGTTTCTGAAAGGAGATATTGATCCATTCGAATTACGCGATAATTATCTTGAATTTAATCCGGCTTTCGACAGAAAAAAATTAAATAAAATTCTTGGGGAGCTGGGGAATATTATCCATAAGGAAATTGGAATTATCCATCTGGATGGAAATTTGGACATAGACTCTGTGACTGAAATTTTTATCAGGATAAACAGCAAAGGAGTTGTTTTAAACCAGGCTGATTTTGTAATGTCCAAAATTGCGGCCAATGAATCATACGGCGGAAACATGCTCCGCAAATGCATAGATCATTTCAGCCATTTGGCGCTGAGGCCGGAATTTTTTGGCAAGTTGAAAGAAAATGACAAGGAATTTGTCAATACCGAATATTTTTCTGCAATCAGCTGGCTGAAGAATGAAAATGACGCCATTTATGATCCCACTTATGTGGACATACTCAGGGTAGCATTCACCTACAAATTTTCCCGCGGCAAATTGGGAGATCTGGTTAGCCTGCTTTCTGGGCGAAATTTTGAAACCAGAAATTTTGAACAGGAAATAGTGGAGAACACATATAAGTCATTACATGATGGCATAATGTGTAGTAGTTCAAACTTGATCTGACAAAAGCCTCCGTTTTGATGATGCGTATGTCAGACTTAATTCAACTGTCCGAT
>VSPO01000215.1 GCA_009775375.1 Muribaculaceae bacterium | reverse complement strand
ATACAGAATAAAGCCAAACTTGATCAACATGGTATTCTTTACCAATTTACATCTCTTGATAACTGGCAAAGATATGGTATTGATCAGGCACCACTGCTTCTTTCACAACTGGTAAATCCGGCTATTTCCCCGGATCATAAAAACTATTATCAAAAACAGCTGGATGAAATCCATAATAAGTTAGCGTTTGAAAGCAAAAATGTAAACCTTTTATGGAATATGTCGCTGCTTACCCTTGAGGGCATCAGCCAGTTGAAATTGTGGCTGGAATCTTCTCCAGTCTTCTCACAATATAACATAAAACCCATAATAATTGCCCAGCGCCAGGACTATTCGTTAAAACAATGGGGAATGTTGAGCTGGCGGAAATATACTTGCCAAAATCTTGTGGATATTGCATCCACGTTGCCCCATGCACTCAAATATACGCCCATGCAGTCTGCCTTGATAGACAATTTTGGAAACTCCTGCGCATTTATCGATGCCAGCCCTTACACGCCGCTTTCAAAAGAAGCAACTATGGAAAAAGCCGCGGAAACCATTTCTTTGCCGGAGGACATATTTCAGGGCTCATCTTCCAATTTTTTGCCTGACAACTTTCCCGCACTTGATCTGCATGCCGCGACCTACGATTTTTGCTTTACCCGGGGAGGCAATGTTATCCATGATCGGCATACATTCTGGGCCATGCTGCGCCATGTGGGAAAAGAGGAAGGCTTCGCGAAATTCACAGGCGTTTTGCCGGAAAAAATAGCGCAAACTTTTATTGCCGATGCTCAGGCTGATAATGCCGAGCTTGAAGAACTGCTGGGATATCCCGTCTTTACGGATTATCCCGCCTGGAATGAGGCCGAACTCTATTCAGCTCCATTTCCAACCATAACAGATAGCCAGGCTCGGCCATTCGTGGCTGCGATGCCCGAAAATCTGCGTTTTGATTTATTGCGATATTTTCGCGATTTTCCTGGCGAATTATCCACCGAACAAGCTGTTTTGGCCAAAACGCTTGAGGATTTCAGGGCGCAAAATAACTGGATTCCCAATTTCCAGATACCGCGGCCAGAGCCTGTTCTTTCCGTCCTTACCATGACGCGCAATCACAAAGATTATATTGCCGACTGCATGGAAAGCGTGATCGCCCAGAAAACAGATTTCCCTATAGAACATATAATTATTGACGACGCATCAGATGATGGCACTCAGGATATAATTGACAACTATGCGGTGAAACATCCGCATATCCGCCCTATTTATATGCCTGGCCAGGGAGCCAGCAGAAATGTATCAATGCTGTTCTCCGCATGCAAAAGCGAATATGCCGCCCTCTGTGATGGCGACGATTACTTTACCGATCCAAACAAACTGCAAATGCAGGTTGATTTTCTCAGAGAAAACAAGGATTGCTCGGTCTGTTTCCATCCTGTGCATGTAAAGTTCGAGAATGGGCAAAGGGATGATTTCATCTTTCCCATGCTGGAACAATTGCCCAGAAAAAGCAAACAGCGTTTCTATCTCGCCGATTTGGTTCAGGGCAACTTTATCCAGACAAATTCGGTTGTCTATCGCTGGCGTTTTCGCGATGGTCTCCCCGAATGGTTCAATCCTTACCTATGCCCTGGCGATTGGTACTGGCATCTGCTCCATGCCGAAACAGGCAAGATCGGCTTTATCCCCCGCGTCATGTCCGTTTACAGAAGGCATTCTTCCGCTCTCTACAGCTCGGCCTTTATTGATCGGGACAAGCACTTTGCGGAACACGGAATGCATGAAGTAGAAACAATAAACATATTAAATCAGCATTTCAAAGGCCGTTATTTCCGCCACCTTGCAAATCTTGCGGACAGTTTCTTCACATCTTTTTATAAAAGGCAAATAGAAGATCCAGAATGTCATGCTCTAGATGAAGCTTGCGAAAAATATCCGGAATTTGGTCTGCATTTTCTAAAGACGCTGCGTTCTGTCCAGAAAGAACACCCTGCGCGCTAAATGAATACTTTTGTCTGGATTTTTTGGTTTTTGACGTGATCTCCTTCATAATCGACGGTTACGATCCCTGGGAAAATATTCTTCCCCTGCTGGAACAAATAAAGCTGGAGATTGCCGGGCAATGCGAGGTGATCCTTGCGACATCGCTCTTGCTTGATACGCCGCTTGCGGAATGCGAAGCCAAAGGCAAAGCTCTTTTCGGGGATGATTTTTATCTATTTGCGACCGATAATACGGGGGTGTTTGAAACACGTCTTGAGGCACAGGCTCAGGCAAAAGGGGATACTTTTTTTTACCTTTCCCCAGTCATCAAGCCAGGGAGCGGCGCATTAAATATACTTGCGCAAGGTTTAAATAAAGAATCCGGCATATTTTGCCTTTCAGCTCCCCTGACTTATCTATATCCAAATGGATCGCACGAGAAAGTTCTGGCCAATGGCTATGGATCGGCTGAGAACGGAGTGATCGTATCATTGTTTACCGGGCAAAATCCGGACTGTTTGCAGGGCAAAACAAAAAATATCATTCCCATGCCATTCGCTTTTTGCTCAAAGGGGCCATTTTACAATTCAGACGACATGGTCGGCAGTTTTTGGCAATCTCATTTGCAGGCATGCGCCAGGAACAAGAATCACTGCGCAAGCATGTCCAAGGCTCCCTGTCGCCTTAACTCCAAAATATTTTCTTCGTATCATGAAAGACTTGGCGCTGCCAGATACTCTGGAGCAGCCACAATCGAGGCAGTTGCCGCCTGCAACAGAATACCGGTCGCCATGTCCGCATACGGCGACTATCTGGCTGGGGCGAGGATGGAAGATAAGCCCCTTCCCCAAAGTCAGGAAGATATTTTCTGGGCTTTATTGACCAATCCTTCTCCGGCGTTCGTTGCCAATGCCTGCGAACATAAAATGGAGGAACCGCTTGCGGTGCTGGCCCGGAAAACTCTTTTGAAGATGGCTTCGACAAGCTGGGATGAGGCAAACAATAAAGCCAAACGATATCTCAAGCCCTATCCGGGATGGCAAACATATAATGAATGGCATAGTTTATATAAACCTTTAAAAGACACGGCCTACGCCATCAATTCTCCAGATTGGCGGCAAATATTTAAAAGTCCCAAATCCGCCATTCTAATGTTGCGCAATACCGCAACTGTATTTGCGAAAGGTTTGTTCCGGTTACGATGAATAAAGACAGGATGAACATACTCGTAATTGGCCAGAGCTATCTTGGACGCATAGGCGGCGTGCCCAAATTTTATGCACAGCTTTATGATTATTTATGCGCCAGAGGCCATGCCATAACTCATGTTACTTTTTTGCCGATTGGCAAGGAGGGGCTGCAATATCCCTTTCCCGAATCTGTAAAAATTATCAGCATTAATATTTATGCCGGGCATGGAGTCGCGGACAGGATCAGGAATATAGCCAACGAAGTCAATCCCGATGTTGTAGTTCTGATGGGCGGGGATTTATGGAATCTGGATGCCCTGGCCGCTTTACGCTCCTCTCCTTTTCCTGTTATAATTTCCGAACGCGGCTGTCCTCCCTATTGCATTACGAAAATGTGGATGAACAGGCGCTTGCGCGAGCTTGCGGCAGGACAAGTGGAATTTTATCACTTGCTTATGCCCTCTTTTAAAAATTCGTTTCCCAAAGACCTGCAAAACTGGCTAGTCGCCATCAGTAATCCGGAACCTGAAGCCAAAATTCTGGCAAAGCCGGACATTCCGGATGAAAACGGCAAATTCACTCTGCTATATACGGGCAGGCTGGCAGTTGAAAAAAGGCTGCCGCTTCTCGTCCGGGCCTTTGCTTTGGTCTGCCGGCACTATCCGGAATGGCGGCTTGAAATTATTGGATCCGGCCCTGAACTTGGCCTGGTAAAAGCCGCAATCGCCGAAGCAAAAATTGAAAATCGCGTGTATTTGCTGCCAAATACGAACTCCCAGGACGCCCTTGCCAGACATTACGCGGACAGCCATCTATTTTGCCTGCCGTCTGAAGCCGAAGGATGTCCGCATTCCTTGCTTGAAGCCCTGGCCGCGGGATTGCCGTGCGTTGGCTTCGCCTCTTGCCCCGGGACAAATGACATTATCAAAGATGGCTATAACGGTTTTTTGGCAAAGGCCGATACTGCTGAATCACTCGCGCATTGTCTTGAAAAATTGATGGGAAATGTAGAATTGCGTGTAAAGATGGGCGAAAATGCCATAAATACGGCAAAAGGTTTTGCGCCGGAAAAAAATTTTGCCGCCTGGGAAAAACTTCTGCGTGAAGCCAGCCTCTGGAAGGGGCGAAAAAAAATCCTGAAATTTAAACGAATGCTGCAAAGCCCTGTGGCTTCATTATGGAGGGCATTGCAGCCTGTGCCGAAAAATGTGACAAACTTGCCGGATATTTTTTGCAGGTCGCCTCTGGACTGGTTCAGGCAAGTCGGCGAAAAATGGCTGGATTACGCGCTGCTGAATTTCTTTGGCCTGCCTCATTTTCCCGGCCAACAGAAGCCTGCGGATGTCCTTGCCCGCAAATCAAGAATTGTTTGCGAACTCAATAAACCTGAATCCATGTCCTTGCCAGGCATGGGGGCTGTCGCCAGAAACATATTGAAAATCGCAAACCGAAACGGGATTGCGCTGAATAATTTATACAAAGAGCATAAGGAATATTGATGCCTGGAAATCAAATATATAAAAGCGCGGAAAGCCTCAACGCGGCTTTATCCACCTTGCCTGAAAACGCTTTTACAGTCGCTTTTTTTATCAGCAATACAAATGTTTCCCAGGATGAATGGCTCAATCCCCTGGCAGATTATTTGGGGCGAAACGGCTTTGCCACCATTGGAATTAAAACTCCTGAAAGCGAAAATAAATGTTGCCTTGATTCCGCGCAATTTCAGGCTGTAATTGAAAGAGAAGAAATATCGCGCCTTTCTGGAATTAAAGTGTTTATAATTTCCGACATGGATTGCGGCCTATTTCCCCAGGAATCCAGGGTGTTAGGCTGCACGCATGGTTTTGGCACAGCCAAGGACACAGCTTTGCCAAACTGGACTATTTATGGATCGTTACTTGACGCTCATATGGTTTCATTCCCGCTGGATGAAAAAAGCCGTGAAAAGATTCCATCTTTGTGGAATGGGATGCTGAATATAAAAGAAGCAACACGCAAAAATCCAGTTTTCCATATAATACCCCAGGGCTATCCCAGGATGCATATCCTTGCGCGTGAAATCAAGGAACAGAGGCGCAAGCCAGATTCAGTTGTATATGCTCCAGTGGGCATAGACTACAATATGGATATGGGGGGGAAGAGGTTTAATAGACATGGCAAAAGGATTATCCGTACGCTGCTTTCCAATTTTCCGGATCTCAATGTCATTTTTCGGCCCTACAGGATAGATATTGATAAAGATGAAGTAAAAGATGTTTGCGCGGCCTTTGCAGATGAAAAGCGCTTTATTTTGGATAGCCAGCCAGGACGGGCGGAATCATTTTCACGCGGGCTTGCTCTTGTTACTGATTTGTCCCATATTGCCCAATCTTTTGCATTCACGACTTTACGTGGCGCAATTTACTTCCAGCCCTGGGTCACTACAGAAGCAAAAAGCAACGAATGGAGCGGTGGTGTCACTGCTTATAATTATACGACATTGATTGATTCCATCAAAAATATGCTTGAATATTCCGAAGAATGGACACAAAAAATCAGGAAAAATCGGGATCAGCTTGTTGCGCCGTTTGAAAATTCATTTGCGGAAATTGCGGACTGGCTAAAAGACTTTTACCAGGGAAAAACCAGGCCTGGCTGGCTGGCAATTAAACGCTGCAATCCAGAAGAAATTCAAAGCGTTCCGGAAACTATTAACAAGATCATGCGTCAACCTGAATTCTCCCGTACGCTGCTCGCTGCCACTGCGGCAATCTATAC
>VSPO01000214.1 GCA_009775375.1 Muribaculaceae bacterium | reverse complement strand
TTTCCATTCGGTAGATATTGGTGGATTAAATTTGCGATGCGAACCGCTTGAACACCACAAAATTATTTTCACTTCAACCCGCAAAAAGAAATGCACAACACTATTATCGCCATATTCCTGCTGCTGACCTTCACGGTCAATACGCAGGCGCAGTTTAACACAATCAGTTCAGACGGCAATTTCGGACGCGAAATCGCCGCCACAAATATGCAAACCGTTAATAATAAGGAGACAAAAGAAGAAAAAGAGACTTCGGGAACTGATTATACCTCCAAATCCGACTCAATCACGGCTACAACACCGTCTGAGCCATCTGACCGAAAACGGAACGTGAACAAGTACGGCGCCAAACCATCCTCAAATTCCTCCGGCCACACATTATATAATAGGTGTGAATCCAACAGGTATCAATCCGACTCCATGGCAAATCTGCCGGAGCTGACCATTCCCAATCTCCTCACGGAGATAAAGCGCAACGGCATCCGGCATCCTAAGATAGTATTGGCACAGGCAATACTGGAGACAGGCTGGTTCCGCTCGTCCGTCTGCCGCAACAAGCACAATCTCTTCGGTCTGACTAATCCACGCACCAAGACCTACTACGAGTTCAGCCACTGGACCGAGAGCGTCCGCGCTTACTATACGAAAGTCCAGTACCGCTATAAGGGAGGCGACTATCTCCGCTGGCTCCGCGACATCGGCTATGCCGAAGACCCCGGCTATATCCGCGCCATCATCAAGGTGCTGAAACAGCTGTAAGTGCTTCATCATCTCGCCTATTTTCACTAAATTTGCACTACGGATATAAAACGCAACTATAACAGCAGCAATTAAGTGAAGTTTATATGGCATATTATACTGTTTATTGGCCCCAGGACTGGTTGGACGAACTAAATAAAGCAGATGACAACGGACCTATAAAAGTAGTGTTCGGCATCATCCACTCAAGGATGCCGTCAATTGCATCGATAAAAGAGGGTGATGTCGTATTTCCGGTCTCATTGCTCGACAGACATCTCTACATAATGACACGACTGGAAGTGACTCATAAGGAGAGGGCTTTTGATTATTGCGTAAGAGAACTTGGTGATTATTACAGGTCTCTTATTCCTGAAGGCGTTGTCGTTAAGACATCCGACACATTCTTTTGCGCAAAAGACGCTTCTTATAAAAGTCTCCTGAGTGTGCCCGAGAATCTCACGATGATTATTCCCGCAGACAAACCTCATTGCAAGCATCAGGAACCGTTTAATTGCTGTGCCGAATGGGCAGTATGGGGAGAGAATGGTAGCGTTATCAAACCACGCCTCGTTCCTGATGAGCTTGTGCCACTTCTTCGGTTCGGCTATCCTAAGAGTAAAGAGAAGCCATTGCGAATCAATTCAAAAGGAGTCGTTTTGGCTCAAAGCATAGCTGCAACCCGGCGTTTGTCGGAGGAATCCGCGATGATTTTTGAAGGGCTCTTTGAGAACGGCTAAATTCGTTTAATCACGGGTGAATCATGCTTCCTACGTTTACTATAAGAAAAGTTGAATATGACAAGCGGGATTTCATGGACTTGTTGCTCATTGGCGATGAATCGGAAGATATGATAATGAGGTATCTCGACCGGGGTAGCCTTTATGTCGGTTCGATTGACAATAAAGATGTGGCAGTTATTGTGACGGTTGAGAATAACGACGGCTCTGTTGAGATAAAGAATCTGGCGGTTGCTGCCGCTTACCGTCGCAAAGGTATAGGCCGGAAGATGCTCGAATATGTGGAGAAAGTGTATCCCGACAGGAAAATAATCCTCGGTACCGGGGAAACACCCTCGACACTTCGTTTCTACCGGTCTTGCGGCTATCTGTACTCACATAGAATCCCCAATTTCTTCACTGACAACTATCCCAATCCTATTGTTGAGGAAGGTGTCACTATCAGGGATATGATTTATCTCTTCAAAAAATCAGACCAATAACAAAATGTAGTATGACTCCGGTAAATATTCTCTGTATATGTAGACGCGAGGACTTCCGCAGATGGCTAATAGACAACCATCAGACCGAAAAGGAATGCTGGGTTGCCGTTAAACGTGGTAAGACACCGCCGGTTGATGCCTTGTGGTATCTCGATGCCGTAGAAGAAGCTTTATGCTTCGGCTGGATAGATTCCACGGTCAAGAATGTTGATGGAGTTACTTTGCAGCGTTTCGGTCCTCGTACGAAGAACGGACGCTGGACGGAACTCAACAAGGAGCGTTGCCGCCGCCTCGAAAAATTCGGCATGATGACAGAGAAAGGTCGCACCGCATGTCCTGACCTCGATGCTGAATTTGTAATTGAACCTGACATTATCACAGAATTTGAAGCCAATCCTGTTGCATGGTCAAACTTCCGTTCATTCCCATCCTTGTACCAACGTGTAAGAATCGACAATATCCAGGCGAAAAAGTCGGACAAAAAACTGTTTTCTTCCCGACTTACAAAACTTATTGAGGCAAGCGGGCGAGGCGAAATGATTGGAGACTGGCATGATTGCGGTCGACTGCTTGATTACTGAGACTCGGATTCAATGGCGAAATATCATACCCAAAAGTGTAATTCTTTATATTCCGTCTGTTCGGAAATGAAAAACTACCCTTTTGGGTGATGACAAAGTTTTTCGTTGGATGTAATTTTGCATCAGAAATCAAAACTTATATCCAATGACAGAAAAAGAAACTTGTTTGGAAGCCGAGACCTCGATGGTCTCTACCTATCATAGAATAGGCATATTTCAGAATCAATTCACAAAAGTTCTCCACGACGGCATATCGAGAATCGGACTGCCGGAAGTTAGGGCAATAACCACTCCGAAAGAAATAGAGAACTATCAGTGTGATATAGTCCTATTGGCCGATGATGACACTTCCATGTGGCAGGAGGTCTATGAAATGTGTGAGTACCTCAATATTCCGGTGATGTTCATTTTCAACTTCGGTATCGGAAGCTGTGTGACAATAACAGATCCGCGAGGTGTAAAGCCTGATTTCATATACAACAGTCGTGGCGACGAGCCTTGGAAATGGATGCTCGATTACACAAGAGGGCACAACGCATTCTTCAACGTGACGAACCATGGTTGGCTCGATTCCGCAGAAGAGTGGCTGGAGAATGTAAGTGTCAAAAATTCAGTCGGAATATATGCCCAGACTATGGCGGCGATACATATGCTGACGGCGATGGCGCATGGCGTTGATGTAAACCGCTATCCCAGATTTTATCTGCTTTCGATGGTAAATCAGCATTGACCAGCAGACGCAAAAAAGAGGAAAGGCTTCCACATTTCTCACAACGCGGGCATAAGCCCGTTCATTAGATGTTTTCCTTTCCTCTTGCCTGCTGTCTATCAGCCTTGGTTTACCAGTGGCACCTTTACGATTACAGGTGCTGTTATAACGGTTCTTTTCATCCTATGGTTGTTGCATCGTCTTGATTTTTAATATAATTTTGTATTCACAATCGGAATATTCCGGCAAAACCCTTAATTTTTAATATGGAAATTCATCCAACAGATGTAGTTTCGGGAGCAATGTACCTGAAACTGCTAAACGGTTATAAGGATTATGACCGCAAACAGAAAGAGATAATCCAAGAACAACAGAAACGCATTGAGTTTCTTGAATGGCAGGTGGAGGATCTTCGTGCTGAAATCGAGGAGTCCGAAATCAAATCACACGAAAAACTTCTGACCAAACTGCATAACCAGAGAGTAGGACTCAAAGCCTATATGGAGGTGATTTCAAAACTCCGAAAGGATGTCGAAACTCTAACATGCAGGAATGTCCAACTTACGATGGAACTTCAGAGGCTAAAGGAAGGAGTATAACGTTTGAGGCGTTATAAGTCGAGGAGTATCAAAATATAATGTGGATAAGCAGTAGATGCAACGGATAGAAGGCGTAGAAGCTGTATTTGGCTACTGCGTCTTTTATGCAGCCCCGGGTGCCGTCGTAGAGAAATATGATGGCTGACGTTAGGATTGCTCCGGTCAGTCCATAGGTTGCCATGAGAGGAAATGCGAAGATGACCTGTCGGAGTGACTGGGCCGGACAGTTTACCTTATGGCGGGGTTGCCACGGCTCAATGGTCTGACGGCGAAGGATATAGAATATGACTATCATCAGCACTCCCTGCCATTCATAGTCAGCGCCAATTAGCCAAGCCAGTGATGCCACAAGCAGCATTGCGACAAAGCATATCGGGCCGTGCTCGCACAGTCGGTCAAAAGCGGCGAGTGCCACGACTCCAAGGGCGAGTGTGAACATAATGTTGTGGGTGCCATCGGCTCCATTCAGCAGATACCACGGCAGTTCACTGATAACTGCGAAGCCGAGGATTATCAGCAGATAGCGTGTTCGGTTTCGGGTGTTAGCGAACCCTTCGGCTATAAGGAAAGCGAATACCGGGAACGCAATTCTTCCGAAGCAACGTAGTATTTCATAAGCCGGGGTGCCATGCTCCATAAGGTAGTAGGCGCAATGGTCTCCCAACATCGAGAGGACGGCTATGACTTTCAGTGCGCTGCCGCTCAATCTGAGCGACAGAGGCACTGAAGATGGTTTGGGTGTGGTGGTGATTGCTTCCATTATTCTGATTGATTATCCCTTGCCTGCGAGGACTCGGATTATCTCCTCGACCTCCTGGTTGACACGCTTGAAGTTTCGGTTGAGCATTATTTCTTTTTCTCGCTCGTCCTTGAACTCGTAAATTTTGGGCAACTCAACGTAGTGGGCTTCCTCCTGCTTGATTTCGTCCATGTCGAAGTTGGTCTTGCAGAAATACTTGGTCGTCTTGAACTCCTCGGACTGCTCGATGTTGAAGTGGCTCATCATGCTCTTGTCTGTGGCGGTGAAGTCACGCGCCGCCTGACCCGCGAGCCAGCCCGTAGCCATGTCCGCTATCTTCGCCGCCGGAACGAGGAAGTCAAGACGTTCCGAGATTTGCGTAGACACCTTTGAATCGTTGATGGTTATCGAGGTCGATGTCTGCTTCGCCTTTCCGAATACGTCATTCTGCGCCCATTCGAGTGTCTCCTTGTTACGGGCGGCTCCCATGAAGATATTACCGCAGGTGGTGATTATCTTCTGCATACCCACCTTTCCGTAATCAGCCTCCAACTGGGGAAGTTCCTGAAAACCGAGTGTCACAGCAACCTTGTTGCTTCGGGCTGTACCGATTAGTCGGTCTATCTTGTGGAAATACAGCGTCGGCAGCTCATCGACGATGATGCTCACCGGGATGTTTCCCTTGGAATTGACACGGGTAATCAGGCGGTTGAGCACAAGGGCGTTCAGCGAACCGATTACCTGCTCCTTCTCCGGGTCGTTGGCGATGATGAGATAGCTCGGATTCTGAGGGTCGGAGATTTTGAGGTCGAAATCGTCGCCGGTGAACACCCAGTAGGCTTCGGGAGATACGAGTCGGGCCGCATTGACACGGAGAGTACCCACCATACCTTCAAGCTGGTCATTAGCCTTGTTCTCGAAGGCAGACTTGAAAGGAGCCATGAGCGAGGCTATCTTGTCATCCTGCATCAGTATGTCGAAAATCTCCTTGTAGCCGTGACCAAGGAATGAAAGGACGTGCGGCATATCGGAATATTCGCCTGTTATGGTGTCCGGCTCCACCTCGTTGCCGTGCTCGTCCTCATACCAACAGCGGTCGATTTTCACAGTCTCGCCGGTCCGCTTGGTATAGGAGAAGCCGTTAAGCTCTACGAACATACCGTCCTCGTCAATCGAGAGGTTACGACTCTGGTCATCTATGAAGTCAAGCACGACCTCGCCCTTTTCGTCGATGGCGTTGTAGTCGAACCAGTTGCGCATGACAATCTCTAACTTCTTTCCCTCATAGGTGATAAAGCGTTTCAGCTTCTTGCCGTCCTTGAATCCTGTCGGGTGCAGGTTTACAAAGAAATAGATGATTGCCGCGAGGAAGTTCTCGGCAGAATTGGTGAAAAACGCCTCCGAGCCGCCTTTCTTCTCACCGCCGCCCTTGTTTAGCGAAGCCAACAGGGTCGCGGCCGTTTCCGAAGCAGCCGCGAGGTCGGGGATATACTTCCGTTGGATGGGATTAATGCGGTTGGAATACTCCACATCCGTAAAGTTTACGATACGGAAACCGCAGTTATTCGGCAATTTACCGCTCTTCTTATTCTTGCAATACTGATAGAAAAGCGTCTTTGCCAATGTCGGAAACTTGTAATCATATACCATCATCGCAAAACCTTTCGCAGAGTGCTGGCGGATAAATGGGTCTATGATCCCGAAAGACTTGCCCGACCCCGGTGTTCCGAGTACAATGGTCGCGCGAAACGGATTCGTCAAATTTATGAACCCGTTGTGCATCTTGCGTTTATAGTAGTAAATCATCGGAATGTTCACCGAATATGGATTCACAACTTTCTTCTCCGATTGCTGGAACGATTCGTTCTCGAAGTTGAAGCGGTCATCGCCGACACGGTGGTTGTAATACTTGGCGATTCCGTCAAGTCCCTGGTGAACGAGCATCGTTCCGGCTATCGAGCAGAAGGCATAGATTATGCGGTTGGCCGGGAAGCCCATCATCTCCATGCCGAGGGGTACGCCATGGAAGATAAAGCACAGCCCTACGAGGGTCAAACCCGCAAGGACCGGATAGATGACCATCGTCTTTACGTTGAACTTCAACGCCTTTTTCGCCTTTGTGCCGATGCAGACCACACAGATGCAGACAAGCTCGATCATCTTGCATACGGCCACAGAGTTGAACACCTTGAAGCGTCCGAGCAGGTCGAGTGTGAACTGCGTGATACGGTTGTCCGCAGTAATCGGCAGATTCATCACAATCTCTATTATAAGGAACACATAGATGCAGCTACGGAAGTAGTTGTACATCTGCTGTTGTTCACGGGTTTCTTCAAAAGCCATAGACTGTATTGTTAGAAAGGAATCTTCAAGCCTATAAGTAAGCCATTCCGGAAGGTATCGCCGTGCAGGAAGTTGACATTGTTCTTCTGAATCAGCGAGAACTCCCAACCGTTTTGAAAGACGTAATTGTATTCAAACCCGGCTTCCGCCCCGAGGAAAAACTTACGTTCGACGGCTCCGAACTGCGGCCCGAAGCGGAAGCGGAGCATACCGTTCTTGTAGCGTACAAGGCGATGCTTGTATAGGATGCCGCCATCCCAGTAATAGCCTTTCCAAAACTCACCGGGAGACGTGCGCCAGTGGTCGCCGATTTCTCCGAACACTTCCACGGCGTTGCCGTAGGAAAACGAGTGTTCATAGCCGAGAGTGGCATTGAGCGTTGAAGGGAAAAGGAATCCGGCATTGACGGTGAGTTTTCCCTGTGCGTATGCGCCAACAGATACGATGGCGCATACGAGAGCGAGGATTATCTTCTTCATAGTGGCAGGTTATTTATAGATGTGGGGCTGATAGCCATAAGGAATCTTTTTGAGTATGTCGGAATCAAATCCGTCGGCATTGAGAATGTCCTCATACTCAATGGTCAGCGTGATGACGCGACCACTTATCTGGTTTTCCGAGATTTCGAGGCGAAGCACTTTTTCATCCGGGAAAGTCAGTTTAGGCAATACAAGCACATTGCGGTAATGCTTCTTAAAGCGTTTGGCGAGATTGAGCGAGTAAGCCGGGGTCAGTTCGATAGTTTGTGAGTTGGTCGCCTTTACCTCCTTCTTGTCAGTCAGCTTGACACGCAGTTCCTCGATGTCGTAAGGAATCTTCGTTTTGTTCTGCAATGAGTAGTCGATGAAGAAGTAGTCGCCGATTGAGTAGATGTTGTTGACGATGGCTTTAATGCCATGCTTGGAAGATGTCACCTGATTGTACTTACGACCACTGCCATAGACAGCCCATGCGTAACGCGCCATCTCCGATTCCGGCATCGACACCTCGGGATTGATGTAGGACTGCATATTGCGGTAAGGCACGTTGTGGATCGATGCGGCCCGGGAGGGGGACGAGACGAAAACCAC
>VSPO01000213.1 GCA_009775375.1 Muribaculaceae bacterium | reverse complement strand
TACGTACGGTTCGGTGGCGAGTATGTGGAAACCTGCCGTCTGAAAGGACGGCAAGGCGCTACGTGCTTAGCCTGTGGGACGGGTAAAACATTGATAATGTGCATTGCAACGCATGAGATGAAGCGTCTCGGACTGGCTCATAAACCGATGATTATCGGCCTGAAAGCCAATATAGCCGAGATTGCCATGACCTATCAGTCAGCCTATCCCAACGCCCGGATACTGTTTGCCGATGAAAAGAGTTTCAAGGCTGACAACCGTGTGGCGTTCTTCAACCAGATCAAGAACAACGACTATGACTGTGTGATAATGTCGCACGACCAGTTCGGCAAGATACCGCAGTCGCCGGAAATGCAGCAGCAAATCCTTCAGGCAGAACTTGACACGGTTGAGGAGAACCTCGAAGTGCTGAAACAGCAGGGTCACGATGTAAGCCGTGGTATGCTGAAAGGTCTTATCAAGCGTAAGGAGAACCTTACCGCCAAGATTGCGACCATTCAGTACCAGATGGACCAGAATCGCGACAATGTTGTGGATTTCAAACAGATGGGCATCGACCACATATTCATCGACGAGAGTCACCAGTTCAAGAATTTGATGTTCAACACCCGACATGACCGTGTGGCGGGTCTCGGCAACAGTGAGGGTAGCCAGAGGGCACTCAACTTGTTGTATGCCATACGCACCATTCAGGAGCGTACAGGCAAAGACCTCGGAGCGACATTCCTCAGTGGCACGACTATATCCAATTCTTTGACGGAGTTATACTTGCTGTTCAAGTATCTACGACCGAATGAGCTTGAAAGACAGGAGATTCGATGCTTCGATGCATGGGCGGCAATCTTCGCCAAGAAGACCACTGACTTTGAGTTCAATGTCACAAATCATATAGTCCAAAAGGAACGCTTCAGGTTCTTCATCAAGGTGCCGGAGTTGGCTGCTTTCTACAACGAAATCACCGACTATCGCACTGCTGAAGATGTAGGTGTTGACCGTCCGATGAAGAACGAGATTCTTCACAATATCCCTCCGACACCACAGCAGGAAGCCTTTATCGAGAAACTGATGAAGTTTGCCGAGAGTGGCGATGCCACAATATTGGGACGCGCCCCGCTGTCGGAGACTGAGGAAAAGGCGAAGATGCTCATTGCCACGGACTATGCCCGCAAGATGGCTCTTGATATGCGCATGATTGACCCCAACGCCGAGGATGACCCGAACAACAAAGCCTCGCATTGTGCCAAGATGATTGCTGAATACTACCGTAAGTATGACGCTCAAAAGGGTACACAGTTTGTTTTCAGCGACCTCGGGACATATAAGCCCGGCGAGTGGAATGTCTATTCCGAAATCAAGCGCAAACTGATTGAGGATTACGGTATTCCGGCGCACGAAATCAGGTTTATACAGGAGTGTAAAACCGAAAGGTCGAGAAAGGCTGTCATCGAGGCGATGAATAGTGGCGATGTGAGAGTTTTGTTCGGCTCAACGACAATGTTGGGTACTGGAGTCAATGCACAGCAGCGGTGTGTCGCGGTCCATCACCTCGATACACCCTGGCGCCCAAGCGATTTGCAACAGCGTGACGGTCGGGCAGTTAGGGCCGGCAACGAGATTGCCAAACTCTATGCCGACAACAAAGTTGATATTATCATCTATGCGGTTGAGAAATCTCTGGACTCCTACAAGTTCAATCTTCTTCACTGCAAGGCGACATTCATCGACCAACTCAAATCCGGCGCACTCGGAGCGCGTACAATCGACGAGGGTGCAATGGACGAGAAGATCGGCATGAACTTCTCGGAATACATGGCTATCTTGTCGGGTAACACCGACCTGTTGGAGAAAGCGAAGTTGGAGAAACGTATCGCGGCACTGGAGAGTGAGCGAAAAGCCCACAACAAGGGCATTTCCGATTCCAAGTTCAGGCTCCAGACCATCAGCCACGACATCGCCAACAACGAGGCGGCAATAAGTCGTATGAAAGAGGATGCTACCCGATATGCGGAAGTTGTTCAGCGAGACAAAGACGGCAACCCCGTCAACAATCTCACTATCGACACCTGCAATCTCCGTGATGAGCAGAACATGGGCGTTCACCTGCAAGGGCTGGCACTTAAAACTGACACTCATGGTCAGTACAAGCGCATCGGAGAAGTCTATGGCTTCCCCATCAGCATTATATCCGAAAGGGTATTGGCTGACGGCAAAGAGTCAGTGCAAAACCGCTTTGTGGTCGAAGGCAACTACAAATACAAGTACAACAATGGCTTCATAGCCATGAGCGACACCCATGCCGCCTGCATGAACTTCGTCAACGCTCTGGAGAAGATACCCGGCATCATTGCCCAGTATGAGGAACGTACTGCCAAACTAAAAGCCGACGTTCCCCAACTCGAAGCCATCGTAGCCAAGCAATGGGGCAAAGAGGACGAACTGAAAGGTTTGAAATCCGAACTTGCCGCCCTCGACCGCAAAATCACTGCCGCCCTCGCTCCCAAGAAAGAGGAAGATGACGGAATGGAGAACAAACAGCAGCCGGATACACAGAGGGTCGAAGTAAGAGATAACCCATCTCAGACAACCGGCTCAAAAGAGACGATGGTCGCGGAACCTGCGGCTTCCGGCTATCGCCAGCGAGAGCAGTTAAGTTCCCGTATAATAATCGGAGGATGCGGAGCCACTCCACCCGGAGGGTTTCGCGCCGCCGGCCCCAAATTCTAAAATTAGGTCAGCCGGCCATGATGAAATAAAATTCATTGTGGTCGGCTGCTTATGTTCAGTCATTAACGATATTTCATGGGAATATTATAGAGTTCCATCCATTTATAAAGTGTTTTTCTGGAAACACGCAATGTCGATGCAGCTTTAGCTTTGTTCCCTCTGCTTTCCCTTAATGCCTGTTTTATAAGTCTTGCTTTGTCATGATCTGTGTCAAACTTATCAATGTTAGGAGTAAGAACTATATCATCCGGCTTTATCTTCTTTCTTGTCGTAACAGTTGCAGCGTGTCGCAAAACATGGAACAACTCTCTTATATTCCACGACCATACATGTCCTGCCAACTTCTTATAGGATTCTTTTGAAAGACTGATATGTGCCCGGTCGTTTATTACGCAAAATATATCAAGCAGTTCTGTCGCCATAGGTTCAATGTCCGACTTAAAATCAGTAATTGACGGTATATTCATCACATGACGAGTTATTATTCTATACAGATTCTCGGAAAAGGTTTTATCCGAAACACGGTTTTCCAGAATACTGCTTGTGGAACATATGACCAGACCGTTGAATCTACGCTCTCCCTTGGGTGCCCTCGTTGCCAGACTTGAAAGCAGCACATCTGCCAAAATTTCCTGAGCCTCATAATCAAGTTTCTCTATTTCATGAAAATACAGAGTGCCCTTTTCAGCTTCAGAAAACATTGACTTCAGATTGTTTCTAAACGAGTCTTTCTCCGCCTTACCCCAGATCACATGGCCGTCTTCATCATCACTGTTGCAGTTTGCAAAAAGGAAACGATAAGCGCTTCTGCTGCTTTTTGAATGAGCCAATTGTGACAGGCAGTATTTTCCTGTACCCGGTGCACCTTTTATCAGGACCACTTCACCGGGAGTACCGTTGATTTCCTTCCTCATGCTCATGAACTCACTTTTAACATTTCCAACCCATTTCAGCGATGAATCATGGCTGAACAGGCTCATCAACGGAACTGAAAAAGCATCCTGTTCGCTGCCTATATGGTAAAAGAAGCCGTTCTTTCCAACTTTCCACGAATCCGCCGACACAGTGCTGTATCTTGAATGGGCTACACAAAAAGCCTTTATCTTGTCATGATTTGCACTGGCTATCTGAATCAACTCTTTTCCAACAGTGTCATACATTGTGATGTCCGCAATAAGGACACGATATTTGCCCGAAAGCAATGCCTCCATTGCTTCCTGCTCATCAGTGAACGGGTCTACATAATCCTTCTTGAATGGAAGATGATGCAGTAAAAGATCAACCCCATCGCGAGTCGGACTGAATAGAAGTGCTCTCCATGAATCGGAAGCACACCCTTCGTTTGTGGATATTTTGAATATTTCTTCCATTTTTTGAAAAATCGAATAAAAAAATATCAATGCAATTTGCGTAATATTTTTATACCTCGCACAATTAGCAATTTACGCCTATATATCCAAATAATAAGGTTACACTTTTTGCATATTTAAGGTAACACATTGGAAACATAAAATGGCAATTAGGTAACACATTTTGCTATTTAATTCACTACTATGCAAAGTGTCATCACGAACCAAAGGCGTATGTTTATGGTTTTTAGCTCAGAAACAGTTGATAAAATCAGCCGATTCCACGTTCAACTAAATCAAGTAAAAATGATTAATAATAATTTACTACAAACACAATTTGTATCTTCTCTTAAAAACGGAGACCACTCGGCTCTTCACTCCGGATATGACACTTTCGCAGCCGAGGTAGTGGCCACTTGCAGAATCAATCCGGAGGAGTGGCTTGACGCGCGCACCGCGCTTCTTGCCGTAGAGGTCGAAATCCAGTCGTTCATCCACATAGCGTCTGTTGCCGCCAAAGAAACAATCGCAATCGCGAAGAAGGCCCTTGACCTTGTGAAAGGTGTGGCGGATATTATTAGGGAGTATTGCTCCCGCATAGCCATTCATATTCCTTCACGCACTACCGCCAATGATTCGGCACCTCCCAAGAAGGAATCAAAGCGCGAGACCAAAATGAAATGGACAGGCACCAAGGCAGACCTCTATGAGAAAATCTACGGCGACTATCTCATGGGCAGCTTCAACAATGGGAAAGCCACACTTGCAGAGCTGGTAAGCCATCATGGCGAGATATACGGCATGGCACTCACCGAAGAAGAGTGCTATCAGACCTTGCGCCGAATGAAGGGACGCAGGGGCAAGGACAAGCGTCCTTACCACGACCACACATTCAAAATCCATTCCCGCACGTACTACATAAGTGAGGCCGCATGGCGTCTCAACGAACTGATGCGAAAGCATGAAGACGGCGACGGACGCCGCACCAGAACAGAAATCAAGCCTTATCCCGGCAGCACTATGATATAACTCTACAAAATATGTAAAAAGGAAAAGCCCGTCAGACACGACTGGGGGCGTGTCCGACGGGCTTTTTACCTTGACCCTTGTTTCTTACAGTATATCAGGGTGAGAAAGCTTACTCTTATTAGAGTTGGCCTTTTTTGTTGCCTCATCAATTTCCTCTTGTAATAAGCAAATTTTATTTCCCCAATTTTCGGCAGTGTTAATTCCCCACCTTAAAAAAGCTTCATAAGAGTTGTAAAATTGATAAAATAGAGGTTCTCGATATATAGTCCATGCTGCTCTTCCTCTCTCCTTCTGGAGGGGGATGCCCGAGCGGCGGGGGCGGACTAAACCGCCCCCAAGAGCGAACATCGGCTATGGTTTTTCTTCAAAGATTGTTTTCCGGTTTTTCAGACGGTAACTTTCGCCGGACAGTTTTATGACCTCACATCTGTAAAGAAGCCGGTCGAGAAGTGCGGTGGCGATGACTTCATCGTCAAGAGTGGCAGCCCATTCGGTAGGGGCCTTGTTGGTCGTTATGATAACCGAGGTCTTTTCGTGGAGGGCGTTTATGAGATTGAAGAACCCGGCGGCATCCTGTTTCTTTATCGGGAAGAGCATTATGTCGTCGATTGCGACAAGGTGTGCCCGCAACAACTTGTTGTAGGCGGTCATCGCAGACGGTGCCAGTTCCTTCATCTTGATTATTCCCATGATGTCTTCCATTGTCATCATGTAGGCTCTCAGTCCGTTGCATACGGCCTGGTGGACGAGTCCCGCAGCAATGAAGGTCTTGCCTGTGCCGGACGGCCCCATCAGGATAAGGTTATATGCCTGCGCGAGCCAGTTGAGTTCCCTGAGTTCGTCAAGACGTGACTTCGGAAGCCCTGCCGAGAAGTTTGCATCAAAGAGTTCGAGGTCGTGTCGCGGAGGCAGATTGGCGGAGCGAAGCCTGCGTGCGAAGTCTTTCTCCCTTTTGGCATCTATCTCTTTTTGCAGGATATCAAGAAGGAACTCCGGATATCCCGGTTTGTCCTGCTGTGCCATGTGGAGCGTCTGCTCCAGTCTGGAGCCTATGTTGCATAATCTCAGTTTCGAGGCATATGTCTTTATCGTCTGTATTGTGTCGTTATGATTCATTGTTACCTTCAATTGAAAAAAATTGAGTAGATGTCCATATCTGTCTTGTCCGGTATCATGTCCTTGATGTTCATGTCAGGAGTTGACAGAGGGCGGTAAGCGAACGTCTCTTTCCTTACCTGATTCTGTCTGTCGATGGTTCTTGCGGTCTGGAGCATGGCATTGACTCCCGGGGACGATGCCTCAAGATGCAGTTCCATAGCCTTTTTCATGGCCTCCCTGCTTATATTGCCCGTCTCCTTTCTGATTGCCGCGTAATTGTCGCGTAGGTTACGGGGGAACGCCTTGCGCACTTCCGACAGGTATGACATTACACATCGGTCATCTGAGAACCACTGGCGGATCTCGTGTTCAAGAGTCTCTATACGTTGGCCGGGATTGCGTCTGCAGCTTGTGTTGCTTATCAGTTTACCTTTTTCATGGCTCATGGGATGGCTCATGAGCAACTTCCCGGTCTCGGTTGAATAGATCTCCAGTATACCGTCTTTCTCCAGAACCCTGACACTGCTGCCCCGTCCCCTGTAGCTGCCAAGGGGCACCGCATAATAGTTGCCCTTGTAGCTTATCGTATTGTCTTTGCGAAGCATATACGTTGGAAGTTCCTGCCTTGGAGATGTCGGCACTCCATTGTACGGAAGCATGAACGCCTTTTCCTCCTGTTCATACATCGCCGACGGTATCATGCCCGTCACAGCATGCGGCTGTCCGTTTGCGGTTGTCTCCAGCCACTTCATGCAGTCGCTGTTGAGTGTGTCGGTTCCCTTGAACTCATATCCGGCAAGGAAGTTGTTCTTGGTATATTTTACCACATTCTCCACCTTGCCTTTGCTTTCCGGGTCTGATTTCCTGCAGAATATGGCCTTGAACCCACACTCCGCGACAAGTCTTCTGAAGTGACTGGTCAGAATATAGTCTCCCATGTTTTCATCCGATATCAGTACCTTGTCCTGATCATATACGATATTGTGAGGTACTCCTCCGAAGTAGTCGAACGCCAGCTCGTGTGCATATGCCGCCAGCTCTGCTGTGAACGGGCAGTCGCTGAACCATACAAACTTATGACGCCATCTGCTGAGCACCAGTACGAAGAAGTAAACTTTCTTTTTCCCTCCGCCTGCGTCATCCACCCACTTTTCCCCGAAGTCGGCCTGGGCATACTCCGCTGCCACGGTCTGCTCAAGCATACAGTATGGCCGGTTGCTGCCCTCTGATTCAATAGGGATGTTTTCCTCCCTTCTGATTTTCTGTACATAGTTGTATACCGTCTTCTGGTTGAACTTCTCCAGATCAGGGAAGTTCATGCGCAGCTGTGTGTGGATGGCGGCACTGCTCAGAAACGCATAATTCTCCAGCCGCGAGACAATGAAATCCCTGTACTTGTCAAGGCGGCTGCTGTAGTGTCTGACACAACATCCCTGTGCCAGAAACTCTTCCTCTGTCATACGGAGATACTTCCGGATTGTCTTGCGGTCATAGCCTGTAAGCTTTTTTATACGGCTTATGCTATGGCCTTCTCGTTTTAATTCATTAATTTTGCTCCACATGAGATATTTCTTTATCTCAGAAGCCTTCGGGCGGGCATCCATGTTTTTTTGTGTTTTTTTGTTCAACCCACAAAATTAATGGATGCCTTTTATTTTGCCCCTAAACTGGGGATTTTACACTGCCAATTTCTGAGGATGCAAAATTACCGATTACACCTCTGCTGTCATGTTGCCGATTTCAGGAAGTGCCGAGGCAAGGCGCAGCATATCAGCCCTGATTTTCTCATTAGTGATTCTGGCGTATATTTGAGTCGTCTTGATATTGGTATGCCCCAGCATCTTCGATACCGTCTCGATGGGCATACCATTTGCGAGAGTCACCGTTGTGGCAAAGGTGTGGCGGGCGAGGTGAAACGTAATGTTCTTGTCGATGCCGCACACAGTGGCGAGTTCTTTCAGATAACTGTTGGTGCGCTGATTCGATATGACAGGGAGTACATGCCCGTCAGTGCATTGTCCCTTGTACTTCTCGATTATCGCGAGAGGATAATCGAGAAGAGGCACGTTGACGGCAACGCCGGTTTTTTGCCGGTGGGTCATAATCCATTTGGACCCGTCAAACGCCTCTTTGATGTCGCTCTCCATGAGATTCGCCACATCAATGTATGCCAGTCCGGTGAAGCAGGCGAACAGGAACATGTCTCTCACATGGTCGAGACGAGGAATCGGAATCACCTTAGAGGCGATACGGTCAAGCTCGTCTGTGGTCAGGTAGCCACGATCCACTTCCTCCTTCTTGACCTTGTAGTTGAGAAACGGATCCTTGAATATCATACCGTTGTTCTTGGCGTAAAGAACAATCATGCGGAGAGTCTGAATGAACTTGGCGGTAGTGTTCACACCGCACTTTGACACGCGGCGGAGATAACTCTCGTAGTCCACGATAAATTCGTAGGAGAGCTCGCGCAGGGCGATGTCGGTGATGTTGTAGGTCTCCTTCATGAATTCCTGAAGGCGACGGTAGCCGCGCTCATACTTGCGGTAGGTCTCCCGGCTCTTGCTTACATCGACGAGCTTTTCAGCGTTGTCAAGCCATTTCTTGAAAATCTCCATCAGAGTCTCGGCGCGGGCCGAGATACCGAGATAGGCGTTCTTGACCTTTTCGAGGGTCACTATCTCGTCACGCCGCTCCATTTCCTGAATATGGAAAAGGATGGCGGCTCTTATCTCTGCGAGGAAATCGTTGAGCTGATTCGCCTTCTTCGTCTTTCCTCTCATCTTGCCGGCCTCAGTGTCCCAGTCGCCGACTGCACAGGTTGCCTTGGTCGAGATCTGTGCTGCTTCCTTGTTGACGGTGAGACGGAGGAAAATTCCCGACTCTCCGTTCTTGTTGACCACGTTCTTCCTGAGAAAAAAGGAGGTCTTGTAATTGGTTCTTACCATACCTTTTGGATTTGAGAATTGTGCAACTTGCTGGGTACAGTTCAAAGTGCAACGGAGGAGGGTTCATTGTTTCTGCCCTTTGATAATGTCCCCGGGTTCCGGGTACACCGTACCATGTGCAAAATTACGGGTTAAAAATCAGGTTGGCGAAGACTTTTGTCCGACTAAATTGCGACTTTTCAGATACTTATGAGGGGCACTGTTGCAATTGGCAGTTTTACTGTTGCATTTTCTGTATTTGCAAAAATTTTTGCAACGGATACGCAACGTCATAGGGTCTGAAAGGGTCGTTTTCGAGTCGTTTTACTGTCGCAATTAACAATTCTTAACAATGGGGTTGGTAAGATAAAAGCCTGTAACTTTGATAGTTACAGGCATTTTCTGGTGATGTACGTGGGTACATTCGCGGAAAGACAGGTACTCTACCACATTTTTCCACTTTCTCGCGCTTATTTCTACACCGAAGCATATCACTGATTTAT
>VSPO01000212.1 GCA_009775375.1 Muribaculaceae bacterium | reverse complement strand
AGGCTTGTCCTTACTTCCGCATAAGTCAAACTCTGTTAGTCCCCCAGCAAAGCTGGGGGGGTTCCCAATTCACTAAAAAACCATTATATTTCAATAGGTTGAATATTTTCCAGTGCCGGCTATATAAATTGAGACATTTGGTAGAAAACGCATTCCAGGTTTTGAAGAAGTGGCAGGGCGTGGCTACTAGGTATGCAAAAAAAATACTGCATCTTTTCTTGCAGCTGTTCATATTTTCGCTACATTGCTATTTGGGCTAAAATCAAATGCCGGCAAGCCCTAGATAATTTAATTTAAATTGCGATATTATCATGCCAAGTGTTTCAATACCCCAATCGCTAAATGTTGGGCGATGGGGTATTGAAAACATTTGCTGCTTATAGAATTACAAAGCACACCATGATTATGCAAAAACAGTTGGCATATCAAATCCGCTTCCAAGAAGCTCAATCACTTCACAACCTTCAGAAGCAGCCATACCCAACTCTGTAGAAACAGAGGGAATTTCAACGCCAAAACCTTCTGCAAGAGCTTCTTTCGTAATATATTTGTATGAATCTGTCCCGTCGATATAGAACCTAAACTCCTCTATGCCAAACTCTGTAAACCAGTCTTTCACGAAGACGGTATCGGTTTGTAAGTTGGCGTCAAGGGCAAAAACTAGGTCATTGTCGATTCGCCCGTAGACAAAATTCTCAACATTATGGTTAAATGCAATAATATCATTATTGCCATTGCCATCAAATTCATAAACCTCATTGCAACCAAAAGATCCTGTAAACATATAAATATCATTATTTCCAGAATCCCCTACGGATGCTTGATCCGCGTACCTATCACCATACATGGTATCGTTGCCAGCGCTGCTGACAAGTCTGTCTTGTCCAGAATCGCCATACATAAGGGAACCCTTGGTTCCTTCAACGTTATTGCCAACAATAACGTCATCTCCTGCTCCACCATCTAATGTATCAGCGCCTACTCCTCCGTATATATTATCGTTTCCAGTCCCGCCCGATAAAAACTGGGTACCTGTACCAGCAACCAACATATCATCTCCTTCTCCGCCGAAAAGAGAATCAGTACCACTTCCGCCGATAAGGGTATCAGCCCCTGTGCCACCATAAAGTTGGTTATTTCCTTCAAAGACCCTTATATAATCATCTCCATCATCACCGTGTAGAGTATCAGAGTCGTATTTTGCGGATGAATCGGCACTTGCATTGTTCCCATAGATGGTATCGTTTCCGGCACCGCCATTGATTAAATCATTTCCAGTCCCTCCTGCGATAACATCATCTCCAATAGCAACTCCAGAATCTCCCATAATGGTGTCATTGCCAGTCCCACCAAGGATAGTATCATTCCCAGGTCCACCTACAATATAATCGTTCCCCGCGCCACCATCAATCTGATCGTTGCCACCTTGGAAAAGGTGTAATCCTTATCCCCATAAATAGTATCGTTTCCTTCATACCCTAAAATAGTATCGTTTCCCAAATCCCCAACGATTTTATCTGCTCCAGAAGTTCCATAAAGGCGATCATTACCAGTAGTTCCTTGAATAGCCATCCCAATCTCTCCTCTTGTGAAAGTATTTAACCACCACTGATAAAATACCAACATTGGCATTTCATCAACAAAAAAAATTCAAGACAGCCAAGTTTGCAAATATACGTTGGCTGAGCATTAAAAACAAAAAAACCAACGAGACAAACAAAACCGTCCCTTATAAATAAAGATGTGCCCTGTGTCACACAAACTCAAGAGATAACATTTATTTAAAACATATATTCGCATTGAATGTCAAGAAAAATTTGCTTATGCCAGCAATTCCAATTTTGTAACATATAACCTGCTGAAATAATTATAATTTATTTTAATACGATAAACAATTTTCAATAAACTCAATAGCCTAGTACTCAATAAAATATTTCGTATTCAATGTTAAGATCACTCGCCGAAAACGTGGTTTCGGCTCGCTTACGGCGGCTATACCGCCGCGCCAGGCGTAAGTCTGATGGCTATACTCCGAAACATCATAATGTTTCGGAGTACTAGAGATTATCTCAAAATCAAATTCAGATAGATCATAATACAAGCTAGCTGGATCATTGAGAAATAATTTCCTGC
>VSPO01000211.1 GCA_009775375.1 Muribaculaceae bacterium | reverse complement strand
CTTATAAAGGTATGGGTATATTTTCACTTATTATTAATCCTGTAGGAAGTTCTATATTAATCTTTATACTTTCTTATATCAAGAGTCCTGTAGGATTCACTTTTCATCCAAGCTTTGAATCCGTTAGAAAGATAGCTTCATATTCAAGTTATACGTTCGGGTTCTCATTGATAAATTATTTTTTGAGAAATCTTGATAAATTATTGATTGGAAAGGTATTTGGTATGATTCCATTAGGGTATTATGAGAAATCTTATAGGTTAATGCTTTTGCCGGTGCAGAATCTCACACAAGTAATAACCCCTGTTTTACACCCTGTGTTGGCTGATTATCAAAGCGACATTAGTCAACAGACGAATAAATATCTTAAACTTTTAAAGATTCTTGCATTAATTGGATTTCCTATTTCTGCACTTTTGTACTTCACTGCAGAACCTCTTGTAATTCTTATATTTGGTTCCCAATGGATGCCCTCTGTTCCGGTTTTTAAGATACTGAGTCTAACAGTGGGTTTTCAAATAACGGGATCTTCAGTTGGAGCATTTCTACAGGCAGCAAATAAGACAAGAGAAATGTTTGTAATAGGCTGTTTGAATACTTTAACAAACATAATATGTTTGTTTGTAGGTGTATACGTGATAGGTTCAATAGATGGTGTGGCTTGGATGTTTTTCTTGGCTATGTGTATAGGCTTATGGAATAATTGGTATATAGCCCAAACAATCGAAATCCGGGCAATAGAAATGTTTAAACCATATGTACCTGCATTATATCCGACAGTTTTGAATATTATGATTCTTGCCCTGCTGCATAATTTTTGTCAATTCAGTTTAATTGTCAGTTTGGTAATCAATGTATTTGTAACCTCGGTTTTGATTCTTGTTTATTTAAGGCATTTTCATATAATTGACGTGGTTGCATATCTTAAAACTCGATTGATAAGGCAACGCAGATTATAAGATATTATCTCAGTATATTAATGTCTGTATTGGAATGGAGACTATTTAATGGGTTTAATAGTCACAAACTGATGACAATATGTTAAAGTTGCAGGTGATGAAATTAACGCAAATCCTTTGTACAAATATTGTTATTGGCAATCCATAAAAAGATCATAATAAAGGCATAACATGGGACAATCGCAGGATATATTGACAGACTCTATATTGGTTTCAGCTATAATAACTACCCACAACAGGCTTGAATTGTTGAAACGAGCCGTTGAAAGCGTATACAAACAGACTTATTCTAATATTGAATTGATTGTTGTGGATGATAACTCTACAGATGGAACAAAAGAGTGGTGTATGTTGCAGGGGTTTAAATATATCCATATTCCAGCATATGAGAGTCGTGGTGGTAACTACGCTCGTAATCTGGGAATTAAGATGTCACATGGAAGATATGTTGCATTTTTGGATGATGATGATTATTGGATTCCAGAAAAAACCACTAAACAAATTTCTATTTTGGAGTCCACAGGAAGTTATGTTGTAAATTGTTCTCGAAGATTGGAATTGGTTGATAAAGATGGCGAAATAGAATTCAAATGTTGTCCTTTGAGTTCGAATTATAAGGGAGACCTTAGTCGAAGGATATTATATCAGATTTCAGTTTTAACATCTGCATTGATGGTTAAGAAAGAAGCATTGATGAAAGTGGGCTATTTTGATGAACAATGTTGGTTTTGGCAAGAATATGAATTAAGTATTAGATTAGCACAATTACCAAAACCATTTGAATTGATTAATGATGAATTGATTGTATATCGCATAGATATGCGAGACAAACAAAGGCTCACAAATAAATATAATGGTTGGCAAGATAATGTTGAATATATATATAAGAAACACGAAAGTTTATATGGACAACTAAATCTACTTGAAAGGTTGAGAGTGAAAGTGCTATTCTGGAGAGAATCCTATATGAGGGCAGAATCAGCTGGATTAAATAAATTAGCGAAACATCATAAAAGATTGGAATTTTGGTTTAATATTCCATTCAGGATATATGATAAAATAAGAACCAAAGTAAGAAGATGAATTATAAATATGATTATTTAATAGTCGGAGCTGGGCTTTTTGGTGCTACGTTCGCTTATAAGGCAAAGCAAGCCGGACGCAGGGTGTTGGTGATTGACAAGCGTCCGCATTTGGGCGGAAATATTTATTGCGAGAATATTGAAGGCATTAATGTTCATAAGTATGGTGCACATATCTTGCATACGTCCAATAAGGAAGTATGGGA
>VSPO01000210.1 GCA_009775375.1 Muribaculaceae bacterium | reverse complement strand
ACCATCGCCACAAATTCATTCTCAAAGGGCGTATTGGGTGTGAACGAAGAAACAAACAGGTCGCCGAACTGAACGCCGAGCGCATCCGCGACTTTCACAAGTGCGTTTACGGAAAGACTTCTACCGCTAAGAATGTTGGATATGTGTTGCGGAAGCACTCCCATCTTATCAGCAAGTGCCTTATTCGTCATCCCTTTCTGGGCCAAAATTTCACGTATGCGTAGTTTGATATTCTTTCTGCTCATTGCCTGTTTCGTAATTCCATTGCAAAGGTAACAATTCCAAATCAAAACTAAACAATATTAGTGTATTAAATAATGTTAAATACTTATTTCAATCAGTATTTAATTTTGTAGATACATTATTATTGTTTACCTTTGCGGTGTAAATCCTTATCAAGATATGGCGAGATATGCACTGCGAAATCAAGACAAGATAGCCGACAAACTCGGCAAGGCACGGCTTGATATGCTACTGGCGACAATCAAGAGCGACAACGCCCATCCGGTTGAAGTCGGTATGCAGGGTGGCTACAAAATCCTTGAGTTCACGGATGCCACATTCAGCAAGGCGAAGCATTTGTTTGCGGTTGTCGGTGGAATGTATGACGTAGTGCAGTTGGCGTACATATCAAGTTCGGGATTAAAATGAAAAGAGTAAACCAATGAAAAGAGAAATCTTAAATTGCCTGACCTACATGGCAAACCGGGCGGCAGAAACCGTGGCCTACGGCGATTGCTGGGGCGCAAAATTCTGTCAAAAGGAAGTCAAGGAAGCCCACGACAAGATGGTTGAGGAGCTTCGCAAGCACATCGACTGGAGCAATCTTACCGTTGACGACTGCAAGGAACTGCGCTTCAATCTGTGGTCTGACAAGCTACCGATATGGCTAATCCCGATATGGCTGCTTGATGTAATCCCCGCCGGCACGGAACTGACGAGCATCAGTGGCGAAAAGGTTGTCTTCAACACCAAAGAAGACATCGACATAGACACGCGCTGCGGCTGTCTTACATACGGAATCTACCCTAAAGCCGCAAGCAATGAAGCCGAGTGACATCCTGTTTAGGGCAAAGCTGTTGAATAATGACTACCGTCACGGCGAGCCTGTCCCCAAAGGTACATGGTTTACCGGATGGTATTATCAGCTTCAACTTGCTACGGAAGCACAGCATCGCCTCGTTCTACCACGCGAGAAAGGCTTTCAGGGTCAATCCGAGATGGATATAGACCCCGATACCCTTTGCCAGTTCACGGGCCTGCACGACGCAAACGGAACGCCAATATTTGAGGGCGACATCTTCACAGTCAATGGTCATTATCCCAAGAAGATAGAATTTAGACCAGAACACGCCGCGTTCTGCATGGCGAATCTTGATGAGCTTGATAAGCCATACCTTGAGCCGTGGCAACGGATACGTCCTGATTGGTGGAACGACTATAAGCGCGAGATTCGTATCATCGGCAACGTCTTCGATAATCCCGAACTACTGAAACAACAATCTTAATAAACCGACAACATGTTACCAAAACAAGAAATCCTATTGTCGCCCATTCAGCAGGTAAGGCTGGAACTCTACCGCGAGTTTGGCGACGAAGCAAAAGAAGCGTTTGACTTCATTATCGGCAATGATGCCGCTTGTGGAGTCGCAGCCCCGGAAAGCGTTGCGCCCGCAAATCCCTATAAGGATGCGGATGGTGTTTACATCATCTACAAAGATGGCTCGTATGAGCTGTTTACCGGGCATAATGGCAAGGAAAACGTCAAGTATGTAGGCTTAATCTACAATGGCCGTCATATCGCTGTCGCGCTTAACAATCTCGGTGGCGAAGATAAAGAATATCAGTTCTTGAAAGACGGAGCAAGCGCACCGGAAGAATCGGTTTACTACACACGTCAGATGGGCATCTGCGCCTTTGAAGACTTCGCCGGTAAAGCCAACACCGAACACATCAAGAATGAATACGACTCGGAAATCCCGTTCGACTTGCTTGAGAATGGCGAATATATCCCGGCTATGGGCGAATGGGGTTTACTGATGATGTTCGCTTCGCGCATCAATGAAGCACTTGTGTACGTCGGTGGAACGCCCTTAAAGGGTTGGCTTTGGTCGTCCACCGAGAACAGTCAGTACTACGCTTGGTACGTCAACTTCAATGATGGCAGCACCTACGGCTTCATCAGCAAGTACGTCAGTAACTCGGTGAGGGCGGTCGCCGCATTTTAATTGTGTACGTGGGCAGTCGTTTTCGACTGCCCACCTAACGGAAACTAAATCTATAAGCGATGACCGCCTTTGAACAAATAATATACAACATCGTAAAGGAACTGCAAGACAAGTGCGTGGCCGAACACCGCGCACCTGTCTGCGTATCTATGCACGAAATCAACAAGGCTTTAATGGAACATGCTAAAACCGCGTTGAATGGCTTTGTCACGGATGGAACAATGACGTGGCATCAGAATCTTAACAAAATCCCGATGTTTACAATCCAAAATCCAAAAGACTAATGGCTTTCCTCGGCAAATGTGCTATTCACGCAAGCAATCCCCGGATATGGCGTAAGCTGATA
>VSPO01000021.1 GCA_009775375.1 Muribaculaceae bacterium | reverse complement strand
TTGATTTTGCCACGCTCAGACTGTTGCTTAATCATGTCGAACATTAAAAACTATTTAAATTCAAACACTCTCTTAGTAAGTTAAATGTATAATAATATCATTACATCCTTCTTATGAATGATACAAGCTTGATTGAGAAACCGCCATACAATTTGAAGCGTATTTGGAGAAAGGTATGTATTGTTGTCGGCAAGTCTTCGTTGTTACCTCCGCGATTACGTATCAGCTGTTATAAAATAGGAGGGGTAAATATAAAAGATTCATGTTTTATCGGATCTAATGTGGAATTCGACGGTATTTATCCAAATTTGATAGAAATTGGTAAGGAATGCGTGATCACAAGTGGATGCGTGATTCTTTCACATTTTTTCAATACTAACGACAGAAAATTTTACGCTGGCAGAGTCGTCATTGGGAAGGGAGTTTTTATAGGAATGAATACGCTGATTGTGAATGCTGTCAATATCGGCGACGGGGCGGTGATAGGAGCAGGGAGTATTGTGAACCGCGATATTCCGGCAGGCGAGATATGGGCAGGGAATCCGGCACGGTTCATAAAGAAGTTATAAATTTAATCTAAATTTTTCTCTTCTAAATGACTTAAGTTTTGCACAAATAATCTTTTTTCAATTCTAAATTAATTTATCCATCAAGGCTCTGCCGCTCGCAGCAGGGTCCTTATCATTATATCCTTTTATGAAAGTCGCGATTATCGGCACGGTGGGTGTCCCGGCGAATTACGGCGGGTTTGAAACACTCGTAGAGCAGCTCGTTCGTCATAATAAGTCTGAGGACCTGCAATATGCTGTATATTGCAGTAAGAAATCCTACAATGACGAGCGTTGGGTGTATCATGGGGCAAAGACAGAATACGTGGGGTTGAATGCAAACGGTATGCAAAGCATTCCGTATGACATTTTGTCCTTAATCAAGGCCTCACGGAATAGTGATGTCGTTCTTGTACTTGGCGTGTCAGGCTGTGCGTTCTTGCCGGTGTTCCGTCTTTTCTCCAAAAAGAAACTTGTCATTAATATTGATGGGCTTGAACATAGGCGCGACAAATGGAACAAATGGGTGCGCAAGTTTCTTAAGTTTTCGGAGAAACAGGCGGTTAAATATGGCGATGTCATTGTCACTGACAATAAGGGAATCACGGATTACGTGATGGAGGAATATGGCAAACCGTCTGAACTTATCGCCTACGGCGGTGACCATGTCCTTACTGATGTTGATGAAGAACTGACAGAGAAAGTGCTCAATGATTATAATATTGCGAAAAATCAATATGCTTTGGGTATTTGCCGTATAGAGCCGGAGAATAACGTACATACTATTCTCAACGCTTTTGAAGAGGCAAAGAAAAAGATTGTATTCATCGGGAACTGGCAGAAAAGCGAATATGGGAAGTCGCTCGCTGAAAAGTATAAGGATTCTAAATATATAAGAATCACTTCTGCCGTATATGACCTTAACGTGCTCAATGTAATACGAAGCAACTGTTCTGTGTATCTACATGGGCATAGTGCCGGGGGTACAAACCCCTCACTCGTAGAGGCAATGTTCTTTGCCAAACCGCTTATAGCTTTCGATTGCGTCTATAACCGGGAATCCACTGAAAACAAAGCGACATATTTTAAGGATAAGGAAGAATTGGTCTCAATCCTTAATGGCGAACCTGACCGATATGCCAACGGGAATCAAATGCTTGAGATCGCCCGCCGCCGATATACTTGGGAAACAATCGCCCGACAATATGAAGCACTATATTGAGTTCGACGCCAAGAAAGCCCACTCCTGCGGTTTCAAAGCCCCCTACTCCCTCGACGAAGGCCTCGCCCGCACCCTCGAATTCGAGTTCGTCCATCCCCGAACAGACGACATCGGGTCCGCTGGTGCGGAAAGCATTAAGTATGAAGGATGAAGTATTAAGGACGTGGTTCTTCGTGGTGTTAGCGTCCAACGGCCTATAAAGCTTAATTGGAAAAGAAATTCTAACTTCGCGCTGTAATCACAAACACAAGTTTGATATGTACAGCAACGAAGATTTTAGCTCAGATTGAGTTTATTTAATAGGTCTTCGCTGATTTACAATTGAAAACTTTTATGTCCGCTACAAAGCGGAGGCCCTTCCCAAGGGCGTCAGCATCCAGTCATGGTGCATGAAGAACAAGGTGTCATGGAATCTGTTCAACAAATTGTATCGCGATACCAGACACAGAATAGTCCCCGTGGATGTCGAAGGGCATCCGGCGGAGGAAGAAATTCAGGAGACTGGACGAGTGGGAAAACACCCCACTCAAGCCAGCGTCCGGATACGACGATATGTCCATGAGAGAGCTTAAACTTCTCATAACGCAGCTTACGAAGATGCTCCATGACGAGCAGCGCAGGTCCGGGGCAAAGGATGCAGAGATCGCCAGACTGCTGGGTCTCCTATCCAACGCAGAAAGGGACAACGCCGTGCTGCGGGAGGATATCGCAGGACTCCACGACCGCATCCAGTCGTTGATAGACAGCCGCGAGGCCGACCGTTTCGAGATGTCGAGACTGCGCCAGTGCATAGAGGAGCTTCAGAAAAGACTGGTTGACGCCGTCAACCAGTCCAGATCCGACAGAAGTGCCCGCTTCGGGAGTCAGAGCCAGAAAGGCACCGGCAGAAAAGCACCGGATAAAGACCGGGGCATTATAAGAGGCTGAAGAATATGATTCCCGTCCTTCTCGATATGGCTGTTCAGAAAGACTCCATCATCAACTGTGACGAGATATGGTGCAAGGTGAGGGTCAAAGGGAAATACCGCAAGAACTCCATTTCATTCGGCAGTTATAAGATGGCTGCGGCATCCGCTGTGTACCATACCCTCATCGCCACATGCCGCAAGACAAGTGTCTCCATAAAGGAATTGAAAATCGACGAAGACCTATTGAGATTGAACAATCTGAGTCAATACTTCAAGAAAGTGTTCTCGGAAATCATCCACGGCAACGAGAACTGGCCTCAGCTGCTTCCAATGACCATTGGAATCCCTGTTAATAAAATCTAAATCAGACCCCAATATTTAACATTAAATTAACAAATAAGGGTGCAATCCCTTATTTATTAAGGGTTCAACATGCGTTGGACGCTAACAAAACTTATGATTCCTCTGACATTATGTCGTTGTGTATCATTAACCCATATGCGAGGGGCGGGCCGTGAGGTCTGCCCCTTTTTGCATTTTTGCCTTCCGGAAGCAAGATGGCTCCTGATAGAAGCATATCGATCTCTCCGAACAGGCCGGGCGACTGTTAATGTATTTGCAATTCAAGCTCTCTCATCAATATAATGTCGGCATTGGCGATATGAGCAATACGTTCGTCATCTACACAACGACTATGTCCTATCCCATAGTCAGACAAGTCAATTCGCTCCGCACAGGTGCGCAGTTTCAGATTCCAGCCACATTCTTTATTAAGTTGTGAGAGACGCGAGGCAAACTGCCTCATTCCGGTTTCCGTCCATTCCTCATGACTTATTCCATGCGCCGCAAGATTACGGCCGACCTTGCGATAACCAGCTATGTCGGCGAAACTGAAGACAAGCGTGTCGGTATAGTCATGGAGTTTCTCAGCCATAAAACTGACTTTCCGTAAAAGTTCACATATGCCGATTTTCTTGGTCAGAATCATCGGATCGAACCGCCACACAACACCATGCGCTCCAAGAACCTCTGTCAGTCGCCGGAAAGTTTCAACTCGCTGCTCCGTAGTCGGCATACCGGGTTCCAGTCCATCCCCTTCATAGTCATTGAGTGTATATTGCACATAGCAATGGATTCCCTTTTCTTTTAATCTATGGAGATATGGAATCAGCGGAGCAGGATTCTTTGACCAGAATACAATAAACCGTACTCTCTCAAACGATACGTAACTCTCAGCTCCGTTGAAAGGATTGCACCATTTGCAATATCCCTCTTCAAGGCGATTGAAAAACCACTCCGAATAGAATGCCGGTATATCCGTCGCCCGGCTTGCAGACAATACGGCCGGAGCAAAGGCCTCTGCTTCCACTCCATATCGGGTCAAAATGCGCGTCTTCTTCTGATTCATTCTGCAAAGTTAATCGGAACCACTGCCATATCATTACATCATAATTTTAAAATTCTTAATTTCATCTTATTTCCTGATTTTCTCCGAGATCTTTCAACCGAAGACTACTGATACTCACAATGCTAAAATGATAGTCCTATTTCAGCCAAGAATACCGCCGTTGCTGGCCAAAAAAATGACGTTTAGCCAAGAAAACTATGGGGCAAAACGGGATAAAACACCAATGGCCAAACAAATTATATTTTGCTCGACCATTGATTATCAGGTTGTTATATAAATTCTATTGCTTAGTATTCATCCTCGTTGAAGAAGAAGTCGTCTTTGGAGGGGTAGTCGGGCCAGATCTCTTCGATGCTTTCGTAGGTCTCGCCTTCGTCTTCCATTTCCTGAAGGTTTTCTATCACTTCGAGCGGTGCGCCACTGCGCATGGCGTAGTCGATAAGCTCCTCTTTTGTCGCGGGCCAGGGTGCGTCTTCAAGTTTTGACGCAAGTTCAAGAGTCCAATACATATTCTTAGCGTTTTTTCGGTTTTCTATTTATTTTAATTGATTTTTATGGTCATTTTCTCCAGACAATTTCCTCCACGCCTTTCAGGAAATTGAAGTAGCGGGCAAGGATGAAGAGATAGTCGGAAAGGCGGTTGATGTAACCGGTCAGTGCAGGGTCGACATACTCCTCATCCGCGAGGTCGAGAATCCTGCGTTCTGCCCGGCGGCAGACGGATCTCGCCACGTGGGCTTTTGCAGAAAGCATGCAACCTCCCGGAAGCACAAACGCCTTAATCGGCGGGGTCTGTTCGTCGAGAGCGTCTATCCATCCCTCAAGCCGGACCGTGTCGTCGGAAGAAAGCCCCCATGCCGCAGGCGTCTCCCCCTCCGGCACTTCGCTTGCGAGATAGCCCCCGAGATTAAAGAGCATGTTCTGCACTTCGTGGAGCTGGCCCCTCACCTCTTCAGGGCATTCCCCGTCGGAAAGCACGCATCCAAGGAAGGATGAAAACTCGTCGATCGTGCCATATGCCTCCAGCCGAAGACTGTTTTTCTTGATCCTCGTGCCGCCGACAAGCGATGTGGTGCCGCTGTCTCCCGTTCTGGTGTATAGTGCGCTTTTTGCCATTTTCCGTCAATCGATTGAATTTGGTTAAATTTTACTTTTTAACGTATCGCAGACGATATTGTTGCAATAAAACCCGACATTTTTTATCTGCGATATGCAATCCCTGCCGACAAAAATTGTTAACACAGGGGTCGCGGAACATAAAAATGTTGTATATTTGCATCCTGAACCTGTTTTTCTCCAAATGAACGACCAGACTCCATATATAGTATCGGCCCGCAAATATAGGCCGGCGACCTTCAAAACGGTGGTGGGGCAAAGAGCCTTGACCGCCACTTTAAAGAACGCCATCGACAGCCACCGCCTCGCCCAGGCATACCTTTTCTGCGGGCCAAGGGGCGTCGGAAAAACTTCTTGCGCCAGAATCTTCGCCAAGACCATCAATTGCCTAAGCCCCACCCCCGACGGCGAAGCTTGCGGACAATGCGAGTCTTGCCGGGCCATCGAACTTGGAAACTCTTTCAATCTCGTGGAGCTCGACGCCGCATCCAACAACTCCGTAGACGACATCCGCTCCATCACGGAACAGGTCAACGTCCCTCCCCAGTCAGGACAATACCGCGTCTTTATCATCGACGAGGTCCACATGCTTTCCAACGCGGCATTCAACGCCTTCCTGAAGACTCTTGAGGAGCCGCCGAAATACGTGGTCTTCATCCTTGCCACCACAGAAAAGCACAAGGTGATTCCGACAATCCTCAGCCGATGCCAGATTTATGATTTCAAGCGAATCACGGTCAACGACATTATCGACCATCTCGAATACGTAGCGGGAGTGGAGGGAATAAAGACCGACCGCGACGCCCTTGGGGTCATCGCCCTTAAAGCCGACGGAGCCATGCGCGACGCGCTCTCCATCTTCGACCAGGTGGCGGCCTCTTCGCGTGGAGACGTGACGTATGCCAATACGATTGAAAACCTCAACGTGCTCGACTATGATTTCTACTTCCGGCTCGTCGATGCCTTCAGGAAAGGAGACATCCCATCGGCCCTGCTTATCTACAAGGAGATACGCGACAAGGGATTTGACTCCCTGTTCTTCGTCAACGGTCTTGCCGCGCATATCCGTGACTTGATGGTGGCCGTCGACCCGCGCACGGCAGGGCTGCTTGAGACCTCTGAGGAGGTGTCGAAAAAATACGTGGAACAGGCTGCCTCTTTGCCCGTCCAATGGCATTATGCGGCCGTCAAACTCCTTGGAGATTGCGACCTCAACTACCGTACGGCTACGAGCAAACGCCTCCTGGTGGAAGTCACCTTGATAAGGCTGTGCCAACTTCTGAAACCGGCCACGCCCCCTTTTGACTCGCTCGACCGCCCCATGCCGCTGGGCGATCCCACGAAAGAGCGCAAAGCGGCCACGTCGCCACAACAGCCGGCGCAACCTTCCCAACCGGCCCAGCCGATGCAGGCATCGCAACCAACACAACCTTCCCAGCCAGCGCAACCTGCACACATACCACAATCGACGCAACAACCACCACGTCAGCCACAACCGCAGCAACCGCAACCTGCCCAGCCTCCTCGCCCAAGGACCACAAACCGACCATCCACCTTTAGGCTTTCAGATTCAGCGCAAAACGCGGCGGCCTCTGCAAGGAGCCTTGAGCATCGCACCAACCCCATTTCCCACGAACAATTCATGCAGGCATGGGAGGAATTCATAGCCCGCAATCCTTCGCTGCATATCCTGGTCAACACGATGCGGAGCGCCCATCCGGAAAAGGAGGGGGAATTCGCCTACAGGATAATCGTGGACCATCCCGCCCAGCTTCAGGCTTTCGAGCTCTCAATGCCAAAGCTCCTGGAGTATCTTCGCGATGCCTTGCAAAACGACCTTCTCACCATCAAAGTGGAAGTCAATTCCTCCCCTGTTGAGAACAAGCAGCTTCCCCCAAAGGAATTCCTTCGACAAATCATCACGGATAATCCAGCCATGGCCAACTTCCTGAAGGAGATAGATGGAGAATTAGTTTGATTCCATCTGCCGACCATCCCATACATGATTAAAAATAGCAAAGATATATTAAATAATCTTAATTATGCGGCTCATTTATCCAATTATAAGCCGTGCCTCATCAGATTTCGATCTTTTTTTACTATCTTTGCAGTTGCATTCCGGAGGGGACAGACGTCTCCTCCTCTTTTTTAGCATTGCCGCATCCCGCAAAAGGGTCTCTTCCGAGGCGGGACAAGACAAAAAACAGACAAAACAGATGATAGACAAGACCGCACTCAAAGCTTTCGTAGAAAAGCAATTGGAAGGCACCGACCTTTTTCTGGTCGGGATCGACATCTCCCCGGACAACGACATCACGGTGGAGATTGATTCCGACACGAGCGTAGACATCGACCGTTGCGTAGGGCTCACAAAAGAGATTGAAAAAGAGTTTGACCGCGACGAGGAAGACTATCGCCTTGAGGTTGGTTCCGCCGGTCTGACATCGCCCTTCAAAGTTTTGAGGCAATATGAAAAAAACATCGGGAATGAAGTTGAGGTCATCACGACGGGGGGAAAGAAATTCAAGGGGGTGCTCCAGAGCGTCGGCCCGGAATCTTTCTCAATAATCTCGGCAGAGAAAATCAAGCATGAGGGAGCGAAGCGCCCCGTGCTGGAAGACGTGCGCCACGACTTCACCTACCCGGAAGTGAAATCCACCAAATACCTACTTCAATTCTAAAGTCTTATGGCAAAGAAAGCAGAGACAGTAAATATGGTCGACCGGTTTGCTGAGTTCAAGGAGCTTAAAAACATCGACAAGACCACCATGATAAGTGTCCTTGAGGAGTCGTTCCGCAATGTCCTTGCGAAAATGTTTGGCTCCGACGAGAACTTCGACGTCATCATGAACCCCGACAAGGGCGACTGCGAAATCTATCAAAACCTCAAGGTTGTGGCAGACGACGATGTCGACAACGAGGACATGGAAATAGGGCTTTCAGAAGCCCGCGAGATCGACCCTGAATGCGAAATCGGGGAGGAAGTGTCGAAACAGATTTTCTTCGAGAAGTTCGGACGCCGCGCCATCCTCAACCTTCGCCAGACCCTTCAATCGAAGATTCTCGACCTTCAGAACGAAGCAAAGTCGTCGAAATTCAAGGAGCTTGAGGGGGAAATCATCACGGGTGAGGTCCATCAGATATGGAAGCGCGAGGCGCTGCTTGTCGATGAGGAGCAAAACGAGCTCACAATGCCCAAGGAGGAACAGATTCCAAGCGATAATTTCCACAAGGGCGACATGGTCCGCGCCATAGTGAAACGCGTCGACAACCTCAACAACAATCCCAAGGTGATCATCTCCCGCACCGACGACCGCTTCCTCCGCCGCCTCTTCGAGCAGGAAGTGCCTGAGATCCACGACGGACTGATCACCATCAAGGAAGTGGCACGCATCCCGGGAGAGAGAGCCAAGATAGCCGTCGAGAGCTATGACGACCGCATCGACCCCGTCGGAGCCTGTGTCGGAATCAAGGGAAGCCGTATTCATGGCATCGTCCGCGAGCTCCGCAACGAGAACATCGACGTCATCTCCTACACGGCCAATCCCTCTCTGTTCATACAGAGAGCCCTAAGCCCCGCCAAGATATCATCCATCCGTCTTAATGAAGAGGATAAGAAAGCGGAAGTGTTCCTGCATCCCGATGAAGTGTCGCTGGCAATCGGCAAGGGCGGCCTCAACATCCGTCTGGCTACGATGCTGACAGGCTACACTATCGACGTCTATCGCGACATCGAGGAGGGCGAGGAAGACATTTATCTCGATGAATTCCGCGACGAGATCGACGACTGGGTGATTGAAGCCCTCAAGGATCTCGGACTCGGCACTGCCAAGGCCGTGCTCAACGCTCCGCAGGAGGTATTAGACCAGGCAGACCTTGAAGACTCCACCATCCAGCACGTGCTCGACGTGATTAAGGCGGAGTTTGACGACTGACCGATTTTCCTCACGCCTCGTATCCCCTCTCCCCTTTAATCATTAAGACACAACCTCTTCACCAGCATATGCGCACAAAAATAAGTAAAATAGCGAAAGATCTCAATGTCGGTGTCGGCACCGCCGTTGACTTCCTGCGCCGCCACAGCATCGACGTCGACAACAATCCCAACGCGAGGATCGACGACAATGCCGTGCAACTCCTGACGCGGGAATTCAGCAACGACAAGGCCGACAAAGACAAATCTATCGACAGGACCAACTCACGGCGCGAAGGGAAAAAGAAAAGTTTCACCGACGATTCCCAATCCCCGTCGATTCCGGGATTGAAAGTGCTTGGGAAAATCGACCTTGAGTCTACCCGGCGCCGCAAATCGCGCAGGGATGGCTCCCAAGCAAGAAGACAGGAATCAAAGCCGAAGAACGAGCCGGCGGCTCCCTCCGGCAAAGTCGACGTATCCCCACAGGCTACCGCAGCAGAAGGCAGGCAGCCCAAACCCACAGGAAATCCTGTCGCGGCCGATAACGCCCAATCCCTGAGAGATATCACTCCTGCACAAAAAGACATGCAGCCAGCCTCTCCGGAGACAATGGCCGACGACAGAACGATTGCGGAAGTGCGCACCGAATCCACGATAAATCCCAATAAAACAGATTCTTTGCCCGACTCAGGAAGCAAGGCCGCGTCTGGTGATAACACGGAAGCCCATACAGAAACCAACATAGTGAACAATAAGAGTCAATCCGAACCCAAGCCTTCCAGAAGACCGGAAGGCAGCACTCGTGCCGACCAGAAACAGGCACGCCAAAACAATGTCTCAGCCCCCAACGAGGCTACGAAAGAGAACGCCGGCGGACAGGCATCAAAAACAGAACAGAAACCTGCCGGGGAACAGCCTAAGAGCAACGTCTTCAGGCTTAGCACTCCCCCGGCCCAACCGGAGCTGAAGGTCTTGGGTAAAATCGACCTGTCGGCACTCAACCAGTCGACCCGCCCCAAGAAGCGCGGCAAGGACGACCGTCGCCGTGGTGGCGACAAAAACCGTCAGAGTGGCTCTGCCCAAGCGCAAGGCGACTCTGCAAATGCCGACCGCAAGAAACGCAAACGTATCGGCAAGGAGAAGGTCGACATCGAGAAAGCTGCCTCACAACCCGGATTCGGCTCCGAACGCCGCAAGAAAGGCGGAGACAAAGGGCAGCAGGGACAAGGACAGCAAGGTCCTCAAAACGAACGCAAACGTGGCGACCGCGGGAAAGGCGACTCTAAACCTCGCAGGAACAACGACCGCGCCCCGAAGCAGGAATCGAATCCCGAAGACGTGCAGAAGCAGGTCAAGGAAACTCTTGCCAGGCTCACCAACAAGGCTCCCAAGAAGGGCGTCAAATGGCGCAAGGAGAAGAAAGAGGCCATCCACAACCGTGAGCTTGAGAACCAGCGCCGCGAGGAGGCTGAAAGCCGCGTGATACAGCTGACCGAGTTCGTGACGGCCAACGACCTCGCAAACCTTATGGAAGTCCCCGTCAACAACGTCATTGCAACGTGTATGAACCTCGGGGTCATGGTGTCGATCAATCAGCGCCTCGACGCCGAGACCATCAACATCGTGGCCGAGGAATTCGGCTTCACAACCGAATACGTCAGCGCTTCCGTCACAGAGGCCATAACCCCTGAGGAGGACGACGACGAGGATCTCATCCCGCGTCCGCCGATCGTGACCGTAATGGGCCACGTCGACCATGGCAAGACCTCGCTGCTCGACTATATCCGTAAAGCCAACGTCATAGCGGGAGAGGCAGGCGGCATCACCCAGCATATCGGAGCCTACAACGTCAAGCTCGCCGACGGAAGGAGAATCACCTTCCTCGACACCCCCGGCCACGAGGCCTTCACCGCCATGCGTGCCCGTGGAGCGAAAGTGACCGACCTTGCAATCATCATCGTCGCCGCCGACGACGATGTCATGCCGCAGACGATCGAGGCCATCAACCATGCCTCGGCTGCAGGCGTGCCCATGGTCTTCGCAATCAACAAAATCGACAAACCCACCGCCAATCCCGACAAGATAAAAGAGGAGCTCGCCAATATGAACTACCTCGTGGAAGAATGGGGAGGAAAATATCAAAGCCAGGACATATCCGCCAAAAAGGGCCTCGGAGTCGACGAGCTCATGGAAAAAGTGTTGCTTGAAGCTGAGTTGCTCGACCTCAAGGCCAACCCCGACCGCAAGGCCATAGGCTCCGTAATCGAGTCGAGCCTCGACAAAGGAAGGGGCTACGTTGCCACCGTGCTCGTGCAGAACGGCACGCTCAAAGTCGGCGATGTCATTCTCGCCGGAACCAACTATGGCAAAATCAAGGCGATGTTTAATGAGCGCAACCAGCGCGTCACCGAAGCCGGACCCGCCACGCCTGTCCTTATCCTCGGCATGAACGGCGCTCCCACAGCCGGAGACACCTTCAACGTGCTTGAGTCGGAGCAGGAAGCACGCGAAATCGCCGGCAAGCGCGAACAACTCCAACGCGAGCTCGGGCTGCGCACAAAGAAGCGTCCCGGACTCGAAGAACTTGGCCGCCGCCGTGCCCTCAACGATTTCCACGAACTCAATCTCGTGGTCAAGGGAGACGTCGATGGCTCCGTGGAAGCTCTCTCGGATTCTCTCATCAAACTTTCCACTCCCGAAATACAGGTCAACGTGCTTCATAAAGGCGTTGGCGCCATCTCGGAGAGCGATGTGACGCTCGCGGCAGCATCCGACGCCATCATCATCGGATTCCAGGTGCGTCCCTCCGGGGCCGCACGCAAGGAGGCGGAGAAAGAGGGAGTGGAGATCCGTCTCTATTCCGTCATCTACAAGGCCATAGAGGAGGTGAAAGACGCCATGGAAGGACTTCTCGCTCCCGAAATCAAGGAGGAAATCACCGGCACGGCAGAAGTGCTACAGACCTATCATATTTCAAAGGTCGGCACGATTGCCGGAGCCATCGTGCGCGACGGCAAAATCAAGCGTTCCGGCAAAGTACGTGTCATACGCGACGGCATCGTGATCTACTCCGGCGAGCTTGGCTCCCTGAAGAGATTCAAGGACGACGTCAAGGAGGTCACATCCGGCTACGACTGCGGCCTTTCCGTGCAGGGATACAACGACATTCGCGAGGGCGACCTTATCGAATGCTACGAAGAAGTGGAAGTCAAGAAATCTCTCTGATGGCTTTCATATTGATCAACATCGGAAGCAATCTGGGCAACAGGAGGCTCAACCTCAGTCGCGCCATGAGAGCCATAGGCGACGCTTTCGGAGATTTTGAAATGAGTCATGTGGTGGAGTCACAACCCTGGGGGTTCGACTCCACCTCGCCTTTTCTCAACGTCGGAATGGCCTTCTCCTCCGACCTTCCTCCGGAAGAGCTGCTTAGCAGGCTTCAGGAAATCGAACGCTCCATCTCCCCCGCTCCCCACCGCGACGGGGAAGGCCGATATGCAGACCGCGTCATCGACATAGACATCGTCGCCATCGACTCTATCATGCTCGACACTCCCCTGCTAAAGCTGCCTCACCCCCATCTTGAGGAAAGAGAGTTCTTCCTTAGGCCGCTGGAGGAGATCGCCCCGGGCTGGAGGCACCCGGCCACAGGGCTTTCAGCCTCAGAAATGCTATCCTCATTGCAAAACAAATGCGAAAACTCATAATCACATCAGCCAACAGGATATTCCTTGCCGCCGCCGACGACGCATCGCTTCGTCTTCCTCTTGAAAGTGAAATTTCGGTGACTACAGATGCGGAGACATTTGCCTTCGGAGAGGGTCTTGCCGTGTCTCCCTCAGCCATTGCCGGCGGTCTGGAAACGCTGACCGAAACCGGGCTTCGTGAGACATGGACAATGATTCCACCCGAAGACTATGCCCTTGCAGTCAAAGGCGCGGAACTGCTCAACTGGAACGAAAGCGAACGATACTGTCCGCGCGACGGGCATACCCTCGTCAGGCACTCGGAGATAAGCAAACGCTGCCCCCTTTGCGGGGCCGAATATTTCCCTCGGCTTAACCCTGCCATCGTGGTGCTCGTGACGAAAGACGACCGTGCCCTGCTCGTGCATTCGCGCAATCTCAAATCCGGGATACATGCGCTCGTGGCCGGATTTGTCGAGACCGGGGAATCGCTTGAGGATTGCGTCGTGCGCGAGATAAAGGAGGAGACAGACCTTGAAGTGGAAGACGTGGAATATTTCGGAAGCCAGGCCTGGCCCTTCCCCTTTCAGCTGATGATAGGATTCACGGCGAAATATAAGTCGGGAAAAATCCGCTTCGCCGACGGGGAGCTGTCGTCGGGCGATTTCTTCACCCGCGACTCCGTCCCTCCCCTTCCTACCCTACCCTCTCTTTCCCGCAGAATCATCGACGCATGGATCAACCGGGAAATAGGCTGCTGAAATGCCATTCCCCCGGAAACATTAAATAGAACTTCATTTCTAAAAACTTTTTAACATTCTATAATGTTAAGAAAACAGACATCAAAACTTCCGCCATGGATACTGTCGATCCTGACCGTCGCTCTCATCCTATGGCTCACGCTCGCCCCCGACCCGCTCGGCGACGACTCTCCCCGGCTCTTCCCCGGGGCCGACAAAGTGGCCCATGCCATAATGTTTGGCTTTCTGACGGTCGTGCAGCTTCTCGACAGGCAGCGCAGGCAGGAATGGAAAAGGCTTGACAGGCCCATTGTCTGGACAGCCGCCGCATTCTCCACTTTGCTTGGCATAGCCATCGAATTTATCCAGCTTTCGATGGGCATGGGGCGAGGTTTTGAAGTGGCCGACATGGTGGCCGACGCTGTCGGCTCCGCCATATGCGCATTGCTTTGGCTTTGGTGGCAACGCCATTGGAGCCTGCCCTGAAAAAAATAGAAAGAACTTCGATTTGATTCCACAATGACTGAAAACGACAACATACCTCCCGCCCCCAATTCCTCAGCTCCCGAGGAAACCAGACCGGTCAAACCGAAAAAGCGTCATCTCATCCGCTCCCCATGGATAAGGCTGCCGTTGAAGACGCTGATGTGGCTGCTTGTGGTCGTTCTCCTCATTCCCGTCCTGCTTTACGTCCCCCCGGTGCAGACGTTTGTCAAAAACGTGGCATGCAACGCCGTCTTTCAATCCACGGGAATGAAGATCGGCATCGACCGCTTCCGTCTCAAATGGCCCGTGGATGTCGCGCTCGACGGAGTCTCTGTCGTGGAAGCTTCGGGCGACACCATGGTCATGGCCAGGGAAGTCATTGCCGATGTCAAGCTTATGCCCTTGCTGAAACTCGACATCAAAATCAACAAGCTCTCGCTCCTCGACGGCTACTATCGTATGGTCAGCCCCGACTCCTCCATGATTCTTAAAATAAAGGCCGGGTATCTATCCGTCGACGACCAAAGTTCGGCCGACATGGCCAACAGCCGTATCCTCCTCAACAAAGCACACATAAAAGAGGGCGACCTGTCGCTGCTGATGGACGTCTGGAAACAGAAACCATCGCCCACCGACTCCACATCCGCCCCGTTCTTTATCAGCGCCAACGAACTGCTTCTCGAAAATTTCTCTTTCGGGATGAGCATGCTCCCCACCATCGACACCCTTCGCCTCAACGCGGGCAAAATCATGCTCAGGGAGGGAATCGTAGACCTTGCCAAGAATCTTATAACCGTAAAGTCGCTACAAGCAGCCACGGGCGACATGACTTATCTCACCCCGACTCCCGAATATGTAGCGGCCCATCCGGCGCCGGTTTCCCGACCGGACTCCCTCGCCCAGCCGTCAGCGCCGATGGTGATCAAGGGAGATTCAGTGTCACTGACCGATTTCAAGGCTCTTTACGCCATCAAGGATGCCAAACCTCTGCCGGGGTTCGATCCGTCGTTCATACAAGTAGACGACGTAAACGTGGCATTGAAGGATTTCTACAACGCCTCCTTCGACATCCGGCTTCCGATAACGTCGATTTCCGCAAAAGAGAGAAGCGGCCTGCAAATCACGTCGGGCAGCGGCACCTTCGCCATGGATTCCACGGGAATGTCGCTTCAAAGATTCGACGTATCGACCCCGTTCTCGCGAATCTCCGCCACGGCCGGAATTCCTTTCGCGTTGATGACCCTTCAGCCTGCCGCCCCGGTCAACGTTCTCGCCAAAGGGAGCGTGGGCTTCCCCGACGTGGAGGCCTTCATGCCGGCTCTTAAAGAATATACTTCCCGCCTGCCCCGACGCTCCCCTCTGAATTTTGAGCTTCAGGCGGAGGGAAAAATCAATGACGTGGATATTCCCGTCCTGACAGCCGCCATTCCCGGAGTCTTTTCAATCGACGCCCAAGGGAAGGCCCAAAACGCTCTCGACTACAAAAAGCTCGTCGCCGACATTGATTTCGAAGGCTCGGTTACGAATCCGGCAGTGGTCGACGGGCTGCTCGGCAAGACGGGATTCAGAATGCCGTCGTTATCCCTGAAGGGGAATGCCTCCGCCCTTCGCCAGACCTATACGGCCAATTTCCGCCTTCTCTCATCCGCCGGCGACGTGACAGCCGACGGAAGGGTAAGTCTGACGTCGGAGGCTTACAGGGCAGACATCGGCCTACGCAACGTCAACGTCGCTCATTTCATGCCCGACATGGGTATAGGGGAAGTCACGGCCTCCCTCAAGGCCGACGGCGCGGGATTCAACCCCACCAAGCCTCATGCCTCCACCGACATTAACCTCGACATCGCCTCCATAGTCTACATGAAGAAAGAGCTGCGCGACATCATAGCCGACGTCTCCCTCCACGACGGGGCATTCGACATAAACGCCGTCTCCAAGAACGAGGCTGCCGATTTCCATCTGGAAGGGAGCGGCACAATCGCCCCCGACCTCTATACGTTCAATCTCTTCGGAGAGATGAAGCGGCTCGACCTCCAGGCCCTCGGTCTGTCGCCCGAAGCCAACCACGGATGTGCCGACCTCCACGTCTCCGGCACGGCGAGTCCTGAGAAATGGCTCTACGACATCAATCTTCGCTCCGACAGCCTCGAATGGACCGCCGGCAATCAGTATTTCAGAGTGCCGGGATCGCTTGCCATGAAATTCAAGAGCTATCCCGAGAAGGTGCAGGCCAACATCGAGGCGAGTCTCACCAACGTAGACTTCAGCAGCCCTGCGGGCCTGAAGCAACTCGTAGCCTCCTTCTCCCAGGCCGCCGATTCAATCATGAAGCAGACGGAGCGCAAGAACATCAACGTGGAGACGCTTCAGGCAACGCTCCCCCCCTTCACGCTCAACGTCAACGCATCCGGAAGAGGGCTCGTAGGCAAATATCTCAACACAATCGGCATGAGCGTAGACACCATCTATGCCGACATACTCAACGACTCAATAATCAAAGGACGGATCGGCCTCTTCGACATGGCCAATTCAAGAATGCGCGTCGACACTCTGACCCTCGACCTCAACCAGCGCCACAAGCTGCTCGACTATCGACTCCACATGGGCAACCGACGCAACAACGCCACGCTCTCGGAGTTTGCCGACGTCAACGTCAACGGCTATCTTGGAGAGAACCGTGGGCTCGTCTCCATCACCCAGAAAAACCAGGAGGGGAAGACCGGCTATCGCCTCGGTATGACCGTAGCCCTGGCGGATTCCCTTGTCAACGTCCATTTCACCCCGCGCAAGGCCACCGTGGCCTACCTGCCGTGGACATTCAATTTCGACAACCATATCGACGTCAATCTGAAGAACTATCAGATCAACGCCAATCTCCTGGCGGAGAGCGACAAGAGCAGCATCAAGCTCCTGACCGTCAAAGGACGCCGTGGCAACGACGAGCTGACCGTGGCCATCAACAACCTCCAGATTCAGGATTTCCTCCGCATGTCGGTGTTCGCCCCGCCGCTGACGGCTGCCGTCAACGCCAATCTCAAAGTGGGATACACCAACAACTGGCTTTACGGCAACGGCGACGTGGCCGTATCCGACTTCACCTACGACAAGCTCCGCGTCGGCAACTTCGACGTGAAGCTCGGAGCGGCTATGAACGACGACGGCACTTCCGGAGCAGGGGCCACCCTCAAAATCGACGGGCAGAACGCAATGACAGCCACAGTCAGGCTCAAGCCCGACTCCATCACGAAAGAGATGGTGCCGCAGAAGGCCAACCTCAACCTTATCCGCTTCCCTCTCTACATAGCCAACGCCTTCCTCGGTCCCGACGTGGCCCGACTGTCGGGCTATCTGAAGGGGAAGCTCGCAATGGGTGGGTCTTTCTCCGCCCCCGTGCTCAACGGGGCGATAAGCTGCGACTCCGTAGGGGTCTTCATCCCCATGATCGGCTCCCAGCTCCGTTTCAACAACGACTCCGTCATGCTCGCCGACAATGTTGTCAGCTTCAATCAGTTTGACATCTGGGGAGCCAACGGCAACCCGCTCGTGGTCAACGGCTCGGTCGATGCCCGAAAATTCTCCGCCATCAAGTTCGATCTCGGATTGAAGGCCAACGACTTCCAGGTCATCAACAACGACAAGCGGGCAAAGAGCGATATCTACGGCAAACTCTTCGTCAATCTCAATGCCACAGCCAAGGGCCCCATGGAGCATTTCAACATCAACGCCGATCTCGACGTGCTCAGCAGCACCGACGTGACGTATTCCATCCCCGAGACCTCCGCTGAGCTCACCCAGCAGAATGCCGGCGATGTCGTGACGTTCGTCAATTTCAACGACACGGCCAAGGTCGTGGTGGCCGATACGGTAGCTCCGATGATGGCAATGAGAATCGTGGCCAACCTGACGATCGACCCCGGAGCAGTGGTCAGCGTCAACATTCCGGGGACTGCCACCACGGGCAGCGGAAAAGTGCAGCTCAGCCCCTCCGGCTCGCTCGACTATTTCCAGAACTATATGGGTGACATGCGTCTCAACGGACAGATAGACCTCGGCGACGGCTATGCGCGCTACAGTATCCCCATCGTAGGCGAGAAAAAATTCACGTTCAACCCTGAAAGCTACATCCAATGGAACGGAGAGCTGATGAACCCGACCCTCAGGATCGACGCCACCGACAAGGTGAAGGCGAATCTGCTGATGGACGGCAACACCCGCCTCGTCAACTTCCTCGTGGGGCTCAACATCACCAACACTCTGTCGGCTCCGAAAGTGCTCTTCGACCTCTCTACCGACGACGACATGACAATCCGCAACGACCTGCTCTCCATGAGCGCCGACCAAAGGAGCATGGCAGCCATCAACCTTCTGCTGACCGGGCAATACAAGCAGCAAGGAGTCTCCACCGCAAGCCCCGACCTACTCTCTGCCCAGGACCTGACAGGAAAGCTCTATGGAATGCTGACAGGCCAGCTCAACAGCTGGCTCGCCAACAACGTCAGAGGAGTGGACCTCAGCTTCGGCATCGACCAATACGACCGCACCAACAACGGAGTCAGCGGCACGGCCACAAGCTACAGCTATTCAATGTCGAAATCGCTCTTCAACAACCGATTCAAAATCTCGGTCGGAGGCAACTACACGACCGACGCCTCCGCCGACGAAAACTTCTCGGAGAACCTTATCAACGACATATCGTTTGAATATATCCTCAAGCAGACATCCGCCACGACGATGTATATGCGCCTCTTCCGCCACACAGGCTACGAGAGCATCCTTGAGGGGGAAATCACGGAGACGGGCGTGGGCTTCGTCATGCGCCGGCGTCTTTCCGACCTCCGCGAGCTCTTCCGCCTCGGAAGGAAGAAGGCGGCCCTCCCCTTGCCTGTCTCCAATGATTCCACTTCCGTCAAGCCGGATGCCGACCTGAGGAAAGAATCCGAAGTGAAGGAGGAAGACGCTGAAGAATCCGAAGGGAAAGAGCAAGACGGCAACAAAGCCAAAGAACCATCAACTGAAGTTATCAATGAAAACAAAGACTGAAATATCATCGCTGCTTCCATTCGCAATCATCATTGCGCTGCTCCTCGCGGCCTGCTCCACCACGAGCCGGCTGCCCCAGGGAGAGACGCTCTACACGGGCGTGGATGAGTTCAAGGTGGTGGCCGCCGACGGGGAGAAGCTTCCCCCGGCCCTGATGAACAATCTCAAGACGGCCATCAACTATAAGCCCAACAATCCCATGCCCTTCTTCTCCCCGTTCAAGCGCACCCCGTTCCCGATCGGGCTGTGGGTCTACAATCATTGGAACGACTCGGCCAAGGGTCTTAAAGGCTGGCTCTACCGCAAGCTCGTCAGCCAGCCGGTGCTTATCAGCGACGCAAGGCCGGAGATGCGCGTCAAGCTCATGGAGCAGATGCTCGACAACAACGGCTATTTCGGCTCCCATGCCTCCTACGACATCGTCTACAACAAGAAAAACAACCGCAAGGCAAGCATCAACTACGTCGTAGACGTGGCCGAGCCCTACCGCATCGACTCCATCATATATTTCAAGAAGGGGGACTCGAAAATCTATGACTTCATCGACTCCGTGGCGAAAAAAAGCCCCTACATGAAGAAAGGGGAGATTTTCTGCGTCGACTCGCTGAAGGCGGAGAGAATCCGCATAGCCAACTCGATGCGCAACCGTGGATATTATTATTTCAAGCCGGAATACGTGGAATTTCTCGCCGACTCGCTGATCACGCCCGGGGCAGTGGCCCTGAAGCTGACGCTCGCCGAGAACATCCCCGACATGGCGAAGCTGCAATATCGCACGGGCAACATCTATACCACCGTGCTTCGCAAGAGCGACAGCTATGCCGGCACCCCCGACACCATGCAGACCTCCAAGGGGGAAGTCATCGTCATGCGCCCGGCGCGCCTGCGAAAAAGCCTCATCCCCTCATGCATCACCTTCCGCAAGGGCAAGCTTTTCTCCGTGCGCGACATGAACCGCACTCAGACGCGCTTCTCCCGCCTCGGCATCTTCGGCAACATCCAGATCCAGCCCGTCCCGGTCGACACTGTTGCCGGGCATGCCCTGCTCGACGTCTACAACATCGTGCAGTTTGAAGACCCCATCGAGGCCTCCATCGAGGTCAACGCCACCTCGAAATCCAATAGCTACCTCGGACCGGGTCTGATCCTGGGAATCGCCAACCGCAACCTCTTCGGCGGCGGCGAACGCCTCAGCGTGCAGTTTAACGCCGACTATGAATGGCAGACGGGACGAAACCGCAGCAGCGTCTTCAACAGCTATGAATTCGGCATCACCTCCTCTCTGGCGTTCCCCAGGCTGCTCGCCTCGAAATTCGTGAAGCGTTCGGAGCGCGACCTCAACTGGACCACCATCTCTCTCGGCGCAAGCGTGCTCAACCGTCCGCACTATTTCAAGCTCGCCGACTTCAACACCGGCATCACCTACGAATGGCGGCATTCGCGCCACGTGCTCAATCAGTTCACCCCCTTCAAGCTGACCTACAACAAGCTCATCTCCACGACCCATGATTTCGACTCCGTGATGTCGCAGAATCCCGCCGTGGCATTGAGCTTCGAAAGCCAGTTTATCCCGGAGATGACCTACACCTACACCTACGATCGCTTCTTCGAGCGCGAGCGCATCAACGGCATCAACTTCACGGCGACCGTCACCGAAGCCGGCAACATCTTCAATGGCATCTGGACGGCATGCGGCGTAAAGGGGAAAAAGAAGCTTTTCGGCACTCCTTTTTCACAGTTCGTCAAGGGGCAGGCCCAACTCGTCTACAGTCGCCGACTCGTGCGCGGATCCGACCAATGGCTCGTCTCGCGCGTGCTCATCGGCGCGGCCCATGCCTACGGCAACTCTCAGGAGGTGCCGTATTCAGAACAGTTCTATATCGGCGGAGCAAATTCGATACGCGCCTTCACGGTCCGCTCCATCGGCCCGGGATCCTACCGCGCGCCGGAGGAGATCCGCAACGGCTACTTCGACCAGACCGGTACGTTTAAGCTTGAGCTCAACACGGAATACCGCTTCCCCATCATCAGCGTGCTGCATGGGGCCGTCTTCCTCGACGCCGGCAACATCTGGCTTCTGAAGAACGATCCCCTGCGCCCGGGAGGACAACTCAAGGGGAAGACCTTCCTGAAGGACATAGCCCTCGGCACGGGCATCGGCCTGCGCGTGGATATAGGGATGATGGTGATTCGCGGAGACCTCGGCTACGGGCTCCACGTGCCCTACGACAACGGTTCGTCCCATTATTTCAACGTCCCCTTCAAGGATGCCTTTGCGTTCCATCTCGCGATCGGCTATCCGTTCTGACCCTTCGCCGACGGCTCCCGCAACTCCCATTCCTCCCACAACTCCTGAAAACCAATGAAACCGATTTCCTCATCCGAACGCAAAGGGATTCTCGTGGTGGCTCTCGTCGCCATGGTCATAACGTCGGCGGGCTACTTCATATCCCGCTGCGAAAGGGCCTCGACGGCTTCCGCTCCCTCCGCGCCCCCTCCGGCGGAAGTGCTTCTGACCCCCGATTCCTCCCTCCTCAAAAAGGGGAAGCTGATGAGGGGGAAGAAATCCCGACGGGATTCCGCCCGCAAAAAGCGCAAGAAGAGGGCCACAAGCCCGAAGACGTGGCCTACGCGAAGCCCGCGCGACGAGCTTATTCCGCAATAATTTTCTGAAATTTATGCCCGTTGATTTGCAGTTTAAAAGGATTATTGCTTATTTTGTCATTTCAAACATGGCGAAGAGTCCTCGCGGCTCTTCGTCAGCCAACCACGAAACGAATGTCAGGCCTCGCCACGATTCTCGCCATAGCCCTCTCCTCAGGATGCCTCGCCGCTGATTCCGTCCATGAATCTCCAGCCCGAGGCAACGCGCAAGTCAATGAATTCCCCTCCGCCCTGTCGATGACGAAACGGAAGCCCGTCGGCATGTCGCTGAAGACAAATGCCATCCCGTGGACGGCCACGATTATGAACATCGCCGGGGAGGTCAATCTGTCGGACAAGATATCGCTGTCCGTGCCCGTCTGGTGGTGCCCGTGGTTCATAGGGCAGTCCCACGCGCTTCGAGTGCTCGCGCTTCAGCCGGAAGGGAGATGGTGGTTCTGCAAGGCCGGGACGGGGCATTTCATCGGCCCGCACATCTCCGTCGCATGGTTCAACCTGCGCCACAACCATATCCGTTACCAGGACCATGGCAGTCCGCTGCTCGGGGCAGGCCTGACCTATGGCTACCGCCTGATGCTCAACCGGCGACTCGACCTGGAGTTTTCCATCGGGGCCGGCTACATGACGATGCGCTACGACCGGTTTCACAACGTCGGCAACGGTGCGCTTATCAACACCATGAAGTCGTCGTATCTGGGCATCGACCATGCCGGAGTATCCCTCGTCTATAATTTCAATCTCTGACCATCATGCCGCGAATAGCCATCCATATCATTCTTACGCTTCTGGCAGCGTTCGTTCAGGGATGCATCCATACGTATCCCGACCCTGCCCGGGCCGTCGACCCCGCGAAAATCCGTCTCGAACTTGAATTGACTCCCCCCGCCGGTTGGGACACCCTGATGACCCACTCCTCTAAAGCCGGAGCCGAACCTCTTAGGAGGATAATCGTGGAGATGAGAGGCCGCGACGGCCATTCGGAAAAGATGGAGTTTTTTCGGCCGGCCTCGGAGTTGTCGGAGCCGGTCCCGTTGTCGTTGCCCCTGGATTTTATGCTCGACCCTACGGCCTACGACCTCGCCATCTGGTCGGACTTCGTGGATGCCGCGTCCCGCGACTTCAAGGCGTTTGACGCCTCCGACCTTTCGGATATCCGGATCAGGTATGACGGCAATGTCTGGACGCCGTTGAAGGATTGCTGTTCGGCGCTCAAACGCGTGGATTTGAGCGAGCACAAAGGGAAGGAATTGGTGACGGTGAAGGTTCCGGTCATGCTGAATCGCCCTGTCGCAAGGTTCCGGCTCATTCCCTTGGACTATGAAGAATTTCTCAAAACCAATATGGAGCAGATACGGAAAGGGGAAACGTACTACGTGGAGATTGACTTAGAACCCGGTTTTCCGTTGTCGTTCGACCTTACATCTTATTCCACTCAAATCGAATCTGATACCACGAGGCTGACATTTCCACTTGACATCATAACGATTCCGGGGGTGGAGGTGGAACTTGGTTCGGGCTATCTTTTCTGCGACGGCAGGGCGACGCTGTCGGCGCGGGTCAAGATTCTCAATTCCGCAAAGGCGGTCGTATCGCGCACCCAAGAGTTCGACATCCCCATAGCTGCCGGAAAAATCAGCATAATCAAAGGGGATTTCATGACCTCCACGATCAGTGGAGGCCTCACCGTCGACACGACCTGGGAAGACGAAATCATCATCCCGGTCGGGTCTTGACCACCGGCCCGAATAAGTTTAACGATTTAGTATGAGATAATGCACAAGATTTTTGGTTTTATATTGATTCTTCTGTCGCTCATCGCCGCTTTCCTTGGCTCCTGTCAGGGAAAGCCGTCGCAGCATTGCGCAGGATTTGAGCTTGCCGACAGTCTGGCAAAGGAAAATCCTGATTCTGCAATAGCAATCCTTGATTCCCTCGACCGGTTATCGGATCTCACGGAATCCGACCGTATGCATTCCCTCTTGGTCAGGGTTGCTGCCGAAGACAATAGCCTTACGACAGCCAAATCCGACTCCACAATCAAGCCACTGCTTGAATATTACATTGACGGAGACAATGATGAGGAACTCCATCCTAGGGTGCTATATTACGCGGGTCGCATCTATTCCGACCTCGGAAAATCGTCGGAAGCCTTGCGTTATTTCAAACAGTCGCTTGAATCGCTCGGCAAAGACAACGACCTCGACCTCCAAAGCCGCATCCACGCCCAGATGGCCCACCTTTTTACGAAACATCGTATGTTCAGGCATGCGCTTAATCATACGAAAAAGCAAGTAGAATATGAAAAAGGCAGCAGGGATACAATTCAAATTATCTCCTCCCAATTGTCACTGGCTTTCGCTTTTAGATGTGTAGGTAAAAATGACAGTGCAGAACTAATTTACAGAAAACTAAGTCACGAATCATTGGTCAAAGACGATTCCAACTTAAATCTGGTTTTCAATTCCCAACTGGTTTCTTTCATGTTGGAAAACGGGCGGATCAGGGAGGCAGACTCACTCGTTTCGATAATGCAACCGGTGGACGAGCAACATGTCGATCCATCTGTTCTAAACATAGTCAATAAGGTAGACTGGAATAGACAGGACTATGACAATATTATAAATAGATCGTTACGGCTTCTCAACAATAAGAACATATACATAAGAAGACAAGCGGCTCGAAATCTGGCACGAGCTAATTACGAGGAAGACAATCTCAGGGACGCATTGTATTTTATGGACAAATATAATCAAATCTCCGATTCAATTACGGCTATGGAAAGTTCTTCTCCATTGGCTGAAGTAGAGGATATGTTCAATAATGCTGAGATTGAGGCAATGTCTGTCAGATTGAAGAACGAAAAAGATTTGAATACCTTTCTGATAGTAGCTATCGTCTTGTTCGTGACAGTTGTGGCTCTATTGTTTATAATCCATGGGAATCGAGTCAAATTGGAAAGAGCCAGAATGATAAATGAAATTCAGCTTGAAGCAGAGAAAAAACTAAATGAGAAAGAGAATGAGATGAAGGAGCTTGAGTCATCTCACAATCAACTTATAGAGGACATAAGATTACAGAAAGAGAACATGTCTGCCGAAAAAAAACAGGAAGAAGACATCAACGCCCACAGAATCATAGATGATGCCAAGATTAGACTTTCGAAGATTTCTTATCATTTCATTGATGAGGGAAGAAAAGCAAAATGCAAAATCACCAACGATGATTTTGTTGAGCTGGAGTCTCTCCTTTCAATCATACACCCTCGTTTGACCACACTGATAGAGGCCCCCGTATTCAAGACACGTGACCGGAAAGATGCCATGTTGACTAAAATTGGGATTTCTCTTAAAATGTGTTCCAACATTCTGGATGACTCTTCATCCACCCTTTCAAATGCGAGAGCCAGATTATTTAAAAGGCTTTCGAATGAGGGAAAGATTGAAAATGGCATAAAAAGTTATAGCGAACTCATTCACTCTTTATGATTTTTCAATGATCAGATTGCCAAGTACTTAACAACAAAATATAAATCTTTGTGAATCAATGTTAACGTAAAAATATAATCCTGTAAATTTTTGTGAATCGAAAAATTTGCAGATTAAATCGGCTCATCATAATTTTGCAGACGAGCTTAAAAACACTGATTCGATATGAAAAAAATTATCCTTTATTTATGTCTGCTCTTTTCAGGCATTGCGTTGGCTCAGGTTTCATCGACAACTCCTAAGGAGCCTACCGATCCGATTGAAGAACCTCCACGCAAACGTGCGGGGCAAAACAACCGTGGATTCCAGATTATCGACAACATCCTTTATATACATACATATAAAGGAGAAGAAGTCAAAGTGGAAGTCATTAATGACGGGACCTATATTTGGTCTCAGACAGAGGCTTCCGACGTGTTTGTCCTGCCGAACCTGCAGGAGGGCATGACCTACACCATTGTCATCACCATCAACGGCAATGCCTGGTCCGGCTCGTTCACATATTGAAGAATGTAGCGGCAATCTAAACGACCTTCCAATCAAATTTTCCATAAGAGTGTGTTTGAATTTAACTCGGCTTAAGGCTGAGAGGCAAACTCAAAATGCTCAATTAAACTAATAATGTGTGTTAAATTCAAACACACTCTAAGATGCTGACCAAGACCTTGATAAAATATTGCAGCCTGTTTTCGCGGGGTGTCGACAAGAGAAGGATAAGGATGTTTCTGGAATCATCCCCGAATTATCCAAATCTTCTCTCTGTCGTGCAGACGCTGCGATATGCCGGCATAAATGTCGAGGTTGGCAGATGCGACGTAGATTATCTCAAATCGATTTCCGGCCCTGTCCTACTTCACCTCAACCTTCCCGGGAATCAAGTCATGGCGATTGCCAGACCGGAAGTCTCGGGGGAAGGACTGTCGATCTTCATGCCAAAGACCACAAAATGGGAGTTTCGCAAGTTCGTCGATCTTGTCCGAGTGTGGGATGGTGTGGTGGTATATGCCATCGACAAGCCTATCGGAGAATTATTACGTCAACCCTCAGGAACCATATACTTGATTCTCATTCTCTTGATATTGGTCTCAGCTATATGGATGTCGGGAAATCTATCTGTCGTTTCAATTCCTCTTTTTGTGGGTCTGACGGCGTCATCATTGCTATATGCCAGACTTTGGGGAATGAATATGGGAATAATCGATGGAATCTGCCACATCTCAAGTAATGCTGATTGCGACTCAGTATCCTCATCTAACCACGGTAATATATTAGGATTTTCCCTTGCAGCGCTGTCTCTTTCCTATTTCCTGTCTCAAACTCTCTGTATGCTTTTCTTACGCGGAGAATATGCATTAACCGGAATGTACATTGTTTCATCAATTGTGGTGATACCGATGTCTGCATACTCCGTATATGCCCAAAGGAAGATTGGGAAATACTGCGTCTTGTGTATTGTCACTCTGGCATCCCTGGCTGCGGAAGCCGTGATTTGCATTTCCTTATCAAATCCGGCCATCGACGCCGGGATTCTTGGCACATGGATAATAATCTTTGCTACGATCCTCACCATACTCCGCGTAGTTGATTTGCTCAAAGTCAAAGTGGAACGTGGCGGAAAGGAAAGGTTAAGATTCCTCTCCCTCAAGAGGAAAAGGGAGATCATTTCGATGGAAAGCCGACCCTGCGACGGATATGAGACAACGTTGTCAATCGGACCGACAAATGCGCCGCACACGGTGACAACGATACTCTCCACCGGATGCCCGCATTGCAGGAGAACTGTAGCCGATTTACTGTCGATGCAGGAAAGGGGAATCGAATTCCATTGGAATATAATCTTCGGGGAAACAAAATCCGGAGATAGTGACGATGTCAAGGCGATGATCCATGCTTATTTCTCCGACATACTCCTGTTTAAGAAACAATTGAAGCTTTGGTCGGAAGGCAGAAAATTCCGGCCCAGGGATATTTTATCGGATATTGGCTCGTTGCCGGTCGAGACTGAGACATACGAATACTTCAGGGCATTCATCACAAGGGAAGGGATATCCGGATTGCCTGTGATAATTCTTGACGGCAGGAAGCTGTCGTCGGTTTACGAGGTGAAAGACCTTGAGTACCTGATTGCCGACAATCTAATAAACAATCTTTGAAAATGACGTCATTAAATAAAATACGAGAGACAGGCATTGAAACGATCTGTAAACGCGAAGCCCCGTAGCGTACAAGAGAGGGCACTTAACAATCATATTTTTAGTTACTTTAATTTTTAATACTTTTCATTATGAAAAAACTAACTGATTTTGAAATGCTGTCTATCCTCGGAGGATGGGCAGATCCTGAAGAATGCAAAAGGGTTCTGGACGAGGTCCCAGACATGGAGAGTAATCCAGATACGACAGATGAAGCTTGGGATAAATGGGCCGAAGAATTCTATAAGCATTGTGGTGGAATAGCCATATGAACCGCTCCATACCCTCTCCTCGTACGAGGAGAGGGTATGGATATGAAATTATCACCTTATGAAAATATTTCGCGACATATTTCTTATTGTCTTGGCAATTTCCGCTTTTATCGATGTATCCGCCTGGAATATCATCGAACAGATTATCGAGCCGGCTTTGGTAGAGGTGAGATATGAGCGCCGGAAGGTGCTCGATACTCTCAACCCTGAGAATGATTTCCGGAAAAGCTTATTCACACTGAAGGTCGGAAAGACAGTCAGCGCATTCTATTCCGCAGAACTTAAAACCTTTGATTCAGCTGAGTTCAGGAACAGGGAGCTTTTCTTTGCCAGATATGACAACAAAGATTTACAAAAATACCACACGTATTTGCCTCGGGAGAAGGTTTTCAAGAACTATCCCGAAGGGAAATTAAGGGTTCACGACCGGTTTGACCTGTCGCAATGGACAATCGACGAGGACTGGGAAAAACCGACTTGGAATATCACCGATTCCGTGTGCAATATAATGGGATATCAGTGCATCCTGGCAACGACCGATTTCAGAGGACGGCGCTGGGAGGCATGGTTTGCCCCTGAGATACCCATATCCGACGGCCCATGGAAGCTGTGCGGCCTGCCGGGGTTGATACTAAAAGCCCAAGACTCGAAATCTCACTACATCTACCAGCCTCTTTCCGTCCGCACGGAAAATGCGGGGAACGTAGAGTATTATGACTATGAAGCAGACTTCAGGCTGACCATGAAAAGCCGTAAGCGGGCACTCCAAAGGAAATTCAAACATCTTCATACGGACATTCACTACAAAATCGTTTCTTCAGGAGCGTTCGGCATTAAAAATCCCAACGTCAAGAAAAGAGACAAGAAGCCGCACTCAAACTACGATTTCGAGGAGACCGACTATCCCCACGAGGAATGACAATAATCATTAGAAAATGTTGTCATTAAAATACGAGAGACAGGCATTGCGGCGACATGCAAACGCGAAGCCCCGTAGCGTACAAGAGATGAATAACTTAAAAAAAATTACTTTATGGAAAAGATTAGTCTTAGTGAACTGATTAACATCATGGGAGGTTACACCTATTCCTCTTGTGCAGAAGTACAGTTCGCAGCAAACACTCATCGCGCTCCATCCAGCTCTGCACCGGAAGTTCAAGAAGCAGAAGCCAAGTTTTGGGAAGACTGGGCAAATGAGTTTAAACGTCTGTGCTAATAAGCGCAACAATTAAAGAGATTCTTGCAGGATTGATTCCTGCAAGGATCTTTAGAGCGCGTTCCTTAAATTCTTAGAGAATTCAAAAAAAAGGGAAAATGCATTAATCTGTATTAAATTCAAACACTCTTAATATTACAGAAATGAAAATCGGAATCTTCGCAATATTGCTGATGCTCCTATCCGGAGGAAACGTCATAATGGCTCAGACAATAGAGCCTAAAGAGGATGCAATCCTGCAGATAAGATATGAAAAGACAGTTTGCCGTGATACGACAACCGGCAACTTTTTCTGCACCAGTCCTATGATTCTAAGAATTGGCAAAAACGCTTCCATGTTTTATCCGGAAAAATTAATGTTTACAGATTCAATGGATTACTATTATCCGGATGTAAGGTTGATAAGTCTGGAGGAAATTGTCAGGGATGGAGGAAATGCAATAGCCAGACTTAAGGGTTGGGAAGATGAGTATCTTTTCAGGAATATAAATGACAATGAGACTTTTGCCTGTCAAAGTTTTGCCGGATACCATGTTGGCTACACAGAGAAAACTGAGTTGCCGGAATGGACTGTCTTCAACGACAGCACGGAAGACATACTGGGATATAAGTGCATATATGCCACATGTAGCTATCGTGGGAGAAACTGGGAGGCATGGTTCACACCGGAAATCCCCTTGAAGGAGGGGCCATGGAAACTTGCCGGACTACCGGGGGTCGTGCTTAAAGCCTATGACAATAAGAAACAGTATGTTTTTGAAGCCACGTCGATCCGCACAAACAACCTTCCTCAGGTCGGGATATTTATTTATGACCGAAAACCTCTGGACATGCTTAAGAATCGACAGGAATACCTCAGGGCTCTCTATAATCTGCGCCTAAAGAGAAAATTCTTAAACGAAGTGTCGCTCTATACCGACTTCAAACCTTCAAAGTCAGACCATATACCGCTTTACGATTATGAGGAAATAGATTACCCACACAATTAAAACAATCTTACGAGGAATGACAATCAACATTAGAAAATGACGTCATTAAATAAAATACGAGAAGCAGGCATTGAAACGACCTGTAAACGCGAAGCCCCGTAGCGTACAAGAGAGGGCACTTAACCTTTTTATTTCATTTTTTTAATTATTTTGATCATGAAAAAGCTGACTGATTTTGAAATGCTGTCTATCCTCGGAGGTACAGCAAATCCTGAAGAGTGCAAGAAACTTCAGGAAGAGGCTCCCAATCTCGAAAACAATCCTGATACGACTGATGAAGATTGGGACAGATGGGGAGAGAAATTCGACGAATATTGCTTCGGAATCTAATCATTTAAGCTCAGGTATTGCCAAACAATAACCTGAGCTTACGTAATATTCAAAAAAACCTTATGAATAGATATCTCGCATTTATAATCATCATATTATCGCTATCCATAAATATCTTTGGGAGGGAAAGGATTGAGTTTGCTCTCGAGCCTGCCCTGATTGAGGTTGTCTACGAATGTAGAACGGCCCTTGACACCCTCGATATTGAAAACAACAGCCGCGTAAATTTGATGACATTGAAGGTTGGCAAATCTACAAGTGCTTTTTATTCTGCTGAATTAAAGTATTCCGACTCTTTGGAACACAAAAACCGTGAATATGCCCTCAAAACAATCGAAGACAGAACGCTGAGGCGACATCTTGCCCGTTTGCCTAAATATAAAGTTTTTAAGAATTATCCCGAAGGAAAAATTCGCGTTCACGACAGATATGACCTTTGCGACTGGATTATTGATGAAGACTGGGAGAATCCTTCCTGGAAAATCCTGACGGATTCTGTCGCGGATATTATGGGATACCAATGTGTGCTGGCGGAATCAAAGTTCAGGGGACGACTATGGAAAGCATGGTTCACTTTCGATATCCCGATTTCCGACGGACCCTGGAAATTATGCGGTCTTCCGGGGATAATTTTGAGAGCACACGACTCCAGGATGCACTATGTCTATGAGCCCATGTCGGTACGCACCGAGGGAATTGGCAACGTGGTATATTATGACTACAAGGGAGGAATCCGCTTTACCACCAGTCGCCTAAAATCCCTTCAACGCAAATATAAGAGCCTTCATGAAGACCTCCACTATAAGATGGTGACTTCAGGGATGTATGGGCTCAGCAATAAGAGTTTGAAAAAGAGGGACAAGAAACCGCACTCAAACTACGACTTCGAGGAGACCGACTATGTCAAACCGAAGCTGGAATAAACCCTTAAAAAAAATAGCATGAAATATCTAATCGCTATACTACTGATTCTCGCTAATTGTATCTCCGGACTATCGCAGACGGAGATCAAAGGCAACGTGGCGGAAGCAATCTCCGGAAAGGCTATCGCCGGAGCCAACGTGATGGTGAAAGATCCGAAGGGGAAACTCGTGGGGTTCACCTCCACTGATGAGAAAGGCAACTTCCTGATCAAAATCAAGGAGCCCTCCGACAGCGTCACAATAAACGCCACCATCCTTGGCTACAAGCCATACTCCGCAACCTTCAAGTCTGACGGAAATCCCGTAGAAATCCTCATGGAGGAGGGTGCGCTGCAATTGCAGGAAGTGATTGTCAAGGGCGACCGCATACGTGAGAACGGCGACACGATAACCTACGACGTCGGCAGTTTCGCCCAGAAACAAGACCGCACCATCGGCGACGTGCTCAAGCGTATGCCCGGAATCGATGTCGCCAACAACGGAAAGATACAATACCAGGGCACGGACATCAACAAATTCTACATCGAAGGCAACGACCTCTTGGGGGGAAAATACGGCATAGCCACAAACGGCATCTCACACGGCGACATAGGAGCCGTAGAGGTGATGGAAAACCACCAGCCGATGCAGGTGCTCCGTGGTCTGAGCTTCTCCGACCAGGCCGCCATCAACCTGAAGATGAAAAACAAGGCCAAAGCCTCCCTTCTCGTCCACGGCACTATTGCCGGCGGATGGTCGCAACAGCCCCGGGGCGCACTATGGCAAGGCGACATTTTTACGATGATCGTCACCGGGAAATATCAGATGATAACAACGTTCAAAGGCAACAACACCGGCTTAAACCTCTCCGACCAACTGACCGACTTCACTTCCGACCGCGCAGACGAGAGAATGGAGGGATACGTGGCTCTGTCAACACCCTCCACCCCAAACCTGCAGCGAAACCGCTCCTATTTCAACCATTCTTGGATGGTCTCTTCAAGCCATCTGATGAAGACGCGAAAGGGAGGGGAGATCAAAGCCCAAGTGGACTATAACAATGACCGACTGACGGCGCAGGGGAACAACACCACGACGTATTTCCTCGACTCCGGCGACAAGGTGATAGTGGAAGACAAGAATTCCCTGTCGCGCCGCAACGCCCTGACCGGAAAATTCTCCTTCGAGGCCAATGAGAAGAGCTATTTCCTCAACAACACCCTTTCGGCCGACCTGTCATGGAACGACCTGACCCTCACCACTACCGGCACGCTCCCCAACACGCAGACGGCAAGGATGCCGGAGTATTCGGTCTGCAACCTTCTGAAGGTCATAAGACGCTTCGGAGGGAACAAGCTCGTGACGTTCAACAGCCGCAACGAATGGCGCTCCCTGCCGGAAAGGCTCTCCGTCAGCCACGACGGCAAGGAGTATGGCCAAAGCATCGGCCAGCATTCATTCTATACGGATGAACGGGCATCGCTGGGGTTCGTGCTTAGGCGCGTGCTGCTCTCTCTTGAGGCGGGCGTAGCCGGATATTTCCGCAATCTCGACACCGACCTTTGGGGCATCGACCTTGAGGATACGCCCGACCGGGAACGGCTGACCACCAATTATCTGCGGCTATTCGCCTCCCCCAAGCTGGAATGGAGCCATAAAAGGATAGAGCTCACCCTAAACATGCCCGTCAATCTCTACACCTATTTCTTTTCCGGCGGACTGCGCGACCGCACGGAGTTTTTCATCTCCCCTTCGCTTGCCGCACGATTCACCTTCTCTCCGAGGATGTCGCTGACCCTTCGCGGGAGCGTAAGGCGGTCGCCCGCATCCCTTCACGCCATCCACGACTCGTCGATACTGACCGACTACCGGTCGTTCAGCTCGGGAATCGACGACTATTACACATCTTCGGGGCAGGCTGTCTCCGCCTCCTACAGTTTCCGCAACGCACAGAAGGGTATTTTCCTGATGGCAATGGGCAGTTATGGCTGGAACCATTCGAAATACGGCACGGTGCAGAACGTCGTGGGCGACTACGTGTTTCATTCCTACCGCGCTCAACCCTCCGACTCCCGCAATGCCATGGCCATGCTCAACGTCAGCAAGACCCTCGATTTCATGAATGGAGCAATCGGCTTCAGGGGAAATCTCCGCCGCACCGATAATAGCCTTTTCTCCCAGGGAATCCCGACAGATTACAGGAGCGATGCCTTCATGCTGTCGCCTTTCATAAATGGCAGCATAACGAATTTTATGAATTGGAATCTCCGGTTTACGTGGGACCGCTCTTCACTGAAAATTTCCGACATGTCGCGACGCAGTTCCGACTCCTATGTCTATTCGGGAGGGATTACTCTGATGCCTTGCAACCTTATCATGTGGACCACCGGAGGAGAATTCTATCGCAACCAGATCGAGGAAGGAAGATACAAAGAGATGCTGATGCTCGACACGAAGCTGACCTTCAACGTCAGCAAGCGCATAGAGATCACGGCATCCGTCACCAACCTGCTCAACCGCAAGGAATATGGCTACACCACCTACGGCAGCGTGTCGCAGGCGCAGCGCACAAGCCATTTGCGAGGACGCGAATTCCTGATCTCAATCTATCTCAAGAAATAAGCCCTGAGATTCCCTTTAATAGCAAAATTTGAGCAGATTTCAAGCATAATCCAGTTTGATTCCGGTCTGCAAAATTTACACTTTTCCAAGCGAATAAACAAGGTCACCATACACTTTTCCCACGGCTGACGCATCTTAATTTTTTACAAAATCAAAACTTTTTAAGGCATAAAGTAGATAGTCGTTGTCCCATC
>VSPO01000209.1 GCA_009775375.1 Muribaculaceae bacterium | reverse complement strand
GGAACTATTCACGTTGGTGAAAGATCGCATGATGCTCCGAAGAAAGAATACCGCAGACCAACACCACGCCCCATCACAACGCTGTCGCGCAAACTCGTTGAATGGTTCAATAGTCGCGGTATATCGGAATGGGTGCTTGAACGCATGAAGATTAACGAGGGTGAGCAGTTCATGCCGCAGGTCGGAAAGAAGATGAACACCGTGCAGTTCAACTACTATCTAAACGGCGAGCTTATCAACGTGAAGTATCGCACCGGCGATAAGAAATTCATGCTTGAAAGCGGCGCGGAACTGATTCCCTACAATCTTGACAGCATCGTCGGACAAAGCGAGTGTATCATAACCGAGGGCGAAATGGACTGTCTTTCGTTCATTGAAATCGGAAAGAACAACTGCGTCAGTGTACCCAACGGCGCGAATAGCAACCTGTCATATCTTGATGACTTTATAGAGGGCTTCTTTGGTGACAAGGAAACAATCTACATTGCCGTCGATACTGACACAAAGGGCTTATTGCTGCGCGATGAACTGATACGTCGTTTTGGTGGTGAAAGATGCCGCATTGTCACTTATGGCGATGACTGTAAGGATGCCAACGAGCATCTCCAGAAGTACGGCAAGGAAAGTCTTGAAAACTGCCTTAAAACCGCCAAAGAGGTCAAGGTTGAGGGCGTGTTCATGCTTGACGATTACGAAGAAGAGCTTGATGCCATCTATCAGAACGGTCTTCAAAAAGGCTTCATGGTAGGACATCCCAATCTTGATGCGTTGATGAGTCTTGAAACCAAACGCCTTATGATTGTGACCGGCATACCGGGCAGCGGTAAATCGGAATTTATCGATGAGATGTGTGTTCGTCTGAATATCCTTTACGATTTCAAGGTCGGATTCTTCTCGCCCGAAAACGTGCCGATTCAGCTTCATGCCGTAAAGCTGATAGAAAAGCTATGTGGAAAGAAATTTCAAGCCATAGACAACCGGGGTGAAAACATCACTCCACAGCAATATGCTCACGCCAAAGAATACTATCGTGAAAACTTCTTTCACGTATTACCGGAAGACGGTGCAACGATAGATAATATTCTGGCAAAGGCTAAATACCTTGTACGTCGTAGGGGAATACGAATTTTTGTACTTGACCCATTTAACCGAATCGAGCATGAACAGTCAGGCGGCGAAACGGAAACCCAATACATCTCGCGTCTTCTGAATAGAATGACGGCTTTTGCCCAGCAGAACGACCTCCTTTTCATCCTTATGGCGCATCCCACCAAGATTAAAAAGGATAACGGAAATGGCGGTGTGCCTACCATGTACGACATCAGCGGCTCTGCGACATTCTTTGACAAAGCGGATTTCGGTCTTGTGGTACATCGTGAACGCGACGAAAGCAAGAATTACACCCTTGTGCGCGTGGAAAAGGTCAAGTTCAGACACCTCGGTGCGCCGGGCGATGCTACATTCAAGTTCAACGTCATCAATGGCCGATATATCCCGTGGAAGCAAAGCGAAAGCGTAGCCGTGGATTTCAGGGCTGACATGGAGGATATGATTGCAGCCAAAGAACGGGACGAAATAACGCAGCCATCCCTGCCATCGGGTTTGCCGTGGGAAGATGATGCAGATTCAATCCCATCACAGCCACAACCGCCAGCCGGGATGAACTTCGCGCAAACGCCCATGCAGATGCAGACGGATGACCCAAACATGCCGTTTACGCCGATTGACCCCAACGAGCCATTACCTTTCTAAACCAAGTAAATCATTATCACAATGCAAAATATAGAGCTTTATAACGACCACTTTCAGAATTGGAAGAGGTATCTGAGTTGCAAGGCGCAGCTTATCATCGCCGATGTGCCTTATAACCTCGGAATAAACGCCTACGCATCCAACCCCAAGTGGTATGTTGATGGCGATAACGCAAACGGCGAAAGCGAACTCGCCGGCACGCAATTCTTTGATACCGATGCTAATTTCAAGCCAGCGGAATTTATGCACTTTTGCTCAAATCTGCTTATCAAAGAACCCAAAGAGGCGGGTAAAGCACCGTGTATGATTATCTTTTGTGCCTTTGAACAGATGATGTATTTCATCGAGCTTGGAACGCGCTATGGATTCAATTATTACATCCCATTGGTCTTTCGCAAGAACTGGTCAGCGCAGGTACTCAAGTCTAACATGAAGATTGTAGGAAACTGCGAATACGGATTATTGCTTTACCGTAAAAAGCTTCCCAAATTCAATAATGGCGGTCGCATGGTCTTTAACTGCATGGATTATCCCCGTGACACCAAGACACCTAAAATCCATCCCACGCAGAAATCCGTGCCTTTACTGGAACAGCTTATCCGCATCTTCACCGACCCCGGCGACGTTGTTATTGACCCATGCGCCGGAAGTGGCACAACCTTGCTTGCTGCAAGAAATTGCGGTCGCCGTGCCTACGGATTTGAGATTAAGAAAGATTTTTATGCCGATGCCGTGAATCTGCTCAAAACCTATCAATCCACACCATCGATGTTTGACATCGCGGAATTGGTAGAGCGCGAGTCACGCCGGGATAAAGCCAAGGCAAATAATCAACCTGAAAGCCTATTTGCGGAATGACACCACGTAGCGAAATCATCCTCGGCGATAGCTTTGAGGTACTGAAATCAATGGCAGACAAAAGCGTTGACATCGCTTTATGTGATTGCCCTTACGGAATAGACATCTGCTCAAGTGGCAGACTGATGAGAGAAAAGGGTCGCACATACAAGCCGTAGGATAAGGATGCTCCAAAAGCGGAATTTTTCACGGAGTTGCTTCGCGTCAGCAAGAACGCCATCATCTTCGGAGCGAACCATTTCATAGACCGCATCCCCATCAATTCAAAGTGCTGGATTGTGTGGGATAAGGAACAGCCGGAAACATTGTCATTTGCCATGTGTGAGCTTGCCCTCACTACATTTGACAGGTCGGCAAAGATATTCAGATATAGCGCGGCGCGTCAGAGTGTAAAGGAAACACGGATACACCCCACACAAAAGCCAGTCGCCTTGTACGCATGGATATTTCAGAACTTCGCCAATCCCGGTGACTTAATTCTTGACACCCACCTCGGAAGCGGTAGTAGTCGCATTGCCGCCTATCGCATGGGCTTCGACTTCATAGGCTGTGAGATTGACCCAGAATATTACACGGCGCAAGAGGTGCGCTTTCGTCAAGAATGTATGGGCGAACAACGACGCGGCAATGTCGTGCTGACACAATACGAATTATTCAATAATGACCAATATGGAAAAGATAACAGTCTTTGAAGCCTTTG
>VSPO01000208.1 GCA_009775375.1 Muribaculaceae bacterium | reverse complement strand
CTCGCACGATTGACGCCGTTTCCGGCGAGATTGGCGATATGCTGGCCTATCGTTATCCGCAGCCCTGGCCCTGCGTTCCGGAGCTTGTCCGCTACATCGCCTCCGTGATTGCCGCCTACCGCGTTGTCAAAGCCATAACCAGCCTTGTCGACACGGAAGCCGATTCCGAAAACGAGTGGCTGCCGCTCCAGAAACAATGGAAATACGTCACCGACCTGCTTGAGGACATCGCAAAGGGGCGTCTCAAGCTGCCATTGGAAGAATCCCACCCCGACCGCGAGGATCCGTCTTTTGTCGTTGTGACAAAAGAACCGTTTTTTGACTTGAGAGGCTTATAGAATGGCTCAAAACGGCGTGTCCCTGAAATGGAATGGCTTTGACAAGGCCGTGGCCAAAGCGGCCAAAAAGATGGCCAATTCCAGGCTGCTTATGGCCAGCGTTGGCGAGGCTCTGGTTTCGGGCACAATCCGGCGCTTCAACAATGAGGAAAGCCCCAAGGGTGAAAAGTGGGAAAAATCAGGCCGCGCCATTGCGGAAGGCGGCCAGACCTTGAGCGACACGGCCCATTTGCGGAAATCGATAGATTTCAAGGCGACCCCGGCGCAGGTCATGGTCGGCAGCAATTTGCTTTACGCCCGCATCCACCAGCTTGGCGGCACAATCAAGCCCAAAAAGGGCAAAGCGCTAAAATTCAAGGGCAAGAACGGCCAGGACATATTCGTGAGCGAAGTGAATATGCCGGCTCGTCCTTATCTTGGCGTTTCAAAGGCTGATATGGATGAAGTGCGGGAAACGATGGCCGAGTTCATCAAAGGGGCTTTCAAGGGGTAAGCCATGCATAAGCTTGTATTTGAAGTCGTGGAAAAAGCCGCGCTGGAAGCCGGACTTCCGCAAGGGCGCGTTATGGCGCAGGTCAAAAAGGACAACCTGACCATCAAGCGCCCGCGCATCGAGCTTGCCTTCTTGCCGGAAGTCTATCGGCGGACAGGCCGCACCCTGGACTGGAAAAGAACAAAAACCGAGCAGGTCAGAAAACGGGAACTTTATGAGGCCGACCTCACGGTTTACGCGAACGTGCTTTCCGAAGATGAGGACTGGCTTTCCGATTTCAGCCATGCCTTCGTGGCCGCCCTGCCAAAAGGGCTGAATGACAAGCGCGGCAACTGGGTGGGAATACGGGTGGAAAAGGCGACCTTTTCCCGGCCGCCGGACAAGCGCGTGGACGAAACGGTGATTGAGGTCTTCAAAAAGGCGGACAAGCTTTTTGAGCTGAAGTTCTCTTTCCGGGTCACCAAAGACGAGAAGCAGAGCCTTATTCCGGATTTCAATATATTACCCAAAACAGGAGCTTGATCATGGCAAGACAGGCAAAAAAAGAAAATACCGAAAACATGGATCAGCCGGAGGTTGAAACCATAGCGTCCGAAAACACGGCTGAAAACATTGTTCCGCAGTCGGAACAAAATGCCAATACGGAGGAAGGCAAGGATGAAGGGCGGATCGAGTCTCCAGAAACCGGCGATGAAGACAAAGCGCGGGAAAACGAGCCAGGGCCAGAGGCCGAAAGGCCGCAAGCCCCGTTACTGGAAAGTATTGCAATTTTATCGGACCGACACCGCGTCCCCGGATGGCAACAGGCCGCTTTGATGCGAATGATGGGCTGGGACGATGGCAAAATGGTGACTGATGCCGAATACCGCATGGCTTTGGACAAGCTGCGCAGCCGCCGTCTTGGCGGGGGCCGATTGGCGTGATTTTCGCGCCATGCGGCGTCGGGCAGCGCTTTTGCCTCGGTCACGTATGTCTTGCGGTCACGTATGTCTTGATACGCTTCCTTCGTCAAAAGCCTGCCCTCCTTGCCTGGCATCGAAACTTACGCCAATCGGACTTTATAAGGAGTAAAAAATGGGCGACGTAATCCAACATCTCATTGACGGCACAAGCGGCATCGCGCCTGGCGGCGTTGACGGCAAGGCGCTTGTGGCCGGCGTATGCTCGAAGGGCCGTGTGGGCAAGGCGTATCTCATCGGCAAGAGAAGCGACCTTGAATCCCTGCTTGGCCAGGGGCCGCTTGTCGAGCGCGTCCGGGAAATGCTCGACACTGGCGGCCAGGAGCCGTATCTCGTGGCCGTTCCGGTTCAGGGACAGCCCGGCGGCTATCTCACGGACTTGCAGCTGGACGGAACCGGCCCGCAGGCGCGGCTTTCGGGCTATCCGGCCAAAAACGCGGATGTGAAAATCCGGGTCAGGACTGCCGGGCCGGTAGCCGCCGACGATTCGGAAGCGGATGCCGCCGAAATCGAAATAAAACTTGGAGACAAGGAATGGGGCGAAGCCGCGAACGCGCTGCCCCAAAACGTCATTGGCGACACGGGCGCGACCCTGCTCTTCAACGAGGGCGACATCCTTGTGGCCGGGGACGTATATTCGTTTTCAACCCGTGTTTCCGTGGGGCCGGTCGAAAAAACCGGCGATGGCCAAAGCCCGCTGGTTGAAGTCGCGGAAACTTCGGACGGAGTCCTGGCGGCGGCGGAGCTTGTAATCCGGATAACCAAAGGCGGCGGCCGCAACGAGGGCAGCTTCCAGCTTTCCATTGCCGGCGGCGACAATTACCAGAAGGCCAGGACAATTCCGGTAAACGGCGAATATCCGCTTTATGACCTGGGCGTGAAGCTGGATTTTCCGGAAGGGGCATACGCGACCGGTACGACATACGAATGCCGCCTGCTGGCCCCGGCCCCTTCCATTGTCGATGTCCTGGACGCCCTTGATTCGCCTCTCAATATCCATGACGTTGAATTTGTCCATGTTGTCGGGGAATCGGATTCCGTGGACTGGATGGCCTGCCAGGCCAAGGCCGAGGAACTCTGGAATCTGCATCGGCCGACATATTTCAAGCTGGAGACGCGCCTGCCCAGGAGCGGCGAGGATTTGAGCGATTACGCGGCCTGGCTTCTGGCCGAGCGCCAGGGCGTTTCCTGCCGTTTCGTGACCGTCTGCGCCCAGTTTGGGGAAGTGGTCAATTCGGAAGGCTATTCGCGCCTGCGCAACGCGGCCGGATTGCAGGCCGGGCGCGTAATTTCAATTCCCGTCCAGCGGGCCACGGGCCGCGTCAAGGACGGCCCGGTCTCGCAATTGAGCCTGCCCTTTGGCTGGGAAGCCGCGCAAGCCGCCCTGGAAGACGCCGGTTTTCTCACGGCCAAGAAGTATGGGGGCCTTGAAGGAACTTACTGGGCGGATTCGCGCACACTGGCGGACGACACCAGCGACTATCGCTATGAGGAAGTCCTGCGAACTGTTTTCAAGGCCGTGCGCCTCACGCGCATCGCGGCCCTCAAGTCCATGTATGACGAGGCCGGCGACCCCTTGCGGCCGAACAACGACAATGGCCTTGCCTACCTCAAGGCCAATCTCGAAAACGCGCTGGACGTCATGGTCGGCGACAAGGAGCTTGCCGCCTACGTTGTCGATATTCCGCCCGGGCAGGATATCGTGAACAACGGCGTTTCGGTTGAGCTTTCGCTCATCGGCATTCCGATTATCCGCGAAATAAAGCTTTATAACCGCTATATTTACGCCGGGAGCAAGTTTGACCCGCGCAAGGAGGAGAACTGATGTCCGCGAACGGCATCCTGTATGACTGGGAATCAATCACGGTAACGGGCCCGCAGGGCGAAATCGCGGGCATTTCCGAAATAAAGTACGAGGACGGGCAGGCCGCGACCGCCCGGTACGGGCGCGGCTCGATTCCACGCGGCTACGGGCGCGGCAATTACGAGGCCAGCGGCTCCATGACGCTTGACCGCGATGAATGGGAGAAGCTCAAGAAGGAGCTGGTGGCGACCGGCGGCGGAATTTACGATCACGAGCCGTTCACCGTCGTGGCGTCATACGCCAACGACAATATGCCGACAGTCACCGACACGTTGAAAAATTGCAAGATCACCAAGTTTTCCGGGGCCGGAGGCTCCCAGGGCGATGACAACACGAGTCCGATGACCTGCGAGTTCATCATCCTGTCGCCAATCCTCTGGAATGGGGTCCCGGCGAAGCGCGACCACAAAAACTGGAATTAACGCGGGGCCATTTTTCCAGCTGGCCGCGTCAGGCTTCGCTTTTGTCCCGGTCACGTATGTTTAAATACGCTCCCTTCGCCAAAAGCTCGCCTTCCTTGCCAGCTGAAAAAATTTCACCCGCGTTGGAAAACCTTTTATTTTATCAGGAGAAAATATGTCCCAGCCAAATGAAAACGGCATTCCTTCCCGCAAGTATGTGCCTTTCACCCATGCCTTTGAAGATCCCTGGGCAGGTGAATCCGCCGATGAGCCCGGTTCCGTCACCCTGACATTTCGCTTTGCCAAGCCGACAAAGACGCAAATCCAGCGCCTGCAGGACAAGGCCGTGAAGAACGCCTCCCAGGCCGCGAAAAATCTCCTGCTGGACATTGTCCACCCGGATGACAAGTTGGCTTTTTCGGCAAGCATGGAGGCGTATCCGGGCATTGCCTCGACATTCGCCTCCTCCATCATCAAGGGCGTGGGGATCAGCGCGGAACTGGGAAACTAGAGCCGGACGGCTATGCGCGGACTGACGCGATGATTCGCTTCTGGCTCCATGAGGAGCCGAAAGAGGATCTGGACGACTGGCAGCGGCAGGCCGACATGGCCGTCTGGATGGAGAAAAGATTCTCGGCTGCGATGGCAAACGCATTCTGGGGCAGCAAAAAAAAGTAAGCTGGAAACATCGTGGAAGTATTCAAGGTTTTTGCCACCCTCTCCCTGGTCGACATGATTTCCAACCCCCTGCGCAATATCCGCGGGGGCATGAGGGATGTCGATCTTGCGACCGCCGGGCTCACGGCCCGCATGGGCAGTCTTGCCCTTGCGCTGGGGCCGATCGCGGCCGGCGGGGCTCTTGTCGTTGGCGCGTTCGGCAAATGCGTCTCGACCGCGGCAAGCTTTGAAGACCAGATGGCCAGGGTCGGCGCTGTTTCCCGCGCCACGCATTCGGAAATGCAGTCTCTGGAGGCGGCGGCGCGGGAGCTTGGCGCGACCACCCAGTTCACGGCATCGGAAGTCGGGCAGGCCGAGCAATATCTGGCAATGGCCGGGTTCTCGGTCAAGGACAATATCGCCGCCTTGCCCGGCGTTCTCAATCTTGCCGCCGCGACGGCCACGGATTTGGGACGCGCCGCCGACATTTCCAGCGACATCATGTCCGCTTTCGGCATCAAGGCCGCTGAAATGGGCCATGTGGCCGATGTTCTGACGGCCACCTGCAATAACGCCAACACCAACATGGAGATGCTTGGCGACACCATGAAATATGTCGGCCCGGTCGCCAGAACTGCGGGGTTAAGTCTTGAGGAAACCGCGACAATGGCCGGGATTCTGGCCAATTCCGGCATCAAGGCCAGTCAGGGCGGCACTGTTCTTCGCGGCATGCTGAACCGGCTGGCCGCGCCGACTGGGGAAGCCGCCAAAACATTGAAAAAGCTTGGCGTAACAACGCAGGACGCGGCCGGCAATCTCAAAAAGCCCATCACCATATTGCGGGAAATGGCCGCCAGCATGAAGGGCATGGGCAATGCCGCGCAAATGGCGGCCCTGAAGACCGTCTTTGGCGAAGAGGCGATGGCGGGAGTGTCCGTTTTGCTGCAAAACGCGAACGGCGACTGGAACAAGCTGTTCGAGACCTTGTCCAATGTCGATGGCGTGGCGGACAAGACAGCCAAAGCGATGAACGATACCCTTGCCGGCAGTTTGCGCGGGATGGGCAGCGCTTTCGAGAGCGTCCAGATCACGGTTGGCAAAATATTTCTTCCCGCAGTCCGCAAAGTGGTTGTTTTTGTAACCAGCCTGCTGCGCCTTTTCGACAAGTTCGCGCAAAGCCCCATAGGCGCGGCCATTCTCAAGGCGGCTGCGGCATTCTCGATTGCCGTAATCGCGGCCACGGCGCTCGCGGCCGCAATCTGGGCCATAGGCAAGGCCGCGCCAATGGTCGCCGCCGGATTCAATGTCCTCAAGGCAGCCGCGCTTGGACTTGGCGCCCCTGTCT
>VSPO01000207.1 GCA_009775375.1 Muribaculaceae bacterium | reverse complement strand
ACAACCCCTCTAAAGTCAAAGAAGATGAAAGCATTTGTATTCCTCATTAACGGTAGCTACGAATCAGTAATCAGCACAAATCAGCGTCAGGCTGAAAAAGATATGTGCGATAAGTGCATAGCTGCCTTCACCACCGTAGCTCTCGCAGACAAGTTCGCTGAAATGATGAACAACGGAAGCAAGTAAAAACCATGAAGAAGATTAGACTGAAAGTCCGGGTTCTCGACCGCATCACTCACGAAGAAGTTGATGTCGTAGTAACAAGGTCCATTTCCGAAAGCCTCGCCAACGCCATAGTCGCCGAGATAGGAGATGGAGATAAAGAATACTGGAAGCAGGAACGCTCCGGCCACGGGGACGATGACAGCGACCTCGATATGGTGTCGCCCTTGAAAGACCAGGAACGGTTTCACATCAATCCCCAGTTTCACGTCATAGAAGACAACGAAGCAGATGACATAGTTCTCTGCGGTTTCAGCAGTTGATCTGCTTATATGCAAATAAAGAAAACCTAAAAGAAAAAGAAGATGAGCAATAAAGTATCGCAGTCCTTCAAGGACACAATCAAGGCGTACCTCGACCAGAGGGCGCAGTCAGACCCCCTGTTCGCCACCTCATACCAAAAGGCAGGCAAGAGCATAGACGAGTGCTGCAACTACATCGTTCAGGAAGTTCAGAAGATGCACGTCAACGGACTTGCTGATGATGAGGTATTCGGACTGGCGGTCCACTACTACGACGAAGACAACCTCGGCGAAATCAAAACCGTCAACTGCAAGGTGGTAGTGAACCACACTGTCGAGCTTACCGAAGAAGAAAAGGAACAGGCTCGCAAGGAAGCATACGACCAGTTCCAAAAAGAGGAGGTCGCCAAGCTCCGCTCGCAGAAGAAAGAACCCGAAGAAAAGGAGAAGAAGAAAGCGCCGGCAAAACCGAAGCCGGAGCCTGCATTCGAGAGTCCGTCCTTATTTGATTTCGGCGATGAAGGCGAGGAATAAGTATCAGGAGAAGATAGTGGAGCTTTCCCATAGGCTCCCTGCTCCCACGAATAAGCAGATGGAATATGCCAAGAGCCACATATTCCCCCTCCTGGCATATCGCAACAAGAAGAAAGGTTGGTGTACCCACTGCGGACAGGCATTGCAGTTCGACCCCAAGTCCAAAGCCAAGTATATCGTATGTCCCCACTGTGGCAAGCGACTGGAGATAGAAAGCCGTTCTGAGAGAAAGTACACGTTCCGGGCATATTTCACGACGCTCTGCACCATAGGAGGTTTTCAGGTTGTCCGGCATTTCTTCTGCACCAAGAGAATCCACAAAGGACTGGAGCCGGAGTATGAATACTGCGAGGTAGTTCAGAACTGGATAGACACCAACGGCAAGGAAACGATAATGGCTCGCTCCACCATTCCGTTCACAGGTTACTATGACTACTGGAACTGGAACAGCGATTTGTCAATCAAGGTTCGCCGTGGCTATTATTGGTATGGCTCACGCTACGACATCACCAATACGGTAGTCTATCCCCATGTCGGATTGTTGAAGGAGGTCCGGCGCAACGGCATCAAGTCTATGAAAGATTTCGATGGACTGCCCGCCAACAAGCTAATTGCATCGGCTCTCGCTGACAGACAGACTGAATTGCTTATCAAGCATAATCAGAAAGAACTGCTCACGCAAAAGATACGTCTCGGCAACCATCATATCGAAAGCCTCAAACATCCCGAAGCCATCCGCATTGCCTGTCGGCATCGTTACATTGTTGAGGATGCTACCATGTGGCTCGACTACCTAGACCTGCTGGAGCATTTCGGCTTAGACCTCCACAATCCCCACTACGTTTGTCCGCTGAATCTGCACGAAGCCCATGATAGGCTGCTCATTCGTAAGAACAGGGAGGACGCAAGAGTCAAAAGGGAGCAAGACATCAAGGAAGCCCGCAAGTATGAGAAGATGTATAAGAAAGCAAAGTCCGGCTTCTTCGGTATCGTCTTCGGGGATGATAAAATAGTGATCAGTGTCGTTCAGTCCGTAGAAGAAATGGCAATCGAAGGAGAGGAAATGCACCACTGCGTATTTGCCTGTAAGTATTTCAGTAAGGCGAAGTCCCTCATCCTTTCGGCAAAGGACAAGGACGGGAACCGCGTCGAAACGATAGAGGTCAATCTTGACACGTTTCAGGTGGTCCAGAGCCGAGGTGTCTGCAACAAGAACTCGGCATATCACGACCGCATTTTGAAGCTGATGGAAGACAATATGCACCTTATCAGAAAAGTAGCATAAGTTATTTACATTTAGGTTATTATGTGTCTGAAATATTTGGCAGTCTGCGTTAGTTTTTGTAATTTTGGACTTAGAAAAACAGGTCATCCGACCTCATTGACAAGATGAAAAAGGTGAAGGTCCTCACGGGGACGGACATTCCGTTCTGCACTCCCTCTCATCCCTATTCGATGGTCGTTCAGATCAAGAGAGTGATAGACAGGATAGCCGAAAGCCGGGACGATGAGTTTCAGTACAACTGCAATTCAGTAGATGGAGTAAAGATGTTTGAGCTATACGGCCGCAAGCAGAAAGGTCTGAAAGTTCAGTATTACATCAACGGAAAGCCCTCGACCTTCGCCCAGGTTCTTGAAGATTTTGGTCGGGCGGACGGTTTCTTATCGGAGATAGCATCTCCACAAGACAAATAGACAATGGAAAAGGCAACCGAAATATTCAAAGGTCCGTACACCTCGGACGGCAGCTACATCTACGACAGCACTAATCAGATGTGTCTGATGGTTGGTGGCTGTGAGAACTATCCGGAAGAAATGCTCAATCGGATATGTGAAATCCTCAACCACACGAAGCCGACGAAAGGAAATCCCGGAGTCAGCGCCAAAGACGGCAACATCTACCTCGACGGAGATTTGATACTTGTCGTTAGAGGCTGGGGCTACCTAACCGGGGCCGGGTGTCTGAATTTCTCGGTAGAAGAAGCCCGGAAGATACAAGACGAGTTCGCCCAACACGTCGTAAATTGTCTAAGGGGAGAAGCCTAACCCATCACACCAATTTGTTGCAAATAAAGTAACCTAAAGAAAGTCATGAAGAAAAAGAAAATCCGGCTCAACATCGTATCGCGGAGCAAGGTAGCTGTCGCGTTCTACTACCTCCAGTTGGCGGTCATGTCGCCCATCCTCATCCCCGCCATGTTGGTGCAAATCATCTCCAGTGCCATTATCGAATGCTGGGGAAATTACAAGAACTGGTATCTCGCCAAAACCCTACGCTGACGCTATGAACTGGAAGAAACTTACAGAAGCCGATTACTCGGATGACGAAATCAAGGTTCTCCGCATCACAACTAAACATGGTCGGGTAGTCTACGAAACAGGTGTCGCCGATAAAGGCGGAGAGTTGTGGCACCATTCGGACTCATCGGCATTTCCGTCCCGTTACCTCGGCACAGTCAAACAGCACAAGGAGATACACTTTGTCGCTGTAAACGAAATTCTATTCTAAAGATATATGCAAATGAAAGATTTAGTAACCATCCTCAAAAACTGGCGCATCCGCCGCAGACAGAACGAATGGAGCAACAAGCTCAAAGAGATTCAGGACTCCTTTCAGGTGAAGGAGCTGAACGGCTCCCTCTATCTGATGTGCCAGGGTGTTCCATACAAACAGGTGTCGGAGTTAGCTTCCGCCACCGAGATCACATCAATGCTCGGAGAGGCACGAGGCGCAATGAGAACATACCTCGAAAGCAAGAACGATGGCCCGGCTGAATAAATCCACTCCGGCGGAGTTGAAGCCACGCAATAGAAAGCCCACGCTTCTTTGTTCCGGCTATCTCTGCCCGAAGGCTGAGAGGTGCAAAAGATTCAAGGACACGCAGGCTTTCCATCGGAGAATGATACTCTATTCAAGTTCCGACCCCGGAAATGTAATCTTTCAATCATCCACAGTCAATGCCAACGGCAAGTGTGTCTATTTCATAGAAGACCTTTCCGACTTCGGTTGCAATCGCTGAAAAACAAGAAAGCAGACCTGCCCTCACGGGTGGATCTGCTTATATGCAAATAAAGATTTAATAACCTAAAGTCGAAGATGGCCACCACAGGGGTGGGCTTTGACGATGGAAATTAAAACTCTGAGACAAAGTTACAAAATATCAGCGACATGGCAAAGCAGACGCTCAAAAATCGGCTCAAAATCCGGCCCTGTAAAATGTCTGAAAATCCGATATAATCATTAACGAATAGAATGATAGTATTGTTCACTTGAAATATTGTAGATATGATAAGATTTTGTTAACTTTGCATCACAGTTCAAGATTATGGTAAGAGAAAAGATTAGACAAGCAATCAACGAAAGCGGAATGTCTCATTCCCAGTTCAGCCGGGAACTTGGTATGTGCTCGACGAACTTCAACGCATGGATTAACGGAGCAAGGACGCTGCCGTTCCCATTCTTCATCAAAGCACTCAATATGCTCGGCCTCTCGGTAGGCCCGAAATCGGTCGGCTTCTCTTACATCCCTGCCGATGACCTGCCGGAGATTTTCTATATGCAGATGAGACAGACTGGTATCAAGATTTGCGACATTGCCCGTCAGACTGGCATTGACCCCTCCGTGCTGTCTGCCTTCCTCACTGGTGCCCGGAGGATGTCAACGAACAACATCGAGAAAGCGATGGAGGTGCTGGGACTCGGCATTGTAAGATGTACCACCTCGGCTGTGAGTGCCGTCTGAATGACTTGAAAAGGCAAAGTTTAATCCAACAAAATCCCACTATAAAAATGGCAGATGCAAGTAAAGACAAGAATGACGAAGATGCTCGCTACAAGAACATCCCGTTCCCGATTATTGCCAAGACTTACAAGGCAAATGCAGGCAACCTTGCATTGACTGCGGAAGCCCTCGGAATTGACCGAAGCACCCTCTGGCAATGGCGAAAGCAATTCCCCGAACTGGAGAAGATGCTTAATGACTATGACGAAAGCCTCGGCGACCTCGCAGAGTCGAAGCTAATGATGGCTATAAATGAAGGCAACCTCACGGCTATCATCTTCTACCTAAAGACGAAGCACAAAGGACGTGGCTATATCGAAGGTCAGGAGATTAAGGCAACCGTCCAGGGAGCCATCAAAGGTATGAGCCAGGAGGAAGCCGCAGAGTTTATCAAGCAACTGGAAAAAGAGTGCTGATATAGCCTATGGTCTATGATGCCGATGACGTATTGAGGAGCTGGATCTTGTCTGACTCACTCCATTTCGCCCGCTATTTCTTCAAGCTGATGAATGGCGGGAAGAAATTTGTTGTCGGCAAACATCACAGAATGATATGCGATAAGCTCAATGACGTGCTGACAGGCAAGACCCGAAGGCTGATAATCAACATTGCCCCTCGTTACTCAAAGTCGGAGCTTGTGTCCCGCAATTTCATCGCAATGGGTCTGGCTATCAACCCGGCTGCAAAGTTCATCCACCTGTCGTATTCGGGAGACCTCGCCCTCGGCAATTCTGTTGCTGTCAAGGACATTGTAAAGTCAGAAGATTACCAACGCCTGTTTGGCGTCGAGATAGCCGTAGGCACTGATACCAAGAGCCAGTGGAACACCACGAAAGGCGGAGGACTGTATGCAACCTCATCCCTCGGACAGGTGACTGGCTTCGGTGCCGGAGCAATCGAGAACGAAGGAGACGAATGGCAATTCGGGGGAGCCATTGTCATTGATGACCCCATCAAGCCCGCAGACGCTCTGTCAGACAACAACAGGGAGGCTGTGAACCTGCACTTCGAGACCACCATCCGAAACCGTGTCAACAGCCGCAATACTCCCATCATCATCATTATGCAAAGGCTCCACGAGCATGACCTTTGTGGCTACCTTATGGAACTGGAGCCGGACGAATGGGAGGTGCTTAGTGTTCCCTGTATCAGTTACAACGAAGACGGCGAGGAAGAAGCCCTATGGCCCTTTAAGCATACCATTGAGGAACTGCACAAGATAGAATCGGCCAATCAATTCGTATTCGACACGCAGTATATGCAGAACCCCAAGCCTCTTGAAGGTCTCATGTACTCGAAGCTACGGACGTATGAAGTGCTTCCTATGGAGCAGAGCATCCGTAAGAACTACACAGATACAGCCGACAAAGGCGCCGATTTTTTATGTTCTGTCTGCTACGTTGAGACGCCTTCGGGGATGTATGTTACGGATGTCCTCTACACAGACAAGCCGATGGAATACACGGAGGTCAAGACCGCAGAGATGCTGTTGATCAACGGCACTCAGTTGGTCAAGGTGGAGAGCAACAATGGTGGCGAAGGCTTCGCCCGCAATGTAGAGAAGAACGTCAGACTGCAAGGCACCCCGGTTGCATTGAAGATGCGCTTCACATCCTTTTTTCAAGGTTTGAACAAGAATGTCCGCATATTCTCCCACTCTGCGGAAGTTCAGAACCTCATCTTTTTCCCTTCGGATTGGGAGACCCGCTGGCCCCAGTTTGCACAGGCAGTCAAGGGATACCGAAAGGTCGGGCGAAATGCTCACGACGACGCTCCCGATGTGCTGACTGGTATGGTGGAGAACTTCACCCCAGGAGTTACGACTGGCGTAACTGGTCATGTTCATAAGTTCAGGAACGCCCGCTAACTGACCGCTGATGTTCATTACTTCTCATAAGTATGTTGATGTCAAGAGATTATTAAATTAGTAATTTTGAAATATGAAAAAGAACAGACGTAGAAACAGTAAGAAGGCGAAGCTTACCACCTATGGCGAGTTTCTTATCTTGTTGCCTCTATGTCATAAGGACCATCAGGCAGAACTGCTTGACCAGTTGAAGGAGGCGAAGCGCCCTGCCTTCATCCTCGGCAAGGAGGTGCCCGAAAACCTCAACACCATCACTTACGGACAGCTCGACGATTTCAGCCGCATCGACCACGATAAGGAAGACCCGGCTGTAAAGGTGTTCTCCATCCTTATGGGGATAGAGCCGGAGCAGGTCTATAAGCTGAATGTATTCGATGTATTCGGCGTGATCAACTTTGTCAGAGCCGAATTGGACCGCATAAACAAGCTGTTTGCCTCAATCAAAGTAACGCACTCTCCAGAAGAAATAGCCGCCGGAGTCGAAGACCTCAACTTCGGCACCTTTGGGGTGATTGACTGGTATGCCAAACGAATGGGTATCACTAATCAGGATGAGGTTTACAGCGTTGCTTGGATTCGCATCTACACTTGCATGAAGAATGACAATGAGAAGGCTGAATACGAGCAGAGGTTGAACAAGCAGTATACAGAAAAGGCTAAACGGAAAAGGTAATGGAAGAACGTAATCCCACACATGACACAGAAGGTCGCCTCGGCACGGTTGAGGCTAAGGTCCGTAAGATAGTCGAATCCCTCGGCGAGGATGTCGGCTATCAGTTCTGTAACTGGGCGCAGGCTAATGTCGCTCTCGACGATGTAGAGAAGCCCACCATCATCTATGTCCTGCCGCCCTCCGGCTCGTTCCACTTCAAATGGAATGAGGTGCTTGACCGCCCCAATGCTCAGATAGCCTTTGTCAGTCCTACTGACTTTGATTTCGATGGTGCGGAGAATGACGGGATAGTAGAGGCGATGAAACGTCTGTGCATCCGTTTTGTCCGTGCTGTCAATGAAAGCGGCTACTTATCGGAGCTTGAAGATGACATTCCTTATCAGGTGCTGTATGACCACCTCGACCACAATGTAACTGGCATAGTCATTAGTCCGACGCTCGTTGAGGAGGCTGGTGTCAACCTCTGCAACGAGCCGGAGAGGTTGGAGATGGAGTGATTTTTTTCGATGTATTGTCTATACGATTATGGAACAGATTCAAGGAATAATCAAACTTCATCTCGAAAACGTCAAGGCAAAGGTAGCCAATCAGATGGCGGCGAACAATCGCAATGCCAGTGGTCGCTCTGTCGCCTCTCTGACAGTTGAGGTTACTGGCAATGTAGGTGTGCTGTGGGGCTCGAAGTCCTTCCTTGCTATGGAACATGGTCGCAAAGGTGGCAAGGTCCCCAAAGGATTTGTCGGCATCATAAGGCAGTGGATTATCGACAAGGGTATCTCGGTGGCTCCTATCCCTGCCAAAACAAACCGGGCAATCCTCTCGCCGGAGGAACGCGGCATCCGCTCTATGGCTGGTGCCATAGCCCACAAGATTATGAAAGAAGGAACCCGCCTGTATAGAGATGGTGGGTACAATGATATCTACACAACGGCTGTGAACGAAGAACTGGAGCTTCTTGCAATGGAATGTATGGAGGTTCAGGCTCAGAGTTTAGCCAAGATAAATAACGGCCAAGAATGAGACGAGCAATAGCAAGTGGCGGTCAGCTTCGCCTGATATATCCCGATGAGGTGTGTTTTGCTTTCAATCCCAATTATTTGGAGATTGAGAGCCGAGGTATTTCTACACTGAATATCAAAGTTGGAGTGGTGGCCGAAGGTACCATACGACGCCAGCGCAGTATTGCTATTAGTGTTTACAACACAAAGACGAATGTCTATCTGTCAAGATTGTTCGCTCTGCTCTTTGAGGAGCCTGAGCATACTCGCTCACTGAAAGTTAATGTGCAAGTATTGAATGGTCAGTCCACTCTATACTCCTTTGATACTCTTGTCATCTGGGGAGGACTTGCGCCAGGAGAACGCTTCAATGCTTTCGGTGTATTTAGAGACGAGAACAACAAACGCCAGTTTGAACGCAACTTGGTTTGGTTCAAACGCTTTCCATTCCAAGTATCGGTGTTTAAGTATAGCTCTGATGTAAAGTTTCAAAGCCGAGTAGATGGTGGAATGTACGGCGACCCCTTCACAGGTGTTCGTGCATCATATACCATCAATGAAATTGATGAGTTTACAACTCCCACAGCCGTAGAAGGTAGCTACACTGATTCGACTGGTGGTACACTAATATTCTTCTCATCGACAAGACAAATCTTATTGAGGCATCCCAGAGGCGGTCTGTATTATAAGGTTTGGGGTGGTGGCGTTCATAGAGGTCCATCCTCTGTAATGGTTGATGGTAACAATCGTCCTCTTGTCAATGCCGATTACATCATTACAGATGAAGATGGGATGCAATGGCGCTATCGTTTTGATGGTGCCAACCTTGTTAACAGCGGTATCGTTCAAGATGTAGGTTTTGTTACCCTCTATCCTTCCGATCTGTTTCCCGCCACTCAAAGAAACGCCACGATAAAGTATAAGATTGGTGAGGAGCTGTCTATGTTTTCGACGTTTGACAACACGTTTGATTACACGTTCTTCCAAAGTGGTCAGACGCTTGCCATTGTCAATCTCACTGTAAGTTATGAGACCGCCGGACACTATCTGAGATGGATAGATAATCAGGGGAACCTCCAGTTTTATCTGTTTGCCAAAGGCAAGAGGTCGTCGAAGACCAAACTCGGCAAAAATAACATCATCATCAACACGCCTTTGAGAGGCATGTATTTCTCCAATATGCAGAGAAATACAAGCGTTGAGCTGAATGTAACTCATAAGTGTGCTGCTGTGCATCTCACGGCTGATATGTTTGAATGGGTCAGCACCATCATCACTTCTCCGATTATTGATATGTATCTCGGCAAAGATATAGACGGCAATGAAATATGGGTGCCAGTTGTAATCCAGGCATCCACCGTTGAGTACGACAATAAGCAGCAGCTTCATGACTTGGAAATCACCTTTGAGGCTCCTGCTCATAATGCACAAAGTCTGTAATCATGGTTGAGGAACTTTACATCATACGCAATGGCGAAAGGCATCGCTTGGATTTGTCAACTCCGAGTGGTATTACGCTCAACTTCAAGAGCAATATATTCAGTGATCTCTCGATGATTACTGCCTCATACTCCTACACCTTCAAGTTGCCGATGACCGCAAACAATCGGCGAGTGCTTGGAATGGCAGATGATATTCGATGCACTTCTGCGTTAACTCATCTGAAGCTCAAAGGTGAGTATGTTCAGAACGGCATCCCCCTGTTTGAAAATGTCAATCTCTACATCGACAGCATTGACACTGATTATAAGTGTGTGATGACTTGGGGAGACGCTATGGCTTTCGGTCAGATTAAGGACGACAATCTGAAACTTAACGAACTGACAGCGTTTAACACCACAGTTGAATGGAGTTCTTCTGCTGGCACCATCAGTCAGTTTGTCAATACGGCAATCATGAACAATGTAGTTTATAATGCCGGAGTTACGGCGTATAACTTCAAGTATGATTCTCGTGTCAATCAGTATCGAATTGCCATTTCATCAGTTCCATTT
>VSPO01000206.1 GCA_009775375.1 Muribaculaceae bacterium | reverse complement strand
ATGCCGATTATCTGCTTGGCTCTGAAAATCGTCAGGCGATAGACCGCTGGCATGTGTATGTCGACCAACAGCATCAGTTCGGTAAATGGCAACTGAACTGCGGTGCGGAATACCAACACTCAAATGATCACAGTTCACAACACTATGGCATAACGTCTGACAAGCCCGACTTTGACGATGTCCTAAATGAAGAAGTGGCAAGCTTTTATGTCGGCACACAGCGGTCGTTCGACTGGGGGCTGTCGTTCAATGCTTCGGCTACAGGAGAATATTATCACAGCAAATATAAGCACAACTGGAATATTATTCCTCAGTTCGGGGCGACTTACTACAAAACACCCAAAAGCTTATTCCAGCTTAACTTCAACACCCAACGCATCTATCCCTCATATTGGGAACTGCATGGCGGAACAAGCCATATCAACGACTACTCTACAGTAATAGGTAATCCTGCCTTGCAGCCGTATATTCAGTATGATGCTCAGTTAAACTATATCCTGAGGCAGAAATATGTGGCGACACTATATTTCCAGTATGGCGACAAAGCGACTGTGCAATTGCCTTACCAGTCGGCGGATGCGCTGAATCTAATATATCAGACCATCAACATGAACTACAAACGCGTGGTTGGTCTTAATCTCTACGCTCCTTTCGGAGTGGGATATATCTGGAACGCCACAGTTACAGCCAATGTGTTCAACCAACGAGAGAAAGCCGACCATTTCCAAGACATCAGCTTCGACAACAGCAAATGGATTTGTTATGGTGATTTAAGCAACTCTTTCAAATTCAGTCAGAACTGCCCCGTGTCACTATCGGTTGATTTCAGCTATATCTCTCCATCTTTGCAAGGAATCTCCGACCTGTCGGGTATGTGGAAAGTCGATGCCGGAATAAAGTGGCAGTTTGGAAAGAAACGCTGTTGTGAACTTGACCTCAAAGCCGATGACATATTCAACACATGGTCGCCAACCATGACTATCAACCATGCCGGTCAAGACTACCGCATGAAGGTACGAGACATGACCCGCAACCTCAAACTGACATTCATTTGGCGCTTCAATGGGTTCAAGTCCAAAGTCAATAGCAATGTCGATACCTCGCGTTTTGGGACAGGCAGGTAATTCCTTATGATTCGATATATAAGAGCTTTTAAAGATGATGAATTTGATTAGTTTTCAGTAACTTTACAGTAGGATACGTAATTTTTCAAAATTTTTTCTCATTCGGGGGTTGAGTTTTGTGGATGTTGTGTGTCTTATTAGCGTATGACTAACAGAAACGACATAGAGCAGCTTTTCAAAGCACATTATGCGCAGATGCGCCGGTTGGCCGTGGTGCTTCTACACGACGATGATCTTGCGCGCGACATCGTCCATGATGTGTTCGCATCGCTACTCGATGCACCTCTTGAGGTAACAATTACAGGCGGTTATCTCATTAGGGCTGTCAAGAACCGCTGCCTGAACCATATCCGCGACTGCGAGATTCATCAGAGGATTGCCAACCGATATTTCCTCGAAAACGAGGAGTATGACACGGAGGATTGGCCCGACGAGGAAACCATTGCGAGGATATACAGTCTTATCAAGTCAGAAATATCACCGCAGGCAAGGCGCGTCATGGAGTTGCGGTTCTCCGAGGGATTGCCATTCGGCCGCATAGCGGCAACAATGGGAATAAGCGAGACAGCTGTTTATCGACATCTGAGTCATGCACTGAAAATCATCCGCAAAAAACTCAACGAAAATGGATAAATACGAACTCGTGCTTGGCATAGTCGAGCATCCCGAAAAATATACATCCGAGCAGTTGGCCGAAATAATGTCGGACCCGGAAACTAAGGAGATTTACAATCAGCTTTGCAAAGTCGATTCCGCGATAGAAGCCGATAAAGAGATAGACGTTGATGCCGAATGGGAAGACTTCTCGGAGAAACATTCTGTCCGCTGTCGCCGCACATTCTTATGGGCCGGAAGTCGTGCCGCATCGATTGCAGCGATAGTCTGCACTTCAGTCGTGGCGGTTGCCGCCGGGATAGCTGTCACTGTGGCCGTAATCGACCATAAACCGGGACAGATTGCTGAAAGCGTGGCTGTTGCCCCATCTGCTATAGAAGTTCCGGCAGACACCATAACGGCTAAAAGTGATACCGCCAGGGTTAGCCGTATGCCGGTAATCTTTGAGAACGAGCCTCTTGAAAAGATAATGAAAGAGGTGGCAGACGCTTACGGTGTAGAGGTAAAATTTAGTAACGCTGATGCTGCTTCACTCCATCTATATTACAAGTTTGAACCATCGTTACCGCTCAACGAAGTCGTGGAACAACTCAACACGTTTGAGCAGATTGACATCAAGCAAAACGGTAACATCCTAACCATTGACTGAAAATGAGAACTATCCTGACAATATTATTGGCTGTGATGACTTATGTTTCAGCCAATGCCTACAAATACGCCTATTCGTTTAATAATACACCAATATCAGAGGCAATAGTAAGAATCAGTAAAGACCATCCCGACTTAAATATCTCTTTCATTTACAAGGAACTTGACAACTACAAAACATCGGCAAAAATTCACACTGATGATGCTTACGTGGCCCTGCGCCAGACGATAGGGTTAAATCCGATATCAATAATAAGGAAGAAACAAGATTACTATATTGAAGCACTGCAACATGGAAAATTCTGCTATACAGGCAGAGCAATAGGCGCCCACAATGAGCCAGTGGTGGCGGCTACGGTAATGTTGCTTGCTCCAAAAGATTCTACTGTCATCACATATGGCATAACCGACGTTGACGGACGCTTCTCAATTCCTTGCGATAAACAGGGGGTAATCGCCAAGCTTACTTGCCTTGGATATAAGCCAACATATAAGAGGTGTGACTTATTCTCTGTCGGCACTGTCCGCATGAATGAATCTCCCAAACGTCTGCAAGACCTGAAAGTCGAAGCAGATAATGCCTATTTATTTTCTGACAGAAGTGTTTACAGACCGACTCAACGACAAAAAAACGCTTCTCAGACAGCAACAGACCTCCTCGTAAGGATGGCAATTCCCCAACTTAATACAAGATTGGGATCATCAAGAGTGACGACTGCTTCCGGTCAGCCTGTCGCTATTTACATAGACTATGTGCCGGCGTCAGAGAATGACCTTAAAATGATGAGAATGTCGGATGTCAAAAGTGTGGAATACCTTGAATATCCGTCGGATGCAATATTTCAGGGTGATAGATACGTCATTAATTTCAGAATGATACAATATGAATACGGCGGATATGTAAAGGCTTTGGGAACGGAAAACTTTATTGTAAACTCCGGGTTCCTTCAGGCCAATGCAAGATTTGTGAGAAAACGGATGACGTATGACATAATGGGCTATGGCTATTACATGGCTAATAATCATTTCGGAGAAGACCTGACCGAAACATTCCGGTTGCCTCAGGATAATGGGGAAATAAAAAGTTTTCAGCGTGAATCTCAGACAGAGTCATCCAAATATCGCAGAAATAATTATCAGACAAGCTTCAGAGCCTTATATTCAGGAGATAAGATTACAGCCAACAGTCAGATTGCCATGGGTCTTGACGATACTCCCCATAATGACAACGCCGGTGTGGTTAAGTATACCGATAATCTATTGGGGAAGTCAAACTATAATTCCACTGCAGACTCAAAAGAAAAATACCTAAGTTATAATGGATTCTATTATTTTGGTCTGGCAAATAACAATTCACTGACTGCTTCCTTGAGTTATTCATACTCACACACCAATCAAAATTCAAAATATTCAGAAACAGACATAGCGCGGATATATAACGGTGCGAGAGATAACACACACAAGGGAAATATCGTTTTGAATTATAGTCAATCCTTAAGTAGTAAACATTCATTAAGGGCACAAATCAGAGGATTATATGAACACAACCGAACGAACTATTATGGCTCAGTGAACGCTCTTGACAACTCTACCACAAAATTCGGACAAATTGGAGGTTCATATAGCTTTACCGATGATGAAATCTCAGCATCTTTGGGATTTGGATGGAATTGGCTTGCGACAAGACTTGATGATAACAAGTCAATATCCAATTATCCTTACGTTGATGCTTCATTTAATTATGTGCCAAATAAAAAGAATGCGTTTGGCACAGTGTTCCAT
>VSPO01000205.1 GCA_009775375.1 Muribaculaceae bacterium | reverse complement strand
TAAACGATACATGATTAATTTCTGTAGACCTGCGGCTTAACATGTCAATACATTAATTTATTTTTACGAGATACTTATTCAATCGCTTATGATGATTGGATAATGCTATGTCGAAAGCGAAAAAGCTTTGACTGCCGAAATAATTAACTACTTAAGACAGGATAAAAACAGCTAATCATACATAGACAGTGCAGGCAGGCGATTTTTGGAATCGCCTGCCTGCGTGGCGTCAGAGCCCCAGGGAGCTAAACGATGGGCAAGGTGTGTATGTCGGTAGCTGGTAGCGTCGCGACGGCGCGGCAACGAGATAGCCATCAAGCGTATGAAAGCGGATGCCGCCCAGTATCAGTCGGTCGTTCAGCGAGACAAGGACGGCAACCCTGTCAACAATCTCACTATCGACACCTGCAACCTCCGTGACGAGCAGAACATGGGTATCCATCTGCAAGGTCTGGCTATGAAGACTGACACACAGGGGCAGTACAAGCGTATCGGAGAAGTCTATGGTTTTCCCATCAGTATCATATCCGAGCGTACATACACTGACGGCAAGGAGACAGTACAGAACCGATTTGTGGTTGAAGGCAACTATAAATATAAGTACAACAATGGCTTCATCGCCATGAGCGACACTCACGCCGCCTGTATGAACTTAGTCAACGCTCTGGAGAAGATACCCGGCATCATCGAGCAGTATGAGGAACGCACCGCCAAACTCAAAGCCGACGTTCCCCAGCTCGAAGCCATCGTAGCCAAGCAGTGGGGCAAAGAGGATGAGTTGAAACAACTCAAATCCGACCTCGCCGCCCTCGACCGCAAGATTACCGCAGAACTCACTCCAAAAAAGGAAGATCTGGACGGCGTTGAGAATAAGCAGGTCAACACAGTTGACGCTCCGGCCGCCGACACAAAAAAGTCAATGGTCGCAGAACCGACTATTAGGTATCAACCCACATCAACTGAATCTCGTCCTGCCATCCGTTTTACCGGACTTTAATCCGAAGACAGACAACCCCGGCAATGATGTCGGGGTTGTCTGTCTTTGTTTTTTGTTGTCATTTAATCGTTTGAAGCCACAAATAGCTTTATAAAACGCAGATTAACTAATGCTATATTATGGCTATCGCTATATGGACTTGAATCGCAAAATATTATTTAACAACTATTAACTATGCCACATAGTTGTAACTATAAATAATAGTTGTAACTTTGCAGTATCAAAGTTTGTAATATGGAAAAACTTACCGCGAAAGAAGAAGAAGTGTTGGGTTTCTTTTGGGAAAGAGGCCCGCTATATGTAAGAGAGATAGTAGAATTATATGAGAATCCCAAACCTCATTTCAATACTATCTCCACGATTGTACGTGCTCTTGAAGATAAAGGGTATGTCGGACATACACCCAGAGGTAAATCCTATCAGTATCACGCTATTGTTGCGGAGGAGGATATGGGTAAGAAAACTCTTTCTTCAATCGTCGGCAGGTATTTCAAAAACTCATACCTTCGTGTGGTTTCTTCATTCGTGGAAGACGGCAATATCCCAGTGGAGGATCTCAGGCGTTTGCTCGATGAGGTTGAGAGGTCACAGAAAGATAAAACAGATTGATTATGTCTACCGTCTTATCTTACTCGCTTGAGTTGTCGGTTATTATTCTGGCACTGTTCCCGATACTGTATTGGATAGTGAATCGTAGTACCACTTTTCGGTTCAATAGGATCGCTATACTCTGTGGAATGGTCCTCTCAATTGCGTTTCCAGTTATTTTAAGTTGGAATTTCATTTCATCAACTTCAGACGTGTCGTCTGTTATGGAAAATTTAACGGTCAATTCCGATATTCTGACATCCGATATTCAGGTAATGAACCAAGACCATTCAGAATCGTCAACAAAAACATGGCCTTGGGTGGCAATATCAGTTTTTATTTATCTATTCGGAATAGTGATTCTCATTTTCCGAGAAGTCATATCGTTTTTCCGTTTATACAAGATAATTTCCAGTAGTGAAAGAACAAAAATTGAGGGTTTCACTGTCTGCCAAATAGCCGATAACAAGACCGCTCCGTTCAGTTGGGGTCAGTATATTTTTCTCCAAAGTTCGGTAGTTGATACTACTGACAGTATTTTCATACATGAAAAGGCTCATACTGAAAGGATGCATTGGATTGATATTCTCTTTGCCGACCTTTTCTGCATCTTACTTTGGTATAATCCTTTCGCATGGATGACAAGGCGATTGATGAAACTCAACCACGAGTTTGAGGCCGACTCGGAAGTAATTAAATCCGGAATTGACACATACGATTATCAGCGCATGCTGGTAACCAAGGCTATGGGAATGAGAGCGATCCCCATAGCAAACAGTTTGGCGGCAGACGGACGTATTTTTCGCAAAAGAGTCCTGAATATGAGTAGAAGGCACTCGTCTAAAAGGACTATACTGATTGCGATTTTTGCAATCCCGGCCTTTATAGTCTCCGGGGCTATTATTTCTTCTCCGGTATCGGCAGGGCTACTCGGAGCCATTTCCGATTTCAGATTTAGCAAAGAACCGTCTACAGCAGATATTGATGAACAATTAACTCCTGTTGCAGAAGCCCCGAATGTTTCATCTGAAGAGTCCGACAGTCTTACTGTGATTCCCTCTCCTATTGAAGATCAGACTGCATTAGCTGAGATTATAAGATTATCTTTGGAAACAATCAAACCCGATAAAAATACAAAAGTAAATATCGAAATTGTTGTCGACAAGGATGGCAGAGTAAAGGATGTCTCAACCAACAATCCTGATGGAGCACAACTCGTGGCGGCCATCGACAGACAGCTGAACGGCATCAAGTTCGAGCAAATGACTGATGACGGACAGCCGGTAGAAGTTCGATTCAATATCCCCGTATCTTTTAAAGCACAGGAGTAAAACAAGAATAAATATCTAATTATCAGGAATCAAATTATTGATTCCCAGCCATACCCATACCCATATGAAAAGGAATATTCTGCTATATCTCATGATTGTACACGCTGTGGCGCAATGCTTTAGCCAGAGTATTATAAACGGCGTTGTCAAGAATACCGGGGGCAGTGGTGTGGATTTTGTCAGTGTGATTGCATCACCATACAATGCCCCGAAGACGATATTGGCATCTGCTTTCACCTATGAAAACGGCAAGTTTCAAATGTCGGTTAAAAGCGAGTGCGACAGCCTTATTCTCAAAGCGTCGAGTATCGAGATT
>VSPO01000204.1 GCA_009775375.1 Muribaculaceae bacterium | reverse complement strand
GAGCCACAAGCGCCGCAAGACCATTGTCTTTCAGAGTGATATTGCCCTGATTGATAATCGCTGCTCCGGGCATTCCGGGCTTGTCAAAAACCATATTGCCTTTCATGAAATTATCATTGGCAATATCGCGTGTCGTTGCAACAAAGCCGTTCACATCAATTTGGGCTCCATTGTGAATGACCACGCCGGCGGGATTTACCAGATAAACATTGCCGTTTGACTGCAAAAGCCCCTCAATATTGCTTGGGCCTCCCTTGCCCACAACGCGATGCAGGCCAGCGGAATTGCTGGATGGCATATTGTGGCGCACACTTTCATTTTTGCCAATGTCAAAAGAGTTCCAGTTGATTATGGCCCTGTCGCTGGTCTGGTTGATAGTTGTGTTTGGGCCGGTCTGACTGATGTTCGCATTGCCGCCAACAACCTTTCCGCCCCGTGGCCCCGCTATTCCGAAATGAGCCTGAAAAACAAGACCTGCGCAGAGGAGCAGCACAACAAGCTTTTTGATATTAAACATGCGAACATCCGTTTCTTGTTGAATAATCTAAAAATACATTCCGGCCTGGAACACAAAACGTGTCCCGTAATAGTCGGAATCGCCCTTGATTTGCTGCAAGGGCTGCCCCACGTATGCGCTGAGATTAAAATCAGGCAGCCAGTCCTTGCCTACATGTCCCCACAAGCGGATGCCACCGCCTGCCGAGGACGCGCTTTGCTGATCCGGAGTCCCCCAGACGCTTTCATTGGTCCAGACCGTCCCCCAATCGACAAAGCCGAATAACTGCAAAGATGTTTTTTCCGACAAGGCGTATGTCCAGCGCGGTTCCGCTGAAACGGCGAAGCCATTGTCGCCTTCAATGATGCCGGGATCATAGCCGCGTCCGAATCTTGAGCCGCCGAGAAAAAATTTGTTGTAGGAGGATAATGACTTGTTGGAAAATTGAGCCTCCGCCTGTGTGAAGAAGCTGAAATTCCAGGGCAGCTGCTGATTGCGTGAGCCGTACAGGTCAATTTTCCAGAATTCCGCCGGGGCAAGGGAGTTTGATGCCTCAATAGAATAGTTTGTGGCGTCCCAGATGTTCAGCCCATGCGAAAGAGTGGTAATAAACTGCGTTACTCCGCCAAGGCTGTCTGAAAAGTCAAAATTTATATTGCCGCTTATCGTCCTCAAGCGATCTTTCGTAAAACGCTCATCAAGGACAAAAGCATCACTGTTGCGGTGTTCGTAGTTAAGCCCGGCGCTGAGGTTTAAATCCCTGCTCCTGATAAATGGGTAGGAAACGCCAACATTGAAAGTGTCGCTTTTTGACCGGTAATCAAATTCGCGGGCAAATTCCGTGTCCATTTCCGGGCTGTCGCTATGGGCGTATGCGAAGCTGAAAGCAAGCCCGTTCCACATCTGGTATCTTTCAGACGCAGAAACAGTCCAGTATTCCTGATAGTTGTTTGCCTGGGAATATGTGGCGGAAGTCTGCGCTCCAACCACGGGAACATTATTGGCGGCAAGGGTGACCGAGCCAATAAAAGGGCCAGCCGATTCGGTTCCCGTGTTGCCGTAGTTTATTCCGCCTTCAATGTACTGGTTATTGGCTTCAATCACCAGAATTGAGGCGCCAGGCTGTTCTCCTTTTTCAAAACGGGAGGAAATGGTTACGCCGGGCAAATCCTGCATGAGCAGCATATAACGTTCAAAGTCATTATGGTTCAGCGGCTTTTTCCCGACAATCCGTCTTTCAACGGGAGAAAAATAGCTCTGGAATCTGTCCTTGAATCCGCCTTCTCCAAAATATTTAATGGACTCAATATACCCCTCAATGACATGGAGACGGATATTGGCTCCATTCTGGTCAACTTCCTGCTCCGGCACGATGAAGCGGGACAACACATAACCGGCATTGCGATATTTTCTGGTCAGTTCGGTGGCTATGGACGTAAGCCTGGAAAAGGTTATTTCCTTGCCGATCAAATCCCTGTACGGTTTGAGCAGTTCATCTTCGGTGAATGCCGTGCAGCCGCTGATGCTCAGGGAGCGAAGCAGAAACGGCGTTTCTTTGGATATGCCCTGGACTGTCCCTTCTTCGGTTATTTTTATTTTGGGTTTGGACAATGGCTCGGGGATTTCCTGGCCGCGTTGCCTGTCAAGCACGTCCAGACTGCTGGCGGCATATGAAATACCGGTTGCCGCGCACAAAATGAGACAGCAAGCCCAGGGCAACATGAGCCAGCCAATAGCGCGGGCGCCCCGCAAAAGGGGTGCGCCAATTTTTGCAATCTGCCCCAACCCGTCCTCACAGTCAGATACACTGACGATTTTTCATGGTGTCGTGGGCCTGGGATATAAGCATATCCCGTTGATATAACGACATAAATTTCAAAAAATAAACTTTTTTTGTTTTCAGCCGAAATGATTGTATTGCCAAAAATTTCCTTTGGAGTTAGCTTTATGAGCGAATTCATTATCAGTGTATCTGATGATGAGCAGTCCAGGCGCGTCCAGCCAGCCCCATGAAAGTCCAGGGGTATCCAGTTTGGGTTCGCAAAGAGCCTAATCGTTCGTCTTGATCCAGAATTTCACGACATCATTTAAGGACACCTCACACCATCCCCGCCTCCCTGACTGCCAGCGCGGCTTTTGGGCTGTATCGTCTTTGCGGCGGTAAATCGTTTTTCCTTTTCCGGCTTGCCGTTGCGCGGGATAAAATTCCCCCAACCATTTCCGCAGCCGCCAGAAGGGAGTCCTGGCCAAGATGCGCGTAG
>VSPO01000203.1 GCA_009775375.1 Muribaculaceae bacterium | reverse complement strand
TTCATGGAGCCCGCATTGCCGCCATTCGCGCCGCCGTGCCCACCCAGAAAATATGTATTGAAGACGAGCTTGAGTATTATGGCGGCAGCCTGAAAAAAGCCCAGCGCGCCAAAGCCATGATCGGCATTGACCGCCGCAGGCCCGCGTGGCCCGGTCAGACCGCATCCGATCTTTGTTATGCGGCGGCCAGTTCGCTTCTGGCGGATCATCCCGATGTCAAAGAAAACATTGACGCGCTCATTTTTGTCAGCCAGTCTCCTGATTATCCTCTGCCGGCAACGGCCTGTATTTTGCAGGAAAGGCTCGGCCTGCCCCAGACATGCGCCGCCTTTGACGTAAACCAGGGCTGTGCGGGATTTGTTTACGGTCTTTGGCTGGCCAGCAGCCTTGCAAGTTCCGGCTGTAAAAATGTACTGATACTTGCTGGCGATGCGCCAATTTGGCCAAGAGACGCATCCAACCGCATTATCGCGCCGATATTTGGCGATGGCGGCGGCGCGGCCCTCGTCAGTGCAAGTGATTCAGGGCCGGAAATCACATTCAGCATAGGGGTGGATGGAAGCGGCCATGATGTTTTGATCATGCCCGCCGGCTGTACCAGATTGCCTTTCTCCTGGGAGAATAACGATGACAATCTGGCTCTGATTGAGAAATTTACTGATGCCAGCGGCGCGTCCTGGCGCCTTTATGACATCTACATGAACGGCAAGAAAGTATTTGAATTTACAATGCGCGTTGTGCCGGATCATATAAAGGAATTTTTACAACAAACTTCCACGTCGGTGGATAATATCGATTACTTCATGTTGCACCAGGCAAACAGGCAGATAGTCGGAGAAATCGCCAAAAAGGCCGGCTTGCCGCCTGAAAAAACGCCGAGCGAATCCTTTTCCAAATTCGGCAATCTTTCTTCGACTTCCATTCCGGCAGCAATTTGCGACCTTTTTGGCGAAAAAGGCAGCACAAGGAATGCAACCATGCTGCTTTGCGGTTATGGGGTGGGCCTTTCCTGGGCTTCGTGCCTCTGGCATTCGGAAAATTGTGACGTCAAACCGGTAATTGATGTTCCAAAGCCGGAAAACGCTCCAGCATGGAAAGAAAAAATCAAATATTGGCGCGACAAGATAAGCGGAGAAGCAGAATAATGACTGGCACCGAATTTATTGAAACATTCAAAGAACTTATCCAGACGGATATGGATGTGAATCTGGATACGGCCCTTGTGGATATCGAGGACTGGGATTCCATGGCCATAATGGCGATTATAGCCTGGCTTGACGTTGAACACGGCATCAGTGCGGATTTTGAAAAGCTGACGAACTTGCAAAGCGTGCGGGAAATAGCCCGTCTGCTTCCGGATTTTGAGGAATGAGCATTTTTGTTTCAGACAAGCCTGTTTTGGTAACCGGCGCCAGCTCCGGCATAGGCCGCGCGATCGCCCTTGCGCTTAATCGCCTGGGCGTGCCTGTGATTGCCAATGGACGCGATGAGGAAAAGCTTGCCTCACTAAAGGCCGATGCGCCCAATCCCGCCATGCTGCATTGCGAATCCCTGGATCTGGCGGCTAATATGGAAAGCCTTACCGGATGGGTGCGCGAAATGGTCAAAAAATTCGGGCAGCTTTCCGGGCTTGTGTGCAGCGCGGGCATTACCATGAATTCGCCTTTGGCCTTTTATCCCCTGAAGCGCGTAAACCAAATTTTTGATATTTGTTGCCATGTTCCGCTTATTTTATCCGGCATATTTTGCAATAAAAAAATCAATTCCGGCCCCGGGAGCGCAATAGTCCATATTGCAGCCGCAGCTGCCATTGATCCAAATCCTGGGCAGGGAATTTATGCGGCCGCAAAAGGCGCTCTGGTTGCCGGCGCAAAATGTCTTGCCAGGGAAGCCGCCTCAGGCGGTATCCGGGTAAACTGTATTTCGCCCGGCCTTGTCGAAACGCCGATGATGGAAGCGACATGCAGGCAGCTTGGCCCGGATTTTCTGGAAAGGGAACAGAAGCTCTACCCCCTGGGCACAGGCAAGCCGGAAGACGTGGCCGACCTGGCAATTTTTTTGCTTTCTCCAGCCAGCCGATGGATTACGGGCCAGAATATCCTGATAAGCGGCGGACGCTGATGCAAACTTTATGGATTATCGGCAATTCCGGCGCGGCAAGGGAGTGTTTCTGGCTTTTCAGGGACATGCTTTCCGCGGATGCGGTTCTTGCTTCAAACATGAATTTTGGCGGTTTTCTCGGCTGGCGCGGCCATGAGGGGGATCTGAAGTCCCTCCAGGATCAGTACCGTGGCGAAGCCCTGGAATATCCGATTGCTGGAGATGATGTTTTCGTTATTGCCATAGGCGAGCCGTATTTACGCGAAGATGTCTATCTGACCATGAAGCAACGCGATGCCAAATTTTTTACGCTCATCCATCCCTGGTCGGACGTGACTCCATCCGCCGATTGCGGGGAGGCAAATATTTTTCAGCGTGGAAGCACGGTATTTTGTGATGTAAAAATCGGCAATGCCAATTATCTCAACGGAGCCGCCAACATCTCGCATGATGCCAGTATTGGCGATTACAATTTTTTTGGCCCCTACGCCCTCGTTCTTGGCGGTTGCAAGGTCGGATCCCGGAATGTTGTGGCTGTTCGCTCTACCTTGCTTGCCAATGCCCGGATCGGCAATGACAACATAATTACCCCCGGGAGCATTGTTTACAAGGGCTGCGGCGACAATCGGCGCATGGTTGGCAATCCCGCTTTGCCAATGAAACAAACGACAAAATGAATAATAAGCCCCTTCATATTTTACTGATTAATAATCATACTTTTCCCCACGAACTGCCGGAAACGTTGGCCGGCCTGGCAAATGCCATGCATGGGCGTGGGCACAAGGTTACGATTATCAGCCAGCGGCCTGTCCCGCCAATTTTTCAGCCCCTATACCGGCTTGGCTGTAAAATCCGTGATTTGAGTCTCCCGGCCGGACAAACTCCGCCCACGCCACGCGGCACAAAAAAACTTGGCTCAATGTATCCGCTGGCCAATGGGATTGAAATCTGGCCGTACAATTTCACGGATCGCAACTTGAGCATCCAGAAACTGCGCGCCAAAATCAGGGCGGCGAATTTCGACGTCTGCCTGGCCATGCTTGCGGACAAAAGCCATCTTGTCTGGGCTGTCACCATGCTCGGGAGCGGCGTGCCCTATATTTATTCCGAATTCGAAAGCCCTGATTTTATGGAAAACGTTGTCTGGACGCGCGAGGGGCGGCTTTCCGCAATGAGCGGCGCGGACGCGATTCATTTTGCCAAACAGGACTATGTGGCCTCGCTGCCGGATTTCATGAAGGAGCGGGCTGTCGTTATTCCCAAAATCTCCGCCGATAACGCCCAAAACATTTACAACGCCTGGGATGAGCTTCTGCAAAAAACGGCTGCCAAAAAGGGCGCAACCGAAATGGACAGCTTTTACGAAGAGCCCTTTGCCAGCCTTGCGCGCCTTTATGCGATGTCCAGGCGCGAATGGCTTTGGCGCGATTTTGGCAAGCCAGTCCCTGGCAGCCTTGAAGACTGGGTGCAGAAAAACCTCTGGAAAAAGCCAAAAGATTGCCTGAAAAATATAATGGATCGACTTCATGGCTAAATTGAAGATTGCCATAGCCTGCTCGAGCCTGACCCTGGGCAAAGGGGGGAGCGAAAGAGCGGCCGTCAATCTTGCGGAGGCTATGACACTGCGCGGCCATTCTGTCCTTTTGCTTTCCTGCATAGGGCCAGATGGCAATACCACTCCGGCGTATCCAATTGCAAAGGGAGTCCGTCATATTTCGGTCACAAGAACTGGCTGGTATGAAGAAATTTCTTCTATCAGAAAATTCCTGGAGGATGAAGACATAGATGTATTCCTCGCTTTCGGTTCCTCATCCATTTTTCTGTTCTGGGCCAGTATCTGCATGGGCAGCGGTATTCCTTTTATTTGCTCTGAAAGGAGTGATCCCGTAACAGGCATTGAAAAC
>VSPO01000202.1 GCA_009775375.1 Muribaculaceae bacterium | reverse complement strand
ATCCTGGGCTATTGCCTCGTTCAATGGCTCCGGTTCAATCTTTGGCAATTCCTCGCCGTAGTTACCGGACACAAAGTCGCCAAGTTTTTTAATCAGCTTGCCCATGCTGAAAGAGCGGTCAACCGAGGATGCCTTTATCGCCGTTTCACCTACCCAAATGATTGCGCCTGATCCTTTCTTTTCAAAACGCATACCTATTTTTTTCAGGCCGGTGTGCAATTCTTCCCATGACTTTGCGTTTTTTATGATGCCATGCCCTTTTTCCTGGGCAATTCTCTGCGCTGATTTTTCGCCTGTCGCCAGCTCAAATTCCACAGCTTTTGCCGTAGGTTTTGGCTCCTGGGGAGTTATTCTCTGGGCCACTTCGCCTTCTTCCGTCACCACATACGGAGCGTTCTCCAGAGGCGACCAGCCCTGCATTTTTTCAATCAGCGCCCTGACTTTTTGCGCCTGTCTGATGTCGAATCCCTTGTTGACCCTGACAACTTTCAGGGTTTCGGGGTGGACTCTGTTCACCGCGATATGCACATGAAAATTCTTCGTGTCATTGTGCAATCCGTAGATTGCCTGATGTCCCTCCAGCCCCATTTCCTTAAGAAAAAAGGCAACCAGCTCGTCAACCTGCTTCGGTGTCGGCTGTTCTCCTTCCGGCCATGAAAATACAAAATGATTGACCGGCATTTTGCTGCGGTTGGTTTCCCTTGCAAGGCAGATCATCTCCAGCTTCTGCGCCACATGCGTTGAAGTTAAAAAATTCAGTCCCCCCGCGTGTTCTATCTTCTCTCCCTTGTTCCTCACATCGGGGTTGCGGATATAATCAACGAGGTCGCCAATTTGCCATTCCTTTGGCTTTGCTGTTCCAGAGTTTTTTATTTTTTTAACTATCATGGAATGAGTGGCTTATTTTTTCCATCAGCTTGCACAATTCCGCAAAAGCGCCATCCATTTTTGCCCACACGTCAAACGGCGCATGGCAATCCCGCATCGCGGTAAAATTGTATTTCAGCAATCCGCCAACGCGCCTGAGTTCCATCAGGATTTTCAAGTCAGTGTGCGCGACGAGCGGCTTGCCGCCCAGAAAATTGCGCCGCAGAAACTCGCTCAAGGACAGTCCGGCGATTTCGGCCTGATTTTTCAGGAGCAATTTTTCCGCCTGGGTGACGCGAGCGGACACCCACGTTTTTTCAGCCGTGCGGCTGATACCTTTTGTTTTTTTGCCTTTCATGCCTTTCTGCCTTTTGCCTTTCTGGTGCGAGAAGCGAAGCGCCGAGCGCCAGGGGGAGTCGAGAGGGGCTTGCCCCTTCGCAAGATGGCACAAGGGCGTAGCACTTGTGCCATCTTGCCACGAAGAACCCCCTCCGCGCACTGGGAATTTTGGAATAGCGGAAAAAATATTTTAAGCTCGGCTCATTCCTGGCGAAGGAGAAAAACCATGAAAAAACCACCACAATTCAAGCTGAAGAACATAAAGAGGGCACAGCAAATAATTAGCGGCTTGCCGGAAAAAGAAGACAGCTGCTCAAGAGAGGAAGCAGCGGAACAGCTTGCGGAATATTTCAGACGCGCCTTCAACAAGGGCTACTCCCCAAAAGAAGCGGCAATCTCTTTGCGAAAAAGCGGCATCATCATGCCGGAAATTCTTATTGCCCGTTATCAGGAAAATGATGACGAGCCGGAAAATACAACCATCTCCGCGCCGCCGGAAAAGGAGGAATGCCCAAAAAAGAATGGAGAGGCACAAGAAAAGGAAGAAATGCCAGGCGGTAAATCTGAAAAGCCAGTTCAGGAAAACCAGTCATCCACTCCGGAAAAAATAACCCCTCCGCTGGATGATTTAATGGCGCCTGTGAAGAAACCGCCAGCCAGGCATGGAGGTTTTGAAATCAGGCCGGACACCCCAATAGGAGAATTATGATGAACGCGCAAATTTTTTATGTTGGCGGAAGCAAGGGCGGCGTGGGCAAAAGCAAAATGTCCTTTGCCCTGATTGATTACCTGCTCGGCAAGGGAAACAAGGTTTTCCTCGTGGAAAGCGACAATTCCAACCCGGACGTTTACAAGGCTCACGAGCCGCACAAAAACGAAAACCTTGTTTGCGGAATAATGGATCTCGATAATTCTGACGGCTGGCTGGAGCTTGTGGACAGCGCGGAGGATTATCCCGAACATATCATGGTCATAAATTCTGCGGCCAGGAGCAACACCGGCATAGCAATGTATGGGGCAACTCTTAAGGATACATTGCCCCAGCTGAACCGGGAACTGACCACCTTCTGGATGATAAACCGGCAACGCGATTCAGTGGAGCTGCTCCGGGATTTTATCAATTCATTTTCCGGGGCGAAGGTCAACGTGTGCCGCAATCTGTATTTTGGGAAGGCGGATAAATTTGATGTCTATAATACCGCAAGGATTAAGGAGGTCATTGAAGAAACAGGACACACGCTGGATTTTCCCGCGCTCTCTCCCCGCGTTGCGGACAGGCTCTACTCGGACAGAATGCCGATCTGGGTTGCAGAAAAAAATTTCCGCATCAGTGAAAGGGTTGAGCTTTCCCGCTGGAAAAATCTTTGCGCCAGACTTTTTGAAGCGGCGCTGGAGGGAAAATAAATATGGGCATCGAATTTATGGAAATGGTTGAGCGATTGCGTGGGCAAAAGCTCACTAGCGATGAAAAAGATATGTTTATCCGCATGAAAGAGGAGTTGCGCTGCTCGGATGAGGATGCCATCTGGCAGGTCATTTCAGTCCTTGAATATCAAAAAACTTTTTACCTTGATTTGCCAAACCAAATTTCGGAAAAAACCGAAAAGATTTGTAGGGAAATGGGAAAGGTCGCTGAAAATGAAGTGGCCATTGCCCAGGGCAAACTCGTGGAAAGCGTGGTTGAACAGGCCAGAAGCCTGAACCTGAAATCGAGGCTCTCAACTCTTGTCCTGATTGGCCTGTTCGCCCTGGTTCTTTTTTTCCTGATTTGCAGCCTGATGATGTGGGCTGGCTACCGGATTGGAACGGGGGGATCTCAAATGCCGGAACTCATGTTCCGGATGCCTTCTGGTCTTATGATTGGACGTCTGCTTTTGGGATG
>VSPO01000201.1 GCA_009775375.1 Muribaculaceae bacterium | reverse complement strand
GCATGAAAGAGTTCATAGTCAGATGACTGGTCTATTCCATCCAGCAGTTCTTCGATTACTTGCTGATAGAATGCTTAATCCTCTTCTGATGGTGGGAATGCTACTGTCTCAGTTTGGCGACGGAAGGCATCGTTATATGCCTTGAAATACTGATGGTTTAGAATCCATCGCTGCATCTTGGATAAAGAAAGCGATTCCATTTGGTTAATTGCCTCTTTTAGTTCTTGAAACGAGAGATTGCCAAGCTTCATGAAACTTCTCATTTCAGACTCCGGATCTTTGGAATATTCTCTCTTAGCCTGTTCAATGAAGTAATACTTCTTGCAATGGGGACACTGCTGTATTGGTGACACTTCCGGAAGCATAGGGTACTCACGACGAGTGTCGCTCCATACAGTACCTCCGAAAGTATTCCCACTGACGAGGCTCATTACCTCCTTTTCGCTGCCACAGAATGGGCAACTCAAAATATTAGCTGGTCCAGGTATCATATTGATTTATATTTCATCTAAAAACGGAAGAATTCCGCTTGTATTTCTTTCTGTTGATTTTGGGCATTTATTCTCAAATTCGCTATTGTGGAGTTGGTCGAGAGTAATATCGGGATAGCGTCCCTCGATATACAACTTAATAAGAGCCGCATGAGAGAGCGGGGATTTTAGGTTGGTGTAATCCTCATTGGTATTATAGTCAAGGAAAACGATATCGGTCGTAAGAGATTTAGTTCGTATTCTTTCTACTAAGTCCATAACAGTCGGCACATTCTCCAATACCCACTTATATGTGGGTAGATATATCGCAATTCTTGCTTCGAGATAGTCTAGTAGCTTTGATGATTTAGTGCCATAACTATGACCAAGCGGTTTGCCGAAATTCCGGACTGTACGTTTCAGCCCCTTCATGGAAGTATTTCGGAAATGAGAGTAAGACACACCCTGCGTCTCGAATACCTTAAGCCCTTGCCAGATTCCTTCTACTGACATTCCAGTCATTCCGTCCGAATTAGGGATGGGGATTCTACCATGAGGATAGAACGGACTCAGTTGCTGTGCCCATCCGGCTTTGGACGTTACATCGAGAATTATGGCATTTGGATATTGTTTCTTGATGCCTTCTTCTTTTCTTCGTTTGTTGGCTATGTAAATCATAATTATGCGCAGTTTAGGTTTAGGATATATTTGGATGGGATGAATGTTTTTGGCATGATTTCTGCCTGAAGTGCTTTGAAGTCGGGGTCATCCCGACGTACAAACCGGCGTTGGGTTGCCGGAATATTGATTCTTTTGAGGTCTTCGAGAGAGCCGCCATGGTGATGGCAGGAGTCGGTAGCGTTCATATCAGAGAACAAAGTCTCCTTGAGCTCTACAACATCAAGACTGATACGCAGAACTACGATGTCCTCTCCGGCTTGTTTAAGACGGTACGCCATAGGATGATCCGGGCAGAGGCTGAGGCGTACATAGTCTTGGAGACCATTGTATAGGTCAAGTTGTTTTGAGAAATCGTTTCCTCCGGGACAGGGAATTGTTATTCCGTGATTATCAAGATACCACCAAGAGTAGAGACCTCCGTGACGCTTGATAGATTCAAGATTACGGCGAGAAGTGAAATGGTAGAGGCAGTTGATGCCCGATTTCCGGAGATGTTCAACGAATAATGATGCGTTTTCTTTATTAGCCATTTTGCGGAATCCTTAATGCCGGGCTTCATTGCCCTGACATTTTTAGATACCGACAACGCATTAAACGTAAACAAAGGCATCCGAAGAATTTTTCCTCGGATGCCTAAACCTTTATTTGTGAGCCAAGTATTAAAGTTGGTCTAACATTTTATGGCAGTGGTCGCCGAATGGAGTGCCATTAAACTGGGCAGATAAAACCTTGAGGACTTTGACAGCATCTCCTTTCTTGTGGAGTTTGAGGTATGCCAATGTCAAATCCCAACCAGCATCCTTCAAATCATCTGTATAGTAAGTAAACTTACCGTCTTCTTTCTTACAGTCTTTGTATCTTTTTTCGAGTTCAGGCAGTTTCACCTTAAGTTGGTCTTCACTAAGTCCGTTGATTTCATTTGCGCTACGTGATGATGTGATATATACAGAACGTGCATACAATGCACTGTCACATAATTTGCCATTCATTGCGTTTACGCTCGGGATAAGCACAATGAGAACGACAGCAGCTGCTGCAACGGCAGAAGTAATCCATGGACGGAATACTTGCCATTTGGATTTTTTCGCAACGATTGGCCGGGATGGGGCTTGCTGCTTTTCCGAAAAGTCCATATCTGCGGCAATTGATGCCGCGGCCATTTCTGAAGCTCTATCTTCATCGGCATAAGCATATGCCGGTTCATAGATGAGTTCCTCAAATTCTGCGTCACTCATTTGCTTCATCGCAGCTTCAAAGTCTGCATTATCTTGTTCTGCTTCCTTAATTAAACCGTCGATTATGAGGTTGTCAAGGTTCTTCTCTAAATCTTTCTCTTTCATAATCATTACGTATTAACCTAATATACCAAGGCAACGCACCGCGTTGACAACACGAGCTTTTAATTTATCCATACAGCGATTCTTCGTGGTGATCGCACTGCGAGAAGTACTGTAATTCATCGAATCGGCAATTTCCTTCATAGATAATTCATCGAAGTAATACAACTTCAGAATCTTATTGCAGGGATCCGGAATATAACTCAATTCTGCTGCAAGAACGGCTTGCATATCGGGATCCTCGTAAATTGATGTCTCTGCTGCTTTTTCTTCGGTATATTTCTTTTCAAACTCATCGCGATTGAAATTCTCATCATCATCATAAGAATCTTTCAGTAGATGACAAAAATTGAATTTATGCTGTTAAACATCTAATCTTTTGGCGATTAAATTTGTAAAAGTCCTTG
>VSPO01000200.1 GCA_009775375.1 Muribaculaceae bacterium | reverse complement strand
GTAAGGATGGAATCCTTGTTTCCCATCTGGATAAAGCTGGATTGGCAGACGCGATTTCAACACTTATAATTGACAAGTCAAAAAGAAAGGAAATGGGGAAAGCCGCTTTTTATTCCATCAGAAGATTTGATGTCAGCCTTATTGCCGGAATGTGGGATAATCTTTATCGGTCTTTAAGTAAGTAACACATGAAACCAACAGTTTCAATTATAACCCCCTGTTATAATTCTCAGCATTGTCTTTCTGAAACAATAGATTCAGTATTGTCTCAAACTTATGATAACTGGGAAATGATTATTGTAGATGACTGTTCCACAGATGAAAGTGCCCAGATAATCAGTCAATACATGGCAAGGGATTCCAGGATAAGATACTTTAAGACTGAAGTTGCTTCCGGTTCTCCTGCGACTCCTCGAAATATGGGCATTGACAATGCTACCGGTGAGTACATCGCTTTCCTTGATGCTGATGACAAATGGTTGCCTGACAAGCTGGAGAGACAGCTCTGTTTCATGGAGGATACGCAATGTGATTTCGTCTATTCGGATTACGAAAAGATAAAATCAGATGGAGAACGAGGAAACCGGGTTGTCAGAATGCCACAGAAAGCTACTTTCTGGGATGTGATCGAGACTTGCGTCATTCCTTGTCTTACGGTCATGATAAGAAGGGATACAATCGGAAAGACTCGATTCAAATATGTTTCCAAGGAAGATTTTGTATTTTGGCTTGACATACTTAAAAAAGATGTTGTAGCGTATAATGTTGGGGAAGTTTTGGCTTTATATCGCGAACAGCCACAAAGCAGATCGTCAGATAAGATGGCGATGATTAAGGAACAATGGCATATACTGAGGAACATTGAAGGTGTAAAAACACCTGTTGCAGTTTATTTCATGATGAAATTCCTTTTCCATGGTTTTATTAAATATCTGAAATAACTCGCGCAATTCCCGATTAGTAATTATATTGTAAAACTTATGTTCAGTAGTGCTCTAAACCAAATCCGTTCACGAAATGGGATGCTTGCAAGTTGTGTGATTTTTTTACTCTATTTAGAGAAAAGATATTCTTCAAGTATGCTCAAGACATTCCGCAAATTTCTATGGCAACCATTGCTCAATTTACAGATTCATCCAAACTCTTTTGACTCACTTGAAAACATCCTAACTCTTCATTTGACTCATCCCTTCATGATTATTATTCATGAATATAGCAAGATTGGTAATAATTGTACTATCTACCATGAATGCACCATAGGTCTCAGGGAACATAAAAGTCTAACTCCTCCCCGGATTGGCAAAAATGTTTTCATAGGTTGTAAATCTTTAATATTGGGGGATGTTTTCATTGGAGATAATACAAGAATTGGAGCCGGGAGTATAATTCTTGCCACTACACCTCCTTGTTCTACCATAACTGGTTTGTATAAAGCAAATTAATGGGATAATTTCCATATCTAATACTCAAGAGGTCTTTAGCTGAATATATTGTACTTTCTTCTATCGAAGAAAGAATGATTAATACTATCCTTGCCTCCTTAAAGGAAGCTTGTTTACAAGAAGAATTTAATTCGATTGAACGAGATAAAGAATTCAGAACCTTTGGCAGAAAATCCATCATAGACTTATACCTCGCAAAAGGAATCAAAAATTAGATTGGCCTGAAAAGACGATTATTGAATTAAATTACACACTTAATCTGAACTGCTTACAGACTGCTGCTTCAAATTTAAAACGTATTAATGACAAGCATAAGAATAAGGTGAATCAATTCACTATAATATATTGCACCTCTATTTTTGCATTTCGTGCTTTATAAAGTTGAGAAGCTCGGCTTTTTCCGTAGCCTTTATTATCTACTCACGTGGTGCAGGATCTCATATTTCAAATATCGTAAGTGAAACAGGATATTTCTGGTTTCAAGGTTATAATGTTGAGATAGTGGTCTGGTCATACAGATGTTGATGGTATGATCTTAATTATAGGTCACTTAGGAGCATGGTGCGTATTAAAGTAATAAATAGTTTAATTCATTTTAACGAATTGTTGTTTTAATTGAATAATCCGATTATTTGTATTGTCTGATTTTTTTTGTAGTTTTGCATATAAATCAATTGTTGAGATCATGATGTGGCTTTTATGGTTAATTTTTGCTCTTACAACAGCTGGACTATTTCTGGTGACTTGGTTAGGTGCCAATATAGAATGGACAGACGCTGTTGGTATTGCAGGAAGCTATGCATCTGTATTTGGAATTGTTTATACATTTTTTCAAGTCATGAAAGTTAAATCTACTGCTCAACAAATTAACAACGCAGTGGAAACATCTAATGGTATTATTTTAAACATTAATTCTATAGAGGATCTTACTAAAAGTTATCAAATCGCAAGCATTATTCCAAATTTTATTAATCAAGGTCAGTTGGAATGTGCAATGTTAAGGATGACGGATTTATTGAAATCTCTTGGAGATATAAAGAATCATAAAGGATTTACAGATGATTTCCCGGATAGATGTGAATCTTATTGTAAGATACTCATTTCTGATATTAAAAGTCTAAATTCCAATATTAAGACAAAATCAAGTATTGATTTACAATTTATTATTGAACATATAATAGAATTAACGCATTTTTTAAATACAGTCAATTTCCAATTAAAAAACTCAGCATATGGTGTCTCCTAAATATAAAACATTATTTGAAAATCTTATAAGTAAAACCCAAGAAGGAAAAGTGGATTGGCAGAGAACAAGCCAGTTAGGTCGTTTTCAGCTCCTTCTCGGAGACCAAACTATATCAGTCTATTCTTCTGTAGATGAGAATCCTGATTTCTGGAAAATTGATCTTGGACCTAAGGCTGAGTTTACAATAAGTGATAAGAGTGGAAAGGAGATTGATTCTGTCCGGTCTTTTAATGTTGGAGATTCCGTATATAATGAGCTTCAACCATTATATCAAGTTGCAAAATCTTCAGCAAAAAATATTGATGACACTATTGATAATTTGATAAACTCTTTGGAAGATTTATAACAAAGAAATTGTTTAAATTTAAGTAGTATCTAATGAAGATAGAGTATAGTCCTTACCTATTTCTTCCTTCGGAGTATGATGTATCGGTTACAGCTTACGAACCGCTCTGCCAACAAGATAGCGATGATTAAGGAACAAAGGCATATACTTAGGAACATTGAAGGTGTAAAAACACCTGTTGTTGCCTATTTCATGATGAAATTCCTTTTCTATGGTTTTATTAAATGTCTGAAATGATTTTTCAACAACTGTTTGATTATCCCGGTTGTATATTCAGAAAGATGACATAAACTTAGATTGGATTCTCAGGTAGGCTTTTAGTGCATTGCGGTTGTCTCTAATTGTTAGAGACAACCTGTTTTATGAATATATTTATGTATATGTAAAATTTTATGTCCTGATTTTTGTTGTTTTATTAAATATTTGAACGCTATGCTGATAAGAAAGGGTATCTGATATGGATAAGTTGAGAGTTAATGTAGACAGACTTAATTGTGTGGCTCGTGAGTTGACGAGCGAAGAGCGAAATCTGATGGAGGCAAGGCGAAGAGACCGCCATTGGATGTCGGCATCTTCTGCGATTGCGTCTAAAATAAAACGCCATCTGAGGGTGAATGGGATTACCAATATGGAATTTGCAGAGATGTTGGGAATTACCCCTGCTAATGTTACCAGATATCTTAATGGTAAAACCAATTTCGAACTCAGAACACTTGTTGAAATAGAGCGTGCTCTCGGACTCCATATAATAGACCGGGAGGTTGTGCCTAAAAAGGAAAAGGAGGCGGTAGCCTACTAAACATCTTCTAAGAATTGAAATAACTTTGTGAATTTACAATAATGGCACGGAGAATTTTCTCCGTGCCATTATTGTAAATTCATGTGAACTCAATGCGTTTATTTGAGTGCTATTTTTGCGACGGTGCGGGAGCCGTTGGTCAGCGTGGCGGAAACAAGGTAGATTCCGGGAGTCAAAGCGGAGAGGTCATACATGTTGCGTGCCATAAGTAGACCGGATGCAGAGTAGATGTCTACTGACTCTATTTCCTGTCCTTCCGCAGTGGCTGTACGTAGCATTTTGCCTTCGAGCCATATGGCGGCAGCTGTATTCACGGCTTCTATTGCCTCTATACCGCTCACATCGCCGATTGTCACTGTTTGGGCATAAACGGTGTGGTTGCCGAGAGGATTTGTCTTGGAGCTTGTCGGACCTGCTTCCACTATAATCATATAGATCCCGTCTTCCAATGAGCTTCCGGGACTATAGTTGCCGGATACGGTGACATTCTCGCCTGCAACGAACTTCGTGCCGCTCTTCATGGTCACTATCTCACCTTTGGTATTGGTAAGCTGGCGCAAGCGGATATATAGTGTGTTTGTTGCAGTCTGGCGTGCCTTTGCCTCAAGACTGAACGGCACTCTTGCAGTTTTATCAATCTTGTCGGGGAACTCAAACTTTGTCACATCCGCCACAATTTTTTCCGACGGGTCAACAGTGATGGCGAGCGGCTCGCCAATAGTCTCTATCGGTGTCTGGGCATGATCGTTTGAAACCTGCACGAAGTCGACAATGTAAGTGCCCGGATCGTGTGGTACCTGACGTGCGAATGTCACCGACACTGCTCAGTCGTTGGTGAATGTTGCTTCCGCCATAATCAATGGTGAAGTCTGTCCGGTCTGCGTATTTGTGAGACGGGTAAGTATCTTGGCGGTGCCTGCCACCCCCGCATTGCGGAAAGTGCCGGTGACATAAAGAAATTCTCCTTGTGCCAGTCGGTCGGCTACCGCCGCCGAACTGTTGTTCACCTGCCACACCGGAGTGGCGGCAAGGCGCACTACCGGAGAAGCCGGGGTAGGCAGTACATTAACTACTGTCGGATCGAAACCATTGAGTGCAAAAGGATATTCTTTGTCATTGGCTTTTATAAGAGCCTCCAGTCTGTATTTTCCCTCCGGAACTTCAGCGCTGACGGGGAATGTCACGTCCACATTCTCCACGCTTTGGTTATATACCCGCACGCTGACATTGGAGTCGAAAACAAGCGAGGGATCATTCGCATTGACAAGGCGGATGGTGATTCCAGAAATATCATAATCACCGGTCATGCTTTCCATATCGAACGATGCGCGTCCCGAACCACCTGCATATAAGTCTCCGTCGGTGGATATGGCGGAATGAAGCACCACATCGGGATAGGGCATATGCTTTTCGCCGATAATTATGCTGCCTCCCTTTACCGAGGCATAGGTGCGGGATGTCAGTCCATTGGGATGTCGGAGTATTTTCCAGCCGGTGTCTCCGTCCCCTTTGTAGACAAGTCTCAGTTCATAGCCGTCGCCATCGGCAACGTTTGGCACAGAAGACGCCACATTCTGAATGGTCACAAGAGACGAACCGGAATGACCGTTCGTAAAACCTCCCAGCGACAGGGTGTTGCCTCCGAGCGTTGCCACGATTTCTCCATTTTTTACAAGGGCACCCTCGATGTGTCCGTTGAACGGTTCCACATCAATATTACCTATGAAGCTCATCATTGTGAATGTGTCGTTGAACGGACCGTCTACACTGAGACGAGACTCTCCGTAGAGTGCATGTTCGCGAACCGAGCCTTCCCGTGCCGGGCGGATACCGGTCACCATATCCTGGCTGAGATTATATCCTCCTGCTCCGCCGCCTTCGCCAAGTGATGACGGGTCAAGATGGTTGATACGGAAATAGCCGTTGGAATTGCCGTACCAGCCCCAGTTTACGTGAACAAAGTCTTGCGAATCATATCCGTCGAGCACAAAGGCGTGTCCGCCCGTCCCTTTGTCGCTTGTGCCACCATAGAACACCGGACGCCCTTCGGAAAGCTCTTCTTTTATAAGTGCCATCCATTCGGATGTAGAATAATAGTCGCGCAAATGTCCGCGCACGCCTGCGTCATATCCGAAATAAGTGCGCAAGGCATATGGAACAAGCATGTCGTAGGCTCCGCTGCCCGCTTCTTCGTATTGCATTTCTACCGCGATGCCGAAATGGGCGGCAAGTGTGGAGTATGCAAGGGCCTGTTGTGCCGAGACCTGCTGGGGCACTTTGCCGGGCATTAGGTCCCACTTATATTCGGTGTTGGCGAAATCGGCTGTAAGGGTGTTTTTCGACAATGGATCAGTATATGTCTTGCTGCCTGTGCCCTTTGCCGGATAGCTGTGGAAACGCATGATCTGCGTAGCCGCACATGCCACACATCCGGTGTAGAAGTGTTTTGTGCCGGAATAAACAGGAGTCATAGTGTTAAACGGCGCATCCTGTCCCCATGTAATGTTGTCGCCGAGCAAAGGAGCTATAACCGGAGAGGGGGTGTTTACAGAGGCTTTGCCGGCAGGCTCTCCCTCAGAAGGGAGAGCCTTGTATGCAGTGGTGTACATGCCGAGCAAATCTGTGAGTCCTTCTGGTGCCGACACCGGGTCTATAGCTCCCGAATGGCTATAGGCAAGAATTTCTCCGAACCGGTCATCGCCTGATACTATTATAAATCCGCCTCCGTCGTAATTATAAATATAATATGGAAGGGAGACATTTTTATCTGTAGTATTCCCCGGAACTTTCTTCAGCCTTGGTGCATTGACTGCCTTGCCTTTAATAAATCCGGCTGCTATGTCTTCAGCCTGTGACAGAGTGATTGTTTTCGCATCGGCTCCTGCTGTCAGACTGATTGCCGCCAACAGATAAAACAGTTTTTTCATGTTGTGTTGTGATTGTATGGTTATAGAGTGGTCAGAGGGCAAGCTTGCGGGCTACGGCTCCTGCCTTTACAATCACTACACCTGAGGCGTTTACGCGAAGAGTGTTGATACCTGAGGATACCGTGGTGTTCATGATTTTGCGTCCTGAAAGATCGTAGATCTCAACGATCGTGTCTGCGGCTGCTGTCACTTCAATCATGCCGTTGCCAACTGATCTGAATGTTACTGTGTCTTCAGTGCCTATAGTCATGTCTTCAGCACCGGAGAACTCGGCTATCAGTGCTTCATCGCTTGGTGCAGAGTAGATTACGCCTACGTTGCCCCCGTCAACTGTCCTTGCCGCAGCTGTAACGGTAACATAATAGGCAGCATTATCTTCTTTTTCAATACTGCCGGTGAAGCTTGTTGTCTCAACCTCCGCAGTCTTGTAAGTGGATGTGGTTACATATCCGGCGGGTTTCACTTGCTTCACGGTTATGTCATCGAAGAAATAGCGGAAACTTGTTTCACCATTGAAATCGTATATTTTCACTTTTGAAGCTGCTGTGCCTCCAGTCAAGTTTACGGTATATGTATGGAATCCGCTGACATTAAGTTTTAATTCCACCGGTTCAGAAAGGTTGCCTTCGGCATCTTCCAGTGCAAGTTTTAAAGCTCCATCAGTGGAGAGTACGCGGTTTTTGGTTGCTGCAGCCGTGAGTATTACCGTCACTTTGCCGTTGTCAGAAGAGAGGCCCATGACCGGAGTGGCGATATATGACTCATTCGCGGAATAAGGGGTAAGGCCCATACCTCCTTTGAAATAGAGCATGTCTTTGCCTGTCCATCCTTTTTCACCGAGCATTTCAAGATGACGGTCGTACGCATATTCGAAGTTTTCAATAGTGCCCGCAGTAAAGCAGTCGAACGATTCCGTTAGCATGTCTGCGCTTCCAGCTTCGGCAAGGGTCTTGCGACAAAGCACATTCACATGATAGCTTTCAGCATCAGCTACGGTGCCCCATGTCGCGGTATAGCTGCCGTCTGATGAAGCAGAGACGCTCACCGCCGGTTTGTTGAGCGCAGAAATCACCTTTATCACCTCTATCTCTTCGGAATTGCCGGATACGGCAGTCTCATTTGCTGCACGTGCGGTATAGTAATAAGTGATTTCCGGGTTTAAGCCTTCCACTTTGTATGATATATAAGAAGAGGAAGTTGGAGTCACCTCCTGATTCTCAAGGAACATGATTTTCTTG
>VSPO01000020.1 GCA_009775375.1 Muribaculaceae bacterium | reverse complement strand
GTCAAGCCCCCTCAAAAAAGACTGCTCAAAGGACAGACCGAAAAACACCTGCCGGAACAGCATGGCTGTGTCCTCGACATCAAGATCCTGCCGTATCTCCCCGCTTTCTTTCGCCCGTTTTATTGCGGATTCCCATAACGGGGCAGTGGCGTAGCATATTCCACCTACAACTATTGGAGCAAAAAGCAAAGTCAGAAACCGAGTCACTTCCAATGGCTCCTATATGCATCCCTTAGGCATTACCGCGCCGCAGTCAAAGAACAAGCCTACCGATTCCCTAAATCGGAAGAACAAGAAAAGAGGAGGCAAACATCCGTCGGTAATACCGATTTGATGTTTGCCTCCTACTTGCCTCCATTTTCCAAGTGGCAGGTCAGGGGATGAGGATTTTCTTGCCGTTGCGGATGTATATGCCGCCGCTGGGATTCTTGACCGCCACGCCTTGCAGGTTGTAGTATGTCGCGTCGGCATCGTCGCCCGGTTCTCCGGCTATGGTCATATCTACGTCCGATTCATCCCCGTAGGGGAATTGATAGCCTATCTTTAAATCATACGCCTTGCTGCTTTCCTTAAGGCGCAGGAAGGTGATGTCGGGCAGCGAACCGTCCTCCTTCCTCGGGCGCAGCAACTGCGAAGCGTCGAGGCTCTCAAAGTCGGAGTCCGAGAGCTTCATCTCGGGCAGGAATGTGTTGTTCTCCACCGTGCAAAGTGCCGTGTCGATATTGACGCAGTCTGCTCCGGAAAGCGTCGACTTGTAGGCAAGGTTGTTTTTCAGGACATGGTCGTAGCCATCCACGTCAACAGCCTCCTCAATCGACTTGCGGTTGACCATGTTGAAGTTCCTTTTATTGCGGAATGCGCTGTTGTTAAGGAAATCGAGGCCACCAAGGTCGTGGTTGGCATAGAATCCCTGCTGCTTGTTGCTCCAGGCAATGCAATTCCTGACGACGTTGCGAGGGGCCACAGTCCCCGCTTTCACCGTGCCCATGCCGAAACCTCCCGACTTGAATCCCGTGCCGTCGCCACGCGAGACCTTGTTGGCATCGTAGCCATTCTCCCAGGCCCAGCAATTCTCGATTACTACCGCCGTGTGGTTGTTGATAAGGTCGAAGCCGTCGTCGCTGTTGCGCCAGGCGCGACAGCCGCGTATCACGTTGCCCGTGAACGTCGTCTTGTTGAGATGGAATCCAAACCCGTCGCAGTTGCCACCTTTGCCGTTTTCCGACACGGGATCGTAGTTGTTGTAGGCATCGCAGTTGAGCACAAGATTGTTGTTGCCTCTCGTGGCATAAACCCCGATTCCCATACCGTCGTGCATACTGACGTTCTCTATCACGCAGTTGCTTCCTCCGAACAAGCCGACGTTGATGCTTTGTGTATGACCTGTCTGGGTGACCTGTATGCCGATTATTTCAAAGTTTTTCAGATGCCAATAGTCGGATTTGACGTAAAATCCCATTATTCGCGCTTCCGGCTTCACGTCCGAGAGGTCGATGACCGCCTTCTCCCCCGGATAGCCTGCGATCACTATCGGACTCCCCTTCTTTCCGGCCTTGGAAAGATTGTAGACGCAATCGTAGACACCCTCGGCCCCGGTGCGCATTATTTCGGATTGCGAAGGACGATATGTGCCCTCACGGAGATAGATGGTGGTTCCGGCCGAGGCCGATTCGATGGCCTTCTTCAGTGTCTGCAACGGCGCCTGTTCGCTGCCGGCAGCTTTATCGCTGCCTGAAGGCGATACGTAGATGTCGGCGGCATTCATCGGAATGACCGTCAAAACCACTGCAATCGTAGAAAATATAAAATTATTCATATCTATCAATTCTTTTTGTCCCTGATTTCCACCCGGCGGATCTTCCCGCTGATCGTCTTCGGCAATTCGCTGACAAACTCTACGACTCGTGGATATTTGTATGGGGCCGTGGTGCGCTTCACGTGGTCTTGGATCTCCTTGATGAGTGCCTGGGCATCCTCCTCGGCTCTGGAAAGATAATCCTTGGCCAGCACGATCGTGGCTTTCACGACTTGTCCGCGAATCTCATCGGGCACGCCTGTTATGGCACATTCCACCACGGCGGGGTGAGTCATCAACGCGCTCTCCACCTCAAACGGGCCGATGCGGTAGCCCGACGACTTTATGACATCGTCTTTCCTACCGACAAACCAATAGTAGCCATCCTCATCACGCCACGCCACGTCGCCGGTGTGATAAATCTCGTCGTGATAAGCCTCATAGGTAAGCTCCGGGTCGTGGAGATATTCTTTGAACAATCCAAGTGGCTTGTGTCCGTGCGTACGGATGATTATTTCGCCGTGTTCGCCGTCCTCGGCCTGACGGCCGTCGGGGGTGATGAGGTCGATGTCATACTCCGGACCTTTTCTGCCCATCGAGCCCGGCTTCGGCTCAATCCAGGGATATGTGGCCACGGTCAGGGTGGTCTCGGTCTGTCCGAATCCCTCCATCAATTTTATGCCCGTCAGTTTCAGCCATTCCTCGTATACGCTCGGATTGAGAGCCTCTCCCGCTATCGTGCAATATTTGAGGGTGGATATGTCGAACTTTGAGAGATCTTCTCGAATAAGGAAACGGAACACGGTCGGCGGGGCGCAGAAAGATGTTATCCCATGCTCCTGAATCATGTGAAGCACGTCGACAGGTTCGAATTTCTCGAAATCGTAGACAAAGACGTTTGCCCCGGCTATCCATTGTCCGTAGAGTTTCCCCCAGACGGCCTTTCCCCAGCCGGTGTCGGCGAGAGTCAGGTGAAGGCTCTCCTCATTAAGATTGTGCCAATAGGAGGCCGTTATGATGTGTCCAAGTGGATACGTGAAGTCATGGGCCACCATCTTGGGTTCGCCGGTAGTGCCCGACGTGAAATAAAGTAGGGAGACGTCATCGTTGGTGTTGACGTTGGCGGGACGCACGAAAGGAGCTGCCTTTTCAATCTCCTTATTGAAATCATACCATCCTTCGGGCACGACAGGTCCGGTGGAGATCAAAGCCTTCAGAGTGGGACAGGAAGGCTTTGCCTCGTCGATGTGGGCGGTCACTATATGGTCGCCGGAGGCGATGATGGCTTTGATTCCCGCGTTCTGGCAGCGGTAGACGATATCTTTTTTCGTCAGCAGATGGGTAGCGGGGATGACAGTGGCTCCGAGTTTGTGGAGAGCTATGATGGAGAACCAGAACTGGTAGTGGCGTTTCAGTATGAGCATCACCATGTCGCCTCGCCCGATGCCGAGCGATTGCAGGAATGCGGCTGTCTTGTCGCTTTCGCGCTTTATGTCGGCAAAGGTGAACTGGCGTTTCTCCCCTTTGTCGTTGGTCCAGAGCAGGGCGGGTTTGTCGGGATGAGTGGCTGCCCATTCATCTACCACGTCATAACCGAAATTGAAGTTTTCCGGCACGTTGACGTGGAAGTTCTCCATAAAGTCGTCGTAAGACTCGAATTGTGTTTTGACAAGAAATTTCTCAAGCATGATATATTAAAACGATAGATTGTGGGAGATTCAAGAGATAATCGCGAGCATTTTCACCCTTTTGCCGCCGGCGGCGCGCAGGCCGTGGGGTTTGCGGGCATCAAACATGATTGTGTCGCCGGGATGCAGGGTGTTGGTCTTTCCCGCCACGGTGATTTCGAGCGTCCCTTCCACCACGTAGTTGAATTCGTGACCTTCGTGGGTGTTCAGTGTGAGAGGTCCTTCAGATTCGGAGGGTTCGACAGTCACCATGAAGGGAGCCATCTGGCGATGCTGGAAACCGGCTGCAAGATCCTGATATGAGTAAGCTCCCGTTCGTTCCACCTTGATGCCTTTCCCGGCGCGGGTGATGAAATACGCGTTCATTTTCGGCTCGCTGCCAAACATAAGGGCCGTGAGCTCAACATCATATACTGCCGACAGCTTGTGCAGGAAGCTGACGGGTATGTCTATTTTCCCAGTCTCATACTCTGTGAGAAGTTCTGCTGTCACTCCACATTCATTGGCCATCTGTTGCTGGCTCAGGTCGAGGGCATCACGAAGTCCTCGTATTCGTTCGGCTATTTGTTCTATAAAGTCCATTGGAATCGATTTATTTTAAAATATGTGCAAAATTAGTGAATATCTTCGGAATAAACATAGTGCACGACCAAATTCGTCATTCGTCGAAAGTTAAGTCATATCTTCCGGTTGGTCATTTTGAATCATCGAAATGAGACGAAGGAAGCTTTCTTTGACTTCGCGATTGGGATAGCCGAGGGAGTATTCATCGAATGTGCGGTCGTATCCCTTTATCGTCAGATAGCCCATCTGGAAAAGCAGAGGAAGGGGATTCGTCATGGCCAGGTCGACGTCCTGAAGCTGTGCTGACGTCTCCATGCTTCTCTGGAGACTCATCAGGTCGATACCTTTCTCACGCAGCTTTATCGCCAAAAACCGGGGATTGCCCGACTGTAACCAGTAGTTGCCGAACTGACAATTGTCGAGCACCCTTACGATGCTGAACGGGTTGTAGACGTCGCGCAGGTCAGAAGCGAAATGATAACCATCGTATCGCTCCTTAAGCTCCGCCAAGGTCTCCTCCCGGCTCATGCCGTTTTCCGTCGCGAGCTTGTCGACCCCTTCCGACAGTTCCGTTTCAAGTTCCTCCGGCGTGATTCCGCATATGGTGGAAAACCTTTTGTCGAGCGATATGTCGTTGAGGTTGTTAAGACCGCTGAATATGCTGACCTGTGAGAACTTCGTAACTCCCGTCAGCATGACGAACCTAAGGTATGGGTCGCTGCTTTTCAGACACCCGTAAAATCCCCGCAACACATCCTTGAAATAGCCATGTATCTCCCCGCGCTCCTCCTCGATCGTATCAAGAAGCGGTTTGTCATACTCGTCAATCAGCACTACAGCCTTCTTCCCCGTTTTCTCATAAGCCAAGACGAGTAGACTGGCAAAGCGACTGCTTATGTCGCGGTTTTTATTCTCGTCACCGTATATTTTTTCCCATCTTGTGAGATACATGTCGATATGCAGTTCGAGGCTATCTTTATCAAGGTATGAGCAACCGCTAAGGTCGAGATGAAACACCGGGTGTTGCTCCCATTCCTCGGTCAGGGAATCGATCGCCAGACCCTTGAAAAGGTCGCGTCTTCCCCGGAAATATGCGTCTATCGTTGAGAGCAGCAGGCTTTTGCCGAAGCGTCGCGGTCGCGACAGGAAAACCGACGTGGCATTATTGACCAACTTGCATACCAAGTCTGTCTTGTCGATATATTTATAGCCATCCTGACGGAGTCTTTCGAACGTCTGTATTCCTACCGGATATTTGATTGTTTCCATAATTGAAGATTTTATGCAAATTTACTGTTTTATTATTGGTTTTCAAAATTATTTATCAACCTAATCAAGAAGACGTTCCCATGGCGAACATCTGCTGATTGCTGTTGACGCTGCAAAATTACAACCGGGCAGAAAGAATCTAATGTTATTTTGAGGATTATGATTATTACAATTATAAACAAGGAAAGAAGACAAAAAGCTATTACATTATCTACCAACATTTAACGCCTAAAAAATTCAAGACAAAAAAGCTCCCAATAGAAATCCCCGCACGAAGTTTCGTGCGGGGATTTCTATTGGGAGCTTCCTTTAAGGCCAAGTTTATCAGAACTGCACCTTCTGGGTTTCGGATTTGCCGTCGGATTCCAAGACGAGGATGTATATGCCCGGGGCGAGGTCGAGTTGGAGTTTGGCTTCTGCAGCCGCAGCGTTCTTGGTAGCCTCCACGCTTCCAATCAGCAGTCCGACAGTGTTATACACCTTGCAAACCACCGTCTCACTCCCCTCAATCATACCAATACCGGAAGACTTCACCACCTTCAAGACGCCGGAGGCATCCTTAAGACCGTTGAAGTCCCATTCAAGGCCCTCGGCGAGTTCTGGAAGCTCTATCGATGGAGTTCCGCTGAATGAGCCTGTTTTCCATAGGCGGAATTCGTCGCCTTCAGCTGCTACGTATTCAGGATTCATCTCTACTTTGACATTTCCGTTGATTTCAAGGTTGCCCTTCACGTCAAGATAAGAGCAGTCGTTGTTCTTACCTGCGACACGCAGATAGAGGCTGAGTGTCGCACCCTTGTCAACGGTCACGTTGCCGGTAGAGGTAATCGGGCCATAATGATACGGATTTGAATCGGAATAAACACCGGGTTCGATTATGCCGTTGCCGGAGACATTGATGTCGGCCACGGCACCACGTCCTCGAAGCTTCGCGTCGCCCTCAATCGTCAGAGGGGCCTTAAGGAATACGGTGTTGTAAGGGGCTTTGGAAGCGGTCAGCGACATCGTGCCTCCCTTTACTGTAAGTCCCATGATTTCCGACATCAGCCTTGTCATGCGCAGGTCGCAATCGCCGGTTTTCTCAATTCTCGGTTTGCCGGTGAAGGATCCGGAGAAGTTGATGACGTCATCGTCATTTCCGATGGTCAGCGTGCCTGTGCCGTGATATGTGCCCGACCCTTTCAGGTTGGCGAGAGCCATTTTGCGACCCTGTGCATTGAATACCACGTCTTTCAGGATATTGAGGGTGGCGTTTGGCATACCCTTGTCGTTGTCCCATTTGAAATCTGGATCGTAGCTGCTTCCACGTTTCAGGTATCCTGCCGTGAGCGTGCCGTGGAATCCCGACCAGTCGCCTTTCAGGTCGCAGCGCGGGCCTGCGGCATAGACGGAGAGCGACCCTTCGCCGGTCAGTTTTCCGGTATAAGTGCAACGTGTGTCAAGATAAAGGGAGCCACTGTTGCCTTCGGCCACGTAATAATTCGTTGGGTTTGAGCTATAACTGTATATATTCGCCGGGTCGTAGAGCGAGCCTCTGACGAATTCCACAGTCGATGGAGTGGAAATCTTGTCGTTGGTCTCTGAGGCATTGACGATGCCATCTTCGATGATCAGGCGGCTTACGGAACTTCCCCCCGTCAGGTTGAGGATGCCTTTTCCGCGTTTCGTCAAGTTTTGCGCGATGCCCGTTCCCGCGATGTTCCTGCTCGTGGTAAGTTCAAGTTTTTCAGGCACTTCAATAGCCGCATTCCCCTCTGTCAGGATTATGCGTTGTCCGAGGGTGCCGGTGGCGTTGACGGCCAGGGTGGCGTCGTTGCTCATGTTGATGCGCGACTCCACGTCAGACAGAGCTCCCAGATCAGTGCCTATCTGGTTGGAGAACACGCCTGCTACGAGCTTGCCTCCTTTGATGTATGTTCCGCCCGTAAAGCTGTTGATATTGTTGACCGTCAGCGATCCGTCGCCCTCCTTGATTAGTTTCGCCTCGCCTACGATTCTTCCTTCGCCCGAGAGTGTGTAGTCTTTTTCATTATTGCTGAATGTGACGGAAGAGGGTTTGAGATTCCCGGAGATCACCACATCGGTGGTCAGGGCAGAATCGTCGAACACTACTTCGTCGCCGGGCACGAATACATCGTCCTCCCCGTTTTCAAGATTTTTGAACGTAACGGAATGGTCGAGGTCCCACAATGCAGTCTCGCCGCCGGACCAGCTTTTTTTACCGGGCTTATATGTGGAAACGTTGAGGTAAAGCTTGCCATCTTCATATACGAGCACTTTCTTCATATCCTCCATGCAAAGCAAGACAATGTCTTTGACGTCGCCATCGATCTCGCCGATTTCTCCGATAAGATATTTCCCGTCGGGGATTAAGGATTTTCCTTCAGCGGGATGCGATTTGAATTTCAGGATTGGTTGCAGATATTCCGGTCCGTTGGTCCAGTCTTTTTTCTCTATTATGAGCTTTGTGGCGTCAATACGGTCGATTGTCTGGTCGGCAAAAGCGTCGAGTTCAACAATTGACCCGAAACCGAGTGTGATTTCTCCGGCAGAAAGAGAGCCGGCCTTGGTATCGTTGCCAAGACTGACGACTGCTCCATATTCCATGTCAATACCTTTGGGAGCTTTCAGCGAGGAAGTTTCAAGCACGCCGAAACGGTTGAGCCATATCGGGCTGTTGGGCATTTCCCCGTTGATTGCGAGCGTGCCTGCCCATACTTCGGTTTTTCCGCTGTAAGGATGTATGCCTTCAGGCATGACAAGCTTGCCGTCGCCCTGCTTCACGAGTTTCATCTCCCCTGCAAATGTTCCGGAGGATATTGTGTGCGTAAATATTTGGGTCGTAATATTATTATTGTTGTTATGGCCCTCCACCCATGTCGGGGTGTTGACGGTCAAGGTAGCCGGCGCTGCCCCATCTGCTGCCGAGACCGTCATGTCGCCTGTCTCGCAGACTATTACGTGCTTGCCGTTGAACGAAGCATCGATAGTCCCGTTGTTGGCCACTTCAGTTCGCCCGGTCATTGTCAGGGGAGCCGGGGGTATGGTGATGTTCTCAAATGAGCTCAGGGCGAAGCTTACGTGGGGAGGCTGGTTGTAGCCGCACATCTGCCATACCATGGCGTTGCGGTATTGATGGTCATACCAAAGAGAGTATATGCGGTGCTCGGTCGGGAAATCCGTGGAGTAGATGCGGATATTGTTGTCGGCATCACGCATGATGTATTCCTCACGCCAATCGCCGAGGATGTCGCCCTGAAAGCAGGGCGTGCCCTTTGTGTCGTTGTTGGTCTTGCTGCCCTCAAGGATGGCGATGCGGCCCTCGCGTGGTTTGAAGATTGCGCCGGCTGTGTTTTTGCCGTTGCTGTAATCAAACGATTCGTCGCATAGGTCGCCGTCCCAGAAGACCCTGAAATTTTGTGTAATGGATACGGTCCCTTTTGTGTCACCATCGATTGCCTTATGGGAAGCTCCGCCGATGAGGGCTCCGTCTCTTGAGGAGACTCCTTCAGAACCGGGATATTCATCAATGAAATTGCCCATGTTGGCACGCCCGTCGTCATTCCCGCCGACAGTGCGGTAGTAGATTTTGGAAGTTGTAGCGTCGCGGAAGTTATTGTTGGGTTTGTCTTCGTTGCAGACGAATATTTCCTGTCCGTGGGTATAGGGGTCGAAGTCTCCGCAGTGTTGGGCGTCGCCGTGTCCGAGGCCGGTGGTCGAAAGGCCGAAACCGTTGTCGTCGATCACCATCGAACCGTAAACAATCTCGTCGCGACCGTCCCAATCCACGTCGGCTATCCCCATGTTGTGGTAGCCTTGTCCAAACCATGTCCCGCCGAGGTCGTTCCATCGCCATCTGACGATAAGCTTGTGGCTGGCGGGATCCACGTCATAGGCAATCATCTTATGCTTCGTATAGATGCCCCTTGCAAGGAATATGCTTGGCTTACGCCCGTCGAGATACGGAGCTGCGAAGAAATATTTTGAGCTGCGGTGGCCATAACCGTCGCCCCATTCTTTTTCCACGAGTTTGTCGTAGTTGCTTCCGCTGAGTATCCCTTCCGGATTGTCGGAGTCCTCGATCCGCTTTAGCGGGAAATCAATGCACTCATATGGTTGGCAGGTCTGTCCGTTGGCATAGACAAGATATTCCTTCCCCCAGTGCATGAACCACTGCCCCTCGGGCCGTGAATTGCCGCGATAGTTGATGGAGGGGTCGCCGACGGTGTACGTCGTGCCGTCGGCCTGATGAATGACAGTGCCGTCGGCTGCTCTGAACACCACTTCCGCTTTTCCGTCTCCGTCCCAGTCGAAAGCGGCGATATTAATCTCATTGTTCTGAAAGTCGCCCATGTTGGGTCCGAAATTGATCCACCATTTCACGGTGCCGTCCATTTCCAGACATTCCACCACTGTGAAGATTCCATTGTCGCCATTGTGGAAGTCAGAAGCGGCATTATCGTATTTCATGATTATCTCAAGATCCCCGTCGCCGTCCACATCCGCTGCCGTGGCGTCATTAGGCACGAGTCCTGCGGTGATCTCGGAGGGATGCGCCGGCTTGATTACCGTATAGTTTTTCTCCCATACTTTTGCAGGGGCGGAAGCCTCCGACTCAACGCCATTTACCACTGCCTTTACGGAATACGTAGCGTCGAGCGAGCCTGAGGGGTCGATGAAGTTCGAGACTTTGAGAGGAGTGCTGTTGAGTTTGGTGGATCCACGGTAGATATTGTATTCCGTGGTGGCATCCCATTCGTCGGCGGTGATTCGCCAGGAACAGAACACCCCCTTGTCGGTCTTCATGGCCACGAGTCCGCGGTTGAGCACGTCGGTGGCACGCTGGGCAAAAGCACCGGGAGCGATGGCCATCACTGCGACAGCCGCGAGCATCATTTTTTTGTTCATAAATTCGGTATGCATATAGTATTTTATTGATGTCAAGGTTGAATTGAGTCTTTCGTTAACAAGTTAATTTTCATTGGCAAATTTACGTTTATTTGATGAGATATACAATAATTATCAGGTCAAATTAAGTAGAAAAATGATTCAAGTTAAGTATTTTTTTGCTTCTTTGGAAAAATTAGCACCCAACAATCTCTAAGTTCAGGATATTGACACCCCAAATTGGGAATTATTGGAATATATTATGCGTAACGTTTGGATATTGATGGATAATTTGTTATTTTTGCTTTTGATAAACAACACTTCTATGAATGAACCAAGAGGAAAAATGCGTATATAAGCCTTCCTGACATGACCAAAGGGAAAGATGTCGGCACGAAAGTTCATTGCATCAGGCGTGTCAAAGGCACAGGTGAAGCAGATACTTGGATTGAGCGACGCGGAGATGGCGATGCTGTAGATAAGTATTATTTTTCTGAATTAAGAAGCTAAAAAAGAGGGCGGCCAATTGGCTGCCCTCTTTTTGTAGTCACATGTGTGTGAAAATTATTTGATGATAATCTTCTTGCCTTTGTGGATGTAGATGCCGGGACGTGTGGGCTGAGCCATGCGTACGCCGTCGATTGAATAATACCAGTTGTCGCCCTCTACCTCAGTCTCAACGCCAACGCTTTCTACGGCAGAGCTTCCGAGAGGCTTGTAGACTGTAATCTTGGTGATAGCCGTGTCGATACGGTAAAGAGGATGTGTCACGCTGTATGTTCCGGTCTCTTCGTCGAGAGTGCCGACAGCTGCAACGCTGTAGACTGCATCCTCACCGGCGAGCAGCTTGTAGTACTCATTGTCAGATCCTTCGGGAAGCGTAGGATGGTTGGAGTTTCCACCATAGTTGTTGATAGCATTTACAACAACGAAGTCGTCTTTGTCAAGACCGTTTACAATAACATTGTTGTTATTGTTATTGGTCTCATTGTTGAATAGACCAATGCGATACATCATGCAGACATTGGGGAATCCATCAGCTTTCTTGCCCTTGTCGGGGAAGATTGTCAGACCCTTGAAGTAGGCGTTTGCATCAACCGACTCCTTGCCTGTGTTGTCGATTACGGAGTATTGGATGACGTTTGTAGTGTTGTCAGCAGCAACGAATCCGAAGGGGAATGCCTTCACGGGAACAGGATTTCCATCGCCGTCAACAGCGGGGTTGCCATCGGCGTCAACATCCTGAGAGCCTTCGATATTGTAGTAGAGGCGCTTGCGTGCAGTCCAGTTGTTGAATCCGCTTGTCTGGTCGCTGTTTAGAACCGTGAAAGAGGGGAATCCGGCAGCCTTGATTTCCTCTTCGGTCAGGCGGGCGAAGTCGTAGGCCTTCTTAGTCTCAAACTGGAGTTCGTTCTTGACAGAGGCAGTGGTTGATTCATAGCCGAATGCTGCGGAAGTCACTTTGAGGGTACCCTCCTCAGTCACCGTCACTTTGCATCCTGAAGCCTCGCCCTCTTTAGCAATCTTCTCACCGCTTACGCCAGTGAATTCATAGTCGATGAAAACAGTGGGACGGAGAGGCACTGATTCGTTGCTTACTGTCAGAGTGTAGGTCTTGACAAAGCCTTCGCCTACGGCTGAGATAGCAACGTTTACCTCGGGAAGCACCACGGGAGCGCAATCCACTTCCACAGAGACCTTATCGGATTCGGCTCCGTCGCATGTGGTCCATGCGGTGAGCGTGCCGCTCTTTGTGGTCTCATATTCATAAGCGCCTTCGCAGTCGGCAAATTCCACCTGCACGGTCTGTCCGTCAGTGCCGGTCACGTTCAGCGTCTCTCCATCGAGGAAGGTGATGGTGTAAGCACGCAGGTTGAGGTCAACTTCGGGTTCTTCATCCGCGGTCTTGCCAAGACGGGTGAGAGCAATTGTCGGAGCATTTGCGAATCCGGCGGCTGTCTCGCAAGAGATGACGATGTTGTCGATGTCGATGATAGTAGCGTAGCGAGCCACCATTATGAACAGACCCTCTGCATACATGCTGATTGGATCGCCGTTTACGTCAGTCTCGGGAACGGTCCTTGTTCCGGACTTAACGATATCTCCTGTGAGGCTTACAACGGAATATTCCACTTCACGTGATTCCACATCAACATTGAGGTCTACCGTATACCACGCCCTCGCATCGAAAGTCGTGGGGGAGGAATAGTCGATGGCGTAGGTTACGGTGCCATCCTCTGCCTTGTTCTCTATTGTAGCACCGTCGATGGCAAACTGAAGGGGTTCCTTGTCTACCTGCGACATGTCGAAAAGATAGTTGTCCCAACATCCTGCCGGGTTCCAAGGCAAGCGGTAGGTTTGGTTGTCAATGGGGGCATGGTTGGTGAAGATCGTGAACTCAGTATTATACTGATTGTCGGAACCCTGGGCGATGCTGAAGTCAAACTTCAGATTGTATTTGCCATCTTCAAGGATAGGAGCTCCGTCCTTCATGAAGATGTCTTGACCCCAGGTCACTTTTGCGCTTCGGCCATTGGTCTGACCCTGATTGAGTTCAAGGAACTTGCCATACTCGTCGGAAGCAATTGAGATAGATGCTCCACCATACGACCAGCCGATAGAAGCCGGGTCGGTTGCCGTCTCGAAGTTCTGCTGATACAGCACACGCGTGGCGGCGAATGTCGGAAGGGCCATGCAAGCCACTCCAAGAGTTAATAAAAGTTTTTTCATACAAATAATATTAGATAATGAAAAAGTTAATAAAATTTGGTCGTTATTGAAATTGTTTTCTACGGTCGGGCTATAGTCTCCCGACCGTAGAATACGTAGAAGTTACCAACCGGTGTTCTGGGTAAGCGCGCCCGCTTTCAGCACGTCGGCCTGAGGAATCGGCCAAAGATACTGATGGTCGCCTGCCCATTCGCGGCGGGTGATGTAAGGAGGATTCGTCACGGTGTTGAAGGTCAGGTCATCGCCGTTTTTGGTGATTTCCATCACTTTGATGTTGACGAAATACTGCGGAGCCTTCATCCAGCGGCGCACGTCGTAGATACGGTGGCCTTCGAAAGCGAGCTCCACAAAACGCTCGTTCTCATATCTTGCCGTGAAATCGGAGTAGTTGAGTCCGTTGGGGAGCTTGGGTTGCCCTGCACGTGCACGCACGGTGTTGATTGCGTCGGCGGCCGACATGGTGAAGTCTGCGGGAACGTCATAGCCGCTGCCCGTGTAGTTGAGGACAGCCTCCGCATAGTCGAGATACACCTGACCGAGACGGAAGAGAATCCAGGTGTGGGGGGTTGAGGTAGTGCCCGTACCGGATATTTTTGTCTCTCCGTTGACGTATTTCTTCAGATAGTAGCTCGTCGGGGTGCCATAAGTGATGCTGCGGGAGTTTGCTCCGCCAATCCAGGTCTCAAGAGCATCCGTCGGAAGCTGCACAGGCCATTTCTCACCATTCACGGCCACTGTGGCCGACAGACGGCTGTCTCTGCCGACATAAGGATTCTGGGAATCATAGCCGGAGTTTGGATCGGTGATAGGCAGGCCATTGGTCATCTCATATGCCGACACGAGGTTTTCTGTCGGGCAGTTTCCACCGTTTCCACCATTCATGCCGATTGGGAAATTGCGATTCTCGAAAGCATTATCGGCTGCGACGCGGCGGGCGAAGATAATCTCCTTGATAGACTCTGCGTTTTGCCAGTTGTCGGGGCCGAACAAAGTCTTATAATCCTTGGCAAGGGTCATGCTGCGCTTTTTGCATGAATCGATACACTCCTTGTTGCGCATAGCGGCTGCTCGCCAAAGCTCTTTCTTCTCCGTGTCGCTCTTCTCTTTGGAGAAAAGAGGAGAAGCATGATAGAGGGCTGCACGAGCCCGGAGAGCAAGCACTCCGAGATTGTTGACGCGGCCTGACTCGTTTTCGATAGAATTGTAGGCTCCGGAATAGTTTTTGATGATTGAATCCTTGATAGCCTCACACTCCTTGTCGATGAAGTCGAAAATCTCATCGGCCGAAGAGCGGGGAACGCTGTTGGCCTCGTCGGCGTTAAGATTGGCCGTGATCAAAGGCACTCCGCCATACTGGCGAACAAGCAGGAAGTAGAAATAGGCGCGCATGAAGCGAACTTCCCATTGATAGTTATGGTACTTGATCATCTCGTCTTGATAGCCTTTTTCAAGCTTGTGATCGGGGAACGTAAGCCCGAGGAATCGGTCGAGATAAAGGTTGCAATATGAGATGGCATCCCAGCACGTTGTCCAGGTGTTGCCATTGGCGTTGGTGGGACTCCAGGAGCCATTGTAGTACGACTCGATGGCATTGCCCTGATGGCTGTAGACAGCCTCGTCGGTGGCGGAGCAAAGGGATGCTCCGCCATACATCTGGCCGTGGTCATAGTCAAGGTTGCGATAGATGTGGGTAGTGATTTTTCCCACCTTGTCGAAATCCCTCTTTATATAGTCTTCGCCGTCAATCTTAAACTCCTTATAGTCCATCTGGTCGGAGCAAGAGGAGAAACAGAGCGACAAAAACGCCAGACCGCTTATTAAATATTTAGCTTTCATTTATCGTGATTGTTTAGAGAAAGGTTAGAAAGTGAGTTTCACTCCGACAACGACCTGACGGCTGCGGGGAGCCACGATTCCGGTAGCTTCGGGGTCACGGTCGGTCAGTTTGTCATCGCCGCCGGTCATAATGTTGAAGAGGTCAACACCGCGCACGTAGACGGTAGCGTCTTTGATGAACTTTGTCTTTGCAAGAAGCGCCTTGTTGAAGTCGTAGTAGAGTTCCACGTTGCGAAGCTTCAGATAAGAGCGGTCGCGCTGCCAGAAGGTGCTTGTGCGGTAGTTGTTGGCATTAGATGTTGAGCTCAGGCGCGGATAGAGGGCATCTGCGCTGTTGTTCTCCGGGCTCCAGCGATTGTCATATACTTCCTGCGAGAGTGAGGAATTGTTGATAAGCCCCCAATAGTAGCCCTGAGAAGCAAGGTTCACTCCGTAGTTGCCCGTGCCCTGGAAATGAGCCACAAGACCTATTCCCTTGTATTCGGCACCCAGATTGAAAGTGTAGAATATTTCGGGGCAGGATGCATTATAGCCTATTTTGGTCACGTCGTTGGCGTCAATCACATTGTCGCCATTGAGGTCTTTGTACTTGATATCGCCGGGACGAACGGTAGAGAATGTCTGGCGGGGAGAGTTGTCGATTTCCTCCTGCGAAGTGAAGAGTCCTTCAGCGACAAGGCCATAAGTGGAGCTAAGAGGGTTGCCCGTGTTCTTAAGATTCTCAAAAGCCTTTGGTTCCTCAGCCATGTCGATAATCTTGCTCTTTGCCAAGAGGAATGAGCCTCCTGCCATGACGTTCCAGTCGCCGAATCTCTTGCTGAAATCGATTTCGATGTCAACACCACGGTTGTCTACCTTGCCCTGGTTTTTGAAGGGTGCGGTGAAACCGATAAGGCTTGAATATGCCCCGCTTCCATCCACGAATATGTCGTAGTGGCGATTGTAGAAGAAGTCGGCGGTAAGGTTGATGCAGTTGAGGAAGCTTGCGTTGATGCCGATATCGTATTTAGCGACCTTCTCATGCGAAGGGTTCACCATCGGAAGCTGCAACAGAGTCGTCTCGCCGAGGGTGGCGCCACCGTCGTATTTGTCTGACCATGGATAGCCTACGCCCGTCACCTGATAAGCCTGCATATAATAGTTCCAGACATTATAGCCGGGAAGGCGGTCGAGATTCTGGATACCCCACGATGCACGGGCTTTAAGGAAATTGACGGGCAGTGACTCGTCATTTAAGATCACGGCTCCGAGCGACACGTTGGGGGAGAAACTCCACTTCGTGCCGGGGGCGAGACGCGACGATCCCATCTCCGCGAGGGCTACGCCCAGAGAATAACGGTTGGCGAAAATATACTGGCCCCAGAGGGAGATGTTGTGGCGATATACGTTGTTGTTTACGCCAATCGGATCCTCGTAGTCGTAATGATACTTCAGCTGACCCATCACGCGGTGGTTGTCGCCAAACTGGTTGTCATAGGAGAATGCTGCCCAAGCATTGAGTCGGCGTGCGAAATAGTTCATCGAGGAGCCTGAGCCCATTTCAGTGGCTTGGTCGGCCACTTCCCAATATGTGCTCTGCGGCTCTCCGTTGACCCATCCCGTCACGTTCGACATTCCGAAGTTGTATTTCCTTGAATGGTCTTCATGGATGTCGGAATTCACGTCGTAGCTTGCGCCGACATTGAACTTCAGTCCGTTCGTCACCATGCAGAGGTCCTGCACAATTTCAGCATTGAAGAAGAGCTGACGGTTGAAAATCTTGTAGTAGGCTGCTCCGGTCGACTGGGCCACAGGGTTATTATCGCCCGACCATGTGGAATTGCCTCCCCACACGCCATTCTCGTTTCTGACGGGGAATGCCACGGCTGGAGTGTTGTAGATAAGCGACCAGAGATTGGTGTTGGCCCCCGGAGCCTGCATCTCGCTCAGCGACGTGAAGATATTGGAGCGGAGCTGGGTATGCTTGAAGAGGTCTACGTCAAGGTTTATGCGGATGTTGCCACGCATGAACTTGTCTTGGGTGGAATAGCCGGCATTCGTGTTGGGCTTCTTGATGAATCCGTCGCTGTAGACGAAGTTCACCATCGAGAAATAACGGAATCTCTCGCCACCGCCTGAGAATTCCACGGCGGCACGGTCGCCGCTGGCATGGTTGCGGAAAGTCTCGTTGACCCAATTGACGTTGGGATAGAGATGGGGATATTTTCCGCTGGCGAAGGCATCGATGTCCTGCTGGCTATATTTTGCAAACTGTCCCTGCCCTTCGTTGAAGAGAGCCTCGTTCATGGCCCTGGCGTAAGTGGGGCCGTCGACAAACTTGGGTTTGTCGGTCATGTTGGAGAAGATGTGGGAGTAGTTGACGCGGATCGTGCGTGAATTGTATTGTCCGCGCTTCGTGATGACGTTGATCACGCCATCGGCTCCCTTGTAGCCATAAAGAGCTGTGGCTGCGGCGTCTTTGAGGATCTGTACCTCAAGAACCTCGTCGGGGTCAATCATGTCGATGTCACGCTCGATTCCGTCGACGAGGATGAGGGGCGTGCTACCTGAGAGGCTCTGGAGTCCGCGCACATAGAATGTGGGCTCCTGGGCATAATATGTGCCATTGCCGGCAGTGGTGATAAGGCCTTTGCCGTGGCCGATAAGCGCATTGCCCACGTTCTTGGCCGAACGCTGGTTGACGGCGTCATTCTTGATTACGCTGACGGAGGCTGTGGAGTTCTCGCGGGTGATGCCCAGGTCAACACCGATATTGTATTCCTGGTCAAGCCACTTTTGGGAGACGGTATCCACATTCTCCTGAGCCGTAACCGGCAGGATGAATCCTGCGGCGAGTGACATTAGAAATATATTTCGTGATTTCATATTTGTCGTTTAAAGTCTCGTTTGAGATGTTAGTAAAACCTATGAAGGAATCGGGGATCACCAACCGGGATTCTGGATAAGTCCGTATCCCTTGTTGATCTCATCCTGCGGGAATGGCATCATGAGCCATTTCTTGACTTCCGTGGAGTTGGGATCCATTCCCCAGAGCACTCGTCTGCCCTGAATGAGCTCAAAGGGCTCGTATTCGAAGCGTGCAGGCTCTGCCATGCCTCCGTTCTTGTCGTCTCCGAAATATGGGGCGTTACGACGCACCCACTTGTTCTGCGCGTTCTTGATCATTCGGAATGTGGCCATGCCGTGGAGCTGCTTCGTCATCCAGTCGGTGCGGCGGCGGCGCACCATGTCGATATAGCGGGCGTTGGTCAGACCAAGCTCACAGGCACGTTCGCGAAGAATCTCCTCGATGAGGTTCTCTTTGTTGGAGAGGAGGTTTTTGTCGCGGTTGTAGCTGGAGTTGAGGCTCTTCATTCCGACGCGTGAGCGCAAGAGGTCTACCTGGGCGATCGCATCGGCGGCGCGTCCGCACTCGGCGAGACATTCGGCATACATGAGAATCATGTCGGGGATGGTCAAGACGTTCCAGTGCATGTTGGGGTCGCGGTGCCACTCAATCTGATTGAGCACATACTTGTAGGCTGCAAAGCCTGTGGGGCAGTAGGATGTCAGCGCCTCGACAAGGATGTTTTCAGTCGGGTGTTTCACGCATTGTCCCGCGTTCTGTCCGCCCACCCAAAGTTCCATGATGTTGCCCGTGGCTTTCCCGTCGGCTGATTTGAGGGGAAGGTTCTCAAGAGTGCCCGATACGGTGGCGTTCTCATAGAGACGGGGGTCGCGTGAGGCAGTCTTCTTGAAGCCGCCGCGAATCTCCTTATACTCATAGAAAAGCTTGTCATACTGTCCGGAGAGGCATGTATAGACATCCCAGGTGGAGCCGTCTTTTTCCACTGTGTAAGTCTCCTTGTGCTTCATGTCTTTGTCGAAGTCGAAGGGCTTGCCGTCGCTCCAGGGGAACATCTCGATATATTCGAGCGTGGGATGGTTGTTTGAGCGGTTGACCGACCACGTGTTCCAATTCAGCCAGCTGTATGCACCCTGTGTGCCATAGATGCCGGCCACTTTCGTCCAATGGATGTTCTCAGGGCTGTCGTCATACATATATCCCCTTCGATAAGCCAGGCGGTAGCCGTCAAGATTCTTGTTCTCTGCCTGCATGAGGTGGTAGTATTCGCCGTTCTTGCGGTTCTCTGCCCAGAAGTCTTCAAAAGCCTGGAGTGCACGCTCCCAGCGCGACTGCTGGAAATTGCCATACCATACGAGATTTTGGGTCTCCGCTTCCGATGTTCCGCCGAGATATGCCTCATTTGTGTTGTAGTGGGGAGAGGCGGCGAGCCAGAGCACCTGAGCCTTCAGGGCCATGACGCCGGCCTTTGTCCAGCGGCCCGTCTGCAGGGAGCTCGACTCGGCGTCATTGCCGTTGTAGGCCCAATATAAATCGTCCTTGGCCTCGTCACACCATCTTACGATGGCATCTACGGTCTCCTCGAAAGTGGCGCGTTGACCTACTCCGTCGCCTGCACCGGTGATGGTGTTCTCAATGATGGGAAGACCTCCGTAGTGGGGAAGAAGGAGCGAATAGGCGAAAGCCTGAAGAGCCTTGGCCTGCGCCACTATGTAGTCCTTTTTCTTCTGGTCCATGTTGGGGACGCGGTCGATGTTCTCCTTGATAAGGGAGACCTGATGCACGGTCTGCCAAACGTTGTCGTTGGAGAACGAAATCAGCGGGTCTTCACGGGAGGAGAACGTGGCGGTGTAGTAGGACGACCACACCTTGCAGCTCGACCAGTGCATCTGGTAGAGGTCGGTCAGTGCGTCGAGCTTGCCGTTGTAGGGGCTTGCCGCCTGGTTCTTCTCTTGGTTGTAGGGAAGTCCGTAGTATTGTTTGTTGTAGATATTTGTCAGAAATTGGTTGACGTAATCCGGATTGGAGAAGATACTGTCCAGATTGGTGGAGCCGCCGGGAGCCTTGTTGAGGAACGAGTCGCCAAACTGCACCTCATCCGTGCAGCCCGTGACGGCCACGCCTGCCAATATCATTGCGAATATGCTATGGAATGCTTTCTTCATGATTTTAAATTCTTTTTTTCGATAATACAATTAGAAGCCTACCTTAAGACCTGCGGTGTAGGTGCGGGTCAGAGGATAGTCGGGCGAGCTGCTTGCACGGTTTTCCGGGTCTCCCCATTTGTATTTCGAGATGGTGAAGAGGTTGTAGGCGCTCAATGAAAGCTGGAGGCTCTTGATGCCGAGCTTCTTCATCCAGCCCATATCGAAATTGTATGCGAGTTGCAGGGATTTGCAACGGATGTAGCTTGCATCTTTCTCCCAAAGCGTGGAGTTGGTGTAAGTATGCTTCGTATAGGTAAGGGTCGGACGTGGATATTCCGCGTTGGTGTTGTCCACGGTCCAGCTGTCTTCGAGATGCGTCTTGAGAAGACCGCCCTTGCCGTCGCCTGCCGGGTTGTCGAACGGGGTGCGGAATGCGCCGCTGATGCTGCGGGTCACTTCCCATGCGCCCGTGAACTGGGCTGCGAGGCTGAGACCTTTCCAGTCGAAGCCGAAGTTAAGACCGGCTATGAAGCGCGGATCGTCGGTTTTGCCGAAATCGAGGCTTCTGTCGTTGTCGTCGATTTTGCCGTCTTCATTGAGGTCAACGTAGATCGGGTCGCCGGGATTCAGCTTGTCGTTGGCTTTAAGTTGGGCCGGGATAGGCACTCCGTATTGCTCCTTATATCTTTGGTCGGCCGTCTCGTCGTAGTATCCCCAGAAGAGGAGTTGCGAACGTGCACCGATACGGTGGCCTGCCGTCTTCTGATAGTCGTAGCTTTGTGGAGCCTGGCCGTCACGGATGATCTTATTGTCGTTGTAGGAGAGGTTGAAGCGTGCCCAATAGCCGAAGTCATTGTTGATGCGGTCGTTCCAGCCTACGCTGAGCTCCCATCCCCAGCTGTCGACGATGCCGTAGTTGGAGAGCGCGGGGGCATAACCTACGATGACGGGGGTGGCATAGTTCTGCAGAAGGATGTTCGTACGGTGCTCCTTATAATAGTCGAAGCTTGTCTTGAGACGGTCGTTGAAGAACTGGATATCGACAGCGTAGTTCTGCTTGACAGCCGTCTCCCATGTCACGTCGGGGTTGTTCTTTTGCATCTCCCATGCGCCCGGCTGAGTGGCATATCCACCGTTGCCGGTACCGAAGTTATAGCCATAGGGATTCTCGCCGTTAGGACGTTCGAGAAGTGCACCACCGTTGATTCCGAACGGGTCGGCGAGATACATAAAGCGGCTACCGCCCACCTTGTCATTGCCGACCTTTCCGAGGGTGGCACGAATTTTCAGGAACGAGAGATAGGGGAACAACCCATGCATGAATTTCTCATTGCTGAGCACCCATCCGATGGAGCCTGCGGGGAAAGCACCGAAGCGTTTGTCCGGGGCGAAGTTCTCCGATCCGTTGTAGCCGAAGTTGACCTCGGCAAGATATTTGTTGTCGTATGCGTATGTGACGCGGCCGACGAATCCCACATATCCACGGGCAATGTCGGAATAAGTCTTGGGATAGTAGTCCTTGCTCTGATTGTAGAGGGCAAGGGCCGTGATACTGTTCAGTCCGAAATCACGGTTCCAGTTAAGTCCGGCCTCGAAATACCAATTGCGCCATTTGCCTCGGTCGGAAGCTTTCTCGGCGTAGCTCGGGAGGTCTTCGAAAGTTTCTGTGAGGAATTCGAGGGTTCCGTCGGGCATCATGCGTGGAGTGACAGTCCCGGCGGAGGAAGTAAGGGTCTTGATCTGGTTGAAACCGCTGTTGTATGATCCCTTGACCGTAAGAAGCAGGTTTTTCGTGACGATGTCGAGTTTCTGCCTGGCGATGAGGTCAGTAGTGATCGTATTGGCCGTATTGTGGTATGCACCCGGCTGATACGTCACGTAGGTCATCGGGTGCGCGCCGGTGAAGGGGAGCGTCACGGAATGTGGATTGCCCTCCGCGTCATATTCGATATTGTAGTCGGCATCGGTGTTTGTGCGGATGAAGCGGCCCTGGTCGTCGAATCCTGCTCCGGAGAACGGGGTTGCTGCGTAGATGGCCTTCACCATGCCGCTTGCGCCCTGGCCGGTGCGCGGCTTCGCGGAATTGTCGATCTTGCCGGCCACGTTGACGCTGATGGTAGTCGTCGGCGTAGCCTCGATGTCGAGGTTCGAGCGATAGTTGAAGCGGTTGTAGCGATAGTCGAAGGCGAAGTCATCGCGTCCGTATTGGTCGAAGATACCGTCCTGGCTGAAGAAGCCCGCCGAGATAAAGTATCTGACCACCTTGTTGCCGCCCGAAATATTGACGTTGTGCTGCTGCTGGAGGGTGGTCTTCTTAAAGATGTAGTCGGTCCAGCGCATGTTGGGGAAGCGGATCTGGTCGATGGGATCCGTCGAGTTGAACCTTGAGATGATTTCGTCTGAGAAGGTCTTTCCTACTCCATCGCTGACGTTCATGTAGTTGTAGTAATTGGCATATTCCGTGGAGTTGGCCATTTCAATGAGTTTCGTGGGCTGCTGCGCCGAGAAGTTGAGCGATACGTCGATCTTGGCGTTGCCCTCCTTGCCGCGTTTGGTGGTCACGAGGATTACGCCGTTGGCGCCGCGCACACCGAACACGGCCGTGGCGGATGCATCCTTAAGCACGGAGATTGACTCAATCTCGTTGGGGTCGATGTCCCACATGTCGCGCTCAACACCGTCGACCTGGATAAGGGGCTTGGAGTCGACCCATGTAGCCTTGCCACGCACGAATATATCGGCTGCGTCAGAACCCGGCTCACCGGAATATTGCACTGTCGATACACCCGAAAGCTGGCCGGCAAGCACGTTGGTCACAGAGCTGACCGGGGTGCGGGTGAGGTCTTCGTTCTTAATAGAGGAGACAGCACCGGTCATCGTGACCTTCTTCTGCACTCCATAAGCCACTACCTCAACGGCGTCAAGGCTGGTCGCTCCTGACTTCATCACGACCTTCATGCCGTCTTTGGCTGCCACGGTCATAGGGTCATAGCCTATATAGGAGAACCTAAGCTTTGTCCCTGGCTTCACTTTTAAAACAAAATTACCGTCGATGTCAGTGGCAGTGCCGATATTGCTGTTGCCCTCTGCCATCACTGTCGCCCCGATGAGAGGTTCTCCGGTGTCGTCAAACACTGAACCCTTGATCGACTCCTGCGCGTATGCGCCCAGGCTCACGACAAATGTCAGAAGAAACGACAACACCAACCTTCTGCCCTGCAAGGTCTTTTTTCGTAAGACGTTTTTCAGAATGGATTTGTCTTTCATGATTGCTGGTTAAATTTTTAAAATTTTTACGGAGACAAAATTATATTAAGTCGGCACAATTGCAAAATAAAAATGACGCATTAACAATCTATATAGAGGATTTATCGCGTTTTGGGCGAATTTTTACCCTAATTGAGCCAATTTTTACCCCTAAAAAGAGCAGCTCGATGAGAGCGAAAGTTTCAATTTTAGTGTGCTTATGTCTCAAATGTTCTTAAATTATGCTAAAAAGCATGTTTTTCGGCGCTGAATCGTTCATGCGCTGTCGGCATCTGTCAGGGGGCTAGATAGAATGGAAATCATTGCGCCGGGCGGGCATGAGGGTGCCGAAAATGGACAATTTTCATACCGCTTTTTTACTCATTCAGGTATATGGGCGTTTTCTCACCCAAAATTTGCTGTTTTTACCTCGCGACTAACGATTTTATTCCCCATATTTGCAGCGGCTAAGTATCTGTTCTAATTTATTTAGAGCTTATTTAAGAATATATCCGATAACCTATAAAACGAGAAATGATGAACACCAGACACATCATGCCTTTTCTGGCTGCAACGGTCGCCCTTGGCGTTTCGGCGCAGTCGAACTATGATTTCACGAAGATGCAGCGTGAGAAACTGAGCCGCGGGGTCGTGGCCGTCAGGGAGAATCCGCAGGAGGTGGCGGTCTCCTGGCGCTATCTCTCCTCCGACCCTGAAGACCAGGCATTCGACGTCTATCGCGACGGAAAGAAGGTCAACTCCAAGCCTCTGACCGGAGCGACCTTCTTCAAAGACAACTATAGCGGCTCGAAGGCAGCCACGTATGAGGTGCGCGCCCGCAAGAAGGGCGATGCTCCGACCGGAAGCTACACCCTCCCTGCCGACGCCCCCTTGGGATACGTCAATATCCCCCTGCAGCGTCCGGGGCTCGGTGTCGAACCTTTCGGCAAGGAATACTATTATAACGCCAACGACGCCTCCATCGGCGACATGGACGGCGACGGAGAATATGAGATCGTGCTTAAGTGGGACCCCACGGATTCCCACGACAATGCCCACGACGGTTTCACCGGTCCTACATATTTTGATTGCTACAAGCTCGACGGGACGCGCCTCTGGCGCATCGACCTCGGGGAGAACATACGTTCCGGAGCCCACTATACCCAGTTTCTTGTCGCCGACTTCGACGGCGACGGCAGCGCGGAGCTTATCTGCAAGACTGCCGACGGCACGATGGACGGCGTCGGCAAGGTCATTGGCGACCGACGCGCGGACTGGCGCAACATGAAGGGTCGCATCGTTTCCGGGCCGGAATACGTCACGGTCTTCAACGGGAAGACAGGCGAGGCGATGGCTACGGCCGACTATATTCCCCCGCGAGGCAATCTCAAGGACTGGGGCGACAGCTATGCCAACCGTTCCGACCGTTTCCTTGCCGCCGTGGCATATCTCGACGGCGTGCGTCCGTCGGCTGTCATGGCCAGAGGCTATTATACGCGCAGCGTGCTCGCCGCCTATGACTGGGACGGGAAGGACCTGAAAGTGAAGTGGGTGTTTGATTCCAACGACCCCGGCAACGCGGCTTATGCAGGGCAGGGCAACCACAACCTTCGCGTGGCCGACGTGGACGGCGACGGATGCGACGAGATAATCTACGGACAGATGACCGTAGACAACGACGGCAAAGGCCTGTATTCCACAGGGATGTACCACGGTGACGCCATCCATCTCCTTTCCGACATAAATAATGAGAAATACTACGTATGGTGCTGCCACGAGAACAAGAAGGACGGCACGACCCTGCGCGAGGCGGCCACTGGCAAGGTGATTCTGCAATATCCGAGCAACAAGGACATAGGACGCTGCATGGCGGCCGACATCGATCCCACGCATGAGGGAGTTGAGTTGTGGTCGCCCAATACGGGTGGCGTCCGTTCGTTCAAGGGTGAGCTGATTTCTCCCCAGAAGGAATTCAAGAGTGAGATTTCGGCGAACGTACCGGTCAACATGGCTGTATGGTGGGACGGCGACCTTCTTCGCGAGATGCTCGACAAGAATGTCATCAGCAAATATGACTGGACCTCCGGAGAATGCCGACCTATGACGGTGTTTGAGGGATGCGCATGGAATAATGGCACGAAGGCAAATCCGGCATTGCAGGGCGATATCATCGGCGACTGGCGTGAGGAGGTGCTGATGCGCACAGCCGACAATCAGAATCTACGTCTTTATGTGACGGCGATTCCTACGGATTATCGGTTCCATACGTTTATGGAGGATCCTGTCTATAGGGCAAGCGTGGCCAACCAGAATATTGGCTACAATCAGCCGGCAGAACCGGGATTCTACTTCGGGCCTGACCTGAAAGGGAAGAAATTCCGTGGCACGGTCGTGAAATAACAACGATTTTCCCAAACCTTGAATCCCGTGGCGTTTCCAAACGACCACGGGATTTTTCATGCCCGCAGCAGATTCAAACCACGAAAACGCGAGTCTGTGCTCAATCCTGACATTGGGAATAATGTGTTTGGATATGTCGGGGGAATTGCTTAATTTTGTGTCAAAACTCTAAGACCTATGCCACGGATTGATATAGCTCGCATCAGAAAAGAGAGGAATATGAGCCAGAGTGAACTGGCCCAGCAGTTGCAAATCACCCAAAGTTTCCTTTCCGCTATCGAGAATGGGAAAAGTCCCCTGCCGCCGGAGAAGGAGGCTAAAATCATGGAGATTTTCGGACTTGAAAGTCTCGACAGCTACTTTATTGGGGGCGCACAGGAAGCCCCTGCCAAAAGCATCAACGACATGAGCGAAGGCGATCTCTTCAACCGTCTGCTGAGCCGCTTTCATGAACAGGCCCACCAAAAAGACTCGCAAGAACACCACCATCATGGGCACCATGAACGCATGTCGATGCTGGAGGAAGCAAACTCAAGGCTCCTCAACCGCATCGATGCCCTTCTGGAGCGCAACGACAGGCTTGCAAATGAAAATGACTCACTAAGGCAGGAAATCGACGGCCTCCGCAAGCAACTCTATGAACTCAAATCGCTGAAATCATAAATTTCAAAATCAACGATTTAAGAAGATTTGCACCCATATAGCCCTATGGCTTGCCCGTCTCAATAAGTGGCAGCAATTCCTTTTCAAATATTTCGCGTGAGATTATCCGATAATGCACTGAATAATTGTCGTTGAACCGCTTACTGTGATGCACGACAGGGTCTCCCCCATTTAGCTGACGGAAAATCCTCTCGCGGTCGGCCCTCATGTCAGGATAGTCATACCCTTTTTCAAGAATCTGACCGTCGATAATCTCCCAGATGGCTTTCCAGGTCTCGACAGACAGAGGCACGATGCCGGAAACGCTTCTTGTGAAAGCAGAGAAATAATCATCGTATCCGATTCTCCCACCCTTTATGAGGGAAAGGTTTACCCTAAAAAAATTTCCATTGAACCCGGTCGGTTCGTAAGGCTTGCCGTCAAACCGCTCTGTCTCCCTTAGCTCACGCCGCAGGTATCTTCCGGCAGCGGCCGTATCGGCAAGGATATGACCCGGGCCGAAATAGTCTTGCATAAAATTCTTGTAGACATCCGCATATTGGGCCTCAGGATAATTCTCCCGCATAAACTCAAGCGCACGATTGATTTTGACAGTGTCGGCTTGCGCAGGATTATTCCCGACATCTGCCCTTGCCACACCAAAGCATAGCACGGACATCAATATAACAATAAATGATAGTCTTTTCATGAGTTTGTCAGCATTTTAATTCGATATCCCCGGTCAGGCCACCTCATTGCCTGACCTCCACCAGATATTTCTCGGAATCATTTGCTATCACCTTTGCCCTGAGGCACTCCACGACAAGCCGAAGCACAAGAATCTCAGCCTTAGGAAGAATGTCATGCCCCACTTTCCTTCGCCCATGGATATTGTTGATGAAATTCTCGTCGGTGGGAAAACCTATGATTATTCTCCCTCCCGGTTTCAGGTTGTTGTCGATTAGCCGATGCAGAGTCTCGGCGGGATAATGTAGATGAGGATATACGCAATAGAGGAAAATAAGGTCATAACGGCCCTCCAGCGATTGCTCTTCAAAGTCGGATAGCAAGAACTCAATATTGTCACGCCCGCCAAACTTCCTATAGGCCTGCGAAAGCATTCCCTCGCTGATGTCCACCGCCAGGATGTGGCCCTCGCTGCCTATTCTTTCCGACAGGAAAGGGAGAAGAACGCCGGTGCCGGTGCCCAGGTCGAGCACGTCCATCCCCTTCTCCACTCCTATTATGTCGAGAATCTCATTCACCTTGCCGGGAGTGGAAAGACGCTCCATGCCGTCCCAGGAAGGAGCGATCGTATCGAAAAAACTAATCTCTTCTTTTGTCATAAATGCAAATTAATCGGGCCTATAATCCTAATTTCAAGTCAGCAAGGAGGGGAACAGACAATAAAATCAAGTTCGGCATGTCTTATATTTGTGAATTATTTGTGATTTTATGATAAAAATCAGTTCTATGTTGTTATAACAATTAGATTCAACTTTTGTATCTTGACAAAACCAACTTTTTTAGCTAATATGCTTAAACAATCCATTATTCTTGCAGCCTCTCTCCTTGCCTCCGGCCATGCATTCGCCGTCACGGAAGATTCGGAAACGTTTCCCGACACGATATCCCTGTCGGGAGTGACCGTCACGGCGCCTTACAAGACCAACGTGGCGCTGACGCCTCTCGACGTGACGGTAGTCAGTGCCGAGGAGATCAACAAGTCGGCTGAATCGTCGCTGCTTCCGATGCTGATGCACAAAGTGCCGGGCATGTTTGTCAGCGAGCGTGGCTTCGCGGGATATGGAGTGTCGGGAGGAGCTGCCGGCACGGTCAACATCCGTGGCGTCGGCGGGGGCAACAAGGTGCTTTTCATGGTCGACGGCCAGCCTGTATGGGCCGGACTTTTCGGCCACTCTCTGCCTGACACATACGTGGCCAACGGCGTGGAGAGCGTCGAGGTGGTGAAGGGGCCCTCGTCATTGCTCTACGGCTCCAATGCCATGGGCGGCTCCGTCAACATCAAGACCAAACGCCATAACGCCGAGGGGGCGTCAGGACAGGCCAGGGCGATGTTCGGCTCATTCTCTACCCAGAAATTCAATCTCTCGACAGGCTACCGGAAGGGTAAGTTCTCAATGACTATGGCCGGACAGCTCGACCGCAGCAACGGCAACCGCGAAGGGAGCGAATTCTGGCTCGCCAACGAATATCTTCAGGCTCAATACGCCGCCTCTTCCCATTGGTCGTTTGGAGCCAACGCCGAGATGACCCAGACCAAGGCCAACAATCCCGGCACGCTGCAAAGCCCGCTGCTGAGCATGTGGACCAAGGTCTCACGCGGCACAGCCTCGATAAACGCCCGAAACAGCTACGACAACTTCCACGGCGGCGTGCAGGGATTCATCAGCTGGGGCAAACACAGGATTGACGACGGCCACGCCCCCGACGCCGACCCGAAGGATTTCCTTTTCAACTCCACCGACTACAACATGGGCTTCACCATCTTCGAGACATTGAATCCCTGGAAAGACAACGACCTCTCCGTGGGTCTCGACTTCCTGCATTGGGGCGGACATTCCTGGAACGAGATGAAGGCCGACGGAAAAAAGACCTCGGACTTCAAGGAATGTGAGAACGAGGTGGCAGGCTATGTCATGATGCAGCAGGGATTTTTCGCCGACTGTCTTTCCGTCAACGGCGGCGTGCGCCTGCAGCATGGTTCGCAGTATGGCAACGTGTGGGTCCCCCAGGCCGGAGTCATTTTCAGGCCGGGGGAAGCGAGCCACATCAAGTTTTCATTCGGCAAGGGCTTCCGCGCCCCCAACCTTAGGGAGCTTTACATGTATGCCCCGGCCAACCCAGATCTGAAGCCGGAGTATCTGCTCAACTACGAACTGTCGTATAGCCAGACCCTTATCGACGGCCGTCTGCATCTCGGAGCCGCGCTCTATTATATCGACGGGAAAGACATGATCCAGGTGCAGCGCATCGACGGTCGTCCGAAAAACATGAACGTCGGCGAGTTTGTCAATAAAGGTTTTGAGCTGGAGGCCGGTTTCATAGCCAACGACGACTGGAGCATAAATGCCAACTATGCTTATCTGCACACCGACAACGAAACCCTCCTCTATGCCCCCAAGAACAAACTTGACGCCGAAATCAACTGGACTCCGGGACGCTTCAGCTTCACCCTTGAGGAAAGCAGCGTATGGAGCCTTCAGACGGGCAATCCCGACGCGAAAGAGAGTTACGCTCTTCTGAATCTCAGGGCAGCCTATACGTATGGCGACCGCGTGCCGGTCACTCTTTTTGTAAAGGCCGACAATCTGACCGACCATCATTATGAGATCGTCTACGGTTGCCCGATGCCCGGATTCACGATCCTTGGAGGCGTGGAGTTTAAATTCTGAAGTTGTCCAATCTAAACGCTTGATATTTTGGGAACACTGAAAAGCCGGCTCTCATTGCTCTATTTTCTCCAGTTTGCCGTGTGGGGATGCTATCTTTCCTGCTTCGGGCAGCTGCTCGGGGCGGGAGGTCTTGGCAAGGATATACAATGGTTTTATGCCGCCGTGGGGATAGTCTCCCTCGTCACCCCCGCCCTGATGGGCCATATGGCCGACCGCTTCGTGGCGTCGAGAAACCTGCTCGGGGCCTGCCATCTCTCGGCGGCCCTGGCGATGTTCGTGGCATGGGCATATGCCGACGCGCATCCACAAATGGAATTCTGGGTATTTTTCATAATCTATTTGGCATTCCTGGCCTTCTATATGCCGACCCTTGCCTTGGCCAACACCACCACGTTTGCCATCCTTAAATCCCACGGGGAGCGACCCGTGGATCATTTCCCCTCCATCCGCGTGTGGGGCACGATAGGGTTCGTGGCGGCTATGTGGTTTGTCAACAGCGCGTATTACCACGATGGCACATTCGGGTTCACCCTTTCCGACAGCGACGAAGCATCGCCGTTTCGTTTCCAATACAATTCGATGCAGCTCTTGGCAGCGTCGGTGGTGGGGGTACTGACTGCCGTGTATGTCACGACCCTTCCGGCCGTGAAGACTCATGCCGGAGGCGGGAAAAGCAGCATGTCCGACATTTTCGGACTGAAGGCTTTCCGGCTTTTCAAAGTGAAGCCCATACGGGTGTTTCTCATCTTCGCGGTCTTCACCGGAGTCTGCCTTCAGATTTCCAATGGATTTGCCATCCCCTATATCAATCATTTCATGGGTGTGGAGGAATACGCCGGCTCGCTTGCCGCCGGAAATGCCACGATGCTCGTGTCGCTTTCCCAGCTTTCGGAGGCTGTGTGCATCCTTTTCGTCGGGGTGGCCATGAAGAGAATAGGTTTTAAATGGGTGGTCGCGCTCGCGTTGCTGGCATGGTGTCTGCGGTTTCTTTTCCTTGGAATCGGGAATCCAGGCAGTGGACTATGGCTGTTCGTGGCTTCGATGCTCGTCTATGGAGTGGCCTTTGATTTCTTCAATATCTCCGGCCACATCTACATGGACCAGATGAGCGACCGCGAAAACAAAGGATTCGGTCAGGGAATGCTTATGATGATGACCAACGGCATCGGGGCCACCTTTGGAATGATAGCGGCCGGCAGCGTCATCAACAGCTATTGCCATTGGGAAATGGTCGCGGTCGGGCCGTCGCAGATGCGGTTGTTCATGGGAGAATGGACCTCCCCGTGGCTAATATTCGCAGGCTATGCCCTCGCAGTCGGAATAGTCTTCGCGCTGGTTTTCCGCGCGGGGAAAGGCAACCATACTGCCGACTCGACAAGCCATATTGCTTGAATGGTGTGTTCCATTTAGTTCATTGACTGTTCTGAATTATTCAAACGTATGTCGGGATATGTCATGCGGATATCAGGATAGCAATAAAAATGAAATATATATCGTTGATAAGGGTGTGTCGCCGTCGGTGGCACACCCTTATCAACGATATATACTAACAATCATGAAGATACTCCATCAATTCATTTTGAAAGCTCTTCCTGTCGTGGTCGCTGTGACAGGGATGGCTTTGGCATCATGCTCTTCTTCGCGTCAGGCCGCTTCAAGCAGCGACAATGCCGCTTTGTTTAAAACGAATCTTTCGAAAGTGGGCAAAGGTTATTCCCGCACGTCGGTCAATACGGCCGTGTTCCGGGGAAGTTCTGTCGTCAGCCACGGCGACACCCAATACGTCTCTTATTACGATCCGGAAGGATACGTTACTCTCGCGATGCGCGATCTGAAGTCGCCCGACGCGGAGTGGAAAGTGGAGCGCTCGCACTACAAGGGAAATATAAACGACGGACACAACGTCATCAGCATCGGTGTGGACGGCGAAGGATACCTCCACGTCTCTTTTGACCATCATGGCAATCCGCTCCGCTATGCCCGCAGCGTCGAGCCGGGATCGATAAAGCTTGGTCCGCTGGAGCCGATGACGGGCAAGGATGAGGCCGACGTGACGTATCCTGAGTTTTATTCGATGCCCGACGGCGACCTTATTTTCGCCTACAGATCGGGGGCTTCGGGCAGAGGCAATCTCGTACTCAATCGCTATTCCATGGCCGACCGTAAATGGAGCCGCATCCACGATGTCTTGATCGACGGGGAGAATCTCCGCAATGCTTATTGGCAGATGTATGTCGATCCGAAGGGGATGATCCATCTTTCCTGGGTGTGGCGCGAGACCTGGCTCGTGGAAACCAACCACGACCTTTGCTATGCCCGCTCATCTGACAGGGGCATGACGTGGCAACGTAGCGATGGAGCCACCTATGCCCTTCCCATCACGATGGCCACGGCTGAAATGGCGTGGGAAATTCCACAGAATTCGGAGCTTATCAATCAGACGAGCATGACGGCCGACAGCAATGGCCATCCCTATATCGCCACGTATTGGCGTGAGCAGGGAAGCGACGTGCCGCAATACCGCCTGGTCTGGAACGACGGCAAGAAATGGAATATGAGCACCGTGGGACGCCGCACTACCCCATTCTCTCTCTCCGGAGGGGGTACGAAGATGATTCCCATATCGCGTCCGAGGATAGCGAGCGACGGCAAGCAGGCGTATTTCATATTCCGCGACACGGAGAGGGGAAGCAAGGTGAGTGTGGCCCATACCCCTGCCCTCGGCAAGAAGGATTGGAGCGTTGCTGACGTCACCGATTTTTCAGTCGACGCATGGGAGCCGTCGCTCGACATAAACCTCTGGAACAGCAAAAACAAGCTGAATATCTTCGTGCAGACCACCCATCAGGGCGACGGAGAGAGAATAGCTTTCAATTCCGAGCATTCCACTCCCGTCTACGTCCTTGAGATAGAGAAATGACCCGTAATAAGATAGAACTTGCGGCAAGCCGCAAGCTCTATCCGTAAGGATCCAACAAGAAAAAGCCCCGATTTTGCAATCAGGGCTTTTTCTTGTTGCCTTACGAGGATTCGAACCTCGACAGACAGAACCAAAAACTGTAGTGCTACCATTACACCATAAGGCAATCAATGATTTCAGGCCGCTGCTTAATCCAAGCTTCGCCTCAAAACCGACGCAAAGTTAATAACAAAATTTCATTAATGCAAAAGAAGACCCGTTTTTTTTAATTTTTAACTCCAATCCCACCTCTCCAATATGGGGAGCAGGCCTCCGAGCCTGCGGGTTACTACCGTCCTTCACAAGTCGATCCGCACGGCCCCAAACCACGAGTCCGCGCTCAGTTTCTCTCGGCAAATCTCCAATATAATATGAAAATATTTTGCAAAATCAAATTATTTTTTTTTAAATTTGCAATGTCAACTATAAGTTTAACCTTCTAAAAACTGACAGCATGAAAGCCAGACTCAGATACATAATCATATTATTGTGTCTTTTCCTTGGATGCGGCGGGATGTATGCCAGATCCAAACTGGTGAAGACAATCAATATTCTCGACACGGAATTCATGGAAGTTGTATACGCCCATGTCACAAATGACACCGTCCTCAATAAAAGCAAAGCCGATTATGAGATACTGATTTTAGGCCACAATTACAATAAATACGGTGGTTATGGGAATTTTCAGCTCGACTCAATTCTCAGGGAGGATCCTCTATTGGAATGCGCGCCGACTTTTGAGGATTTCCAGAAACTTTCGCGCAGTCTGGGTAAAATCAGAGAGAGCATGACGCTGTGCCATTCCGATTCTACGGTCAGCTTTTATGGAAATATATTTATAAATTATTATAATTATAAAGAAAAAACACCCGAGATTGAATGGTTGCTTGCCGACAGTGAGACGGAAAAAATCATGGGATACGAATGCTGCAAGGCCACTGCCAAATGGAGAGGACGGGAATGGACCGCATGGTATTCTGATATACCCTATCCTTTCGACCCATGGAAATTTGGAGGCCTTCCCGGACTGATTCTTAAGCTCTAGGACAATCAAAAAGGACATCTCTTTATGGCTGTGGGACTGAAAGAGGATCTATTTCCGTTCGGCTATGACAAGCGCGCCTACACCAAGACCGACCGCAATAAATATAATGAGGCATTGGAAGACATGATGCTCAACAGCGGGAAAATCATCGCAGAATACGGAATGGTGAAACTGAGTGATGCCGAAAAAAGAAATATGAGGAAGCGAAGACTCCTGTTCAATCCCATTGAATTGGAATAAAAGCGCCGACGTTTACCCGAAGAATTCATTCAGTATGAGAAATCTGCTGCTATTCTTGTTTATCGGCTTATGCCTGACCGCCTCCTCCCAGACAATAATAACTGAGAGGACGCTCGATTCCAATCAGTTCCAATTTTTTGAATTTTTCCTGCATTTTTTAATTAGTTTTTTTATTGAAATTATTTTTGGAAAGATAGTGCATATATAGAAAATCCTCCAGATAGTCTTTGTTCAATATGCAATTATCTTTCTTTTCTACTTTATCTTTTGTGAGGATTCTGTTTCGAGGACAGCCTCCGTTGCAAACAGGTAATAATTTACATTCAAGGCAATCAGCATCGTCAAACTGTGATGCGTCCGCTATATATTTTAAATGTAGCTTCAGGTTTGATATTCTTTGACCTATTTCCCCGATTATCTTTGATTGGTTCCCGACATCATTCCAGCAATCATACAGCTCTCCTTCTGGACCTATGACCAATGAAGCTATATTTCTTGCGGCACAGCTGTAGCTCCTTATTTTCGGATACAGGCCAATATACTTCAGTCCGTGTTCCCTATATAAGTTTATAAGGAATGAAATGACGGTTTCTCTGTCGCATGTCTCACATTTATAGTGTCTCTTGTCTGTATACGCCAAACCATCGTTTGAATTTATTGAGGAGGGGTCGTCCATCTTTACAAATCCAGGCATAGTACAGGACATTTTAGTTCAGAGAAGATAATATTCTGATATATAGCCGTTAATACCGGTATTGCAACAAAACTGCGTTAAAAT
>VSPO01000002.1 GCA_009775375.1 Muribaculaceae bacterium | reverse complement strand
TCTTAGTCATATTCATAGCCTTTCATAATTTTATTGCAAAATTAATCCCGGCCACTGCCAATAATAGGCAGCCGAACAAAAATAAAAGTTAACGCCACATCAAAAAGCCCAAAATAACACCGAATTCCGAAATACCATCTATCATTTCAGCCCGAGCACAGCACTCCTTCCATCACAAACGCCGCATATCCCCATATCATCATTTATTCCGCACATGCTAATGACGTGCTTTCCGTGGACTTCTGTCGTGTCCAGATGTACTGGCTAATCGGTCGCCGCATAGTTGAGGAAGAACAAGGTGGCAAAGTCCGTGGTGAATATGATTAGTTACGACGGCTTGCGGCAAGTGTTAAAGTTTGCTAATCCTGTGGATTTAATCCCGAAAATGAGCTATCTTTGCAACCGTATTCGCAGGAATGGTGGAATGGTAGACACGAAGGACTTAAAATCCTTTGGCCTTTACCGGCTGTGTGGGTTCGAGTCCCACTTCCTGTACTATTTTTTTCAGGCTGATTATCCATGAATAATCAGCCTTTTTCGGTTAACCATTTTTTAATTAAATTCTTACATGCTTAAGCAAACTTTTTACCTTCTGAGCCTTGCCGCCATAGCCACGTCCTGCGGAGCCAGCAGCAAGCAGACCGTGGAATCTCCTGACGGCAACGTGAAACTGAATTTCGAGTTGTCGGACAAAGGGGTGCCAACCTATTCCGTATCTTTTGAGAACGAGGAAATCATCAAACCCTCCACAATGGGTTTCGAGCTAAAAGACGCTGCCCCGATGCTGGCCGGATTCAAGGTTGACGGCGTGTCGAAGGACTCGGGCGACGAGACTTGGGTTCCCGTCTGGGGAGAAAACGACAGCATCCGCGACCATTACAACGCGCTGACCGTAAACCTGTCGCAGCAAGTGGGCGATACGCTCAGGAAACTCGACATACAATTCCGCGTCTATGATGACGGCGCAGCGTTCCGCTACGTCTTCCCTGAGCAGGAGACAAAGACTTTCGTCATCACCGACGAGCTCTCGCAAATGGCGATGGGCGGCGACTACACAGCATGGTGGATTCCCGGAGACTATGACACCCAGGAATATGAATACACGAAATCAAAACTCAGCGAAATAAGCAGCTATGCCTCCAAAAACCATATGGAGAATGTGGCACAGACAGGTTTCTCCCCTACGGGCGTACAGACTTCGCTGATGCTGAAGACTCCCTCCGGGAAATACGTCAACCTTCATGAGGCCGCCCTCATCGACTATCCTGCCATGCATCTGAACCTCGATGAAAGCAACATGACCTTCACGTCGTGGCTCACGCCATCGCCCGACGGCACAAAAGCCACAATTGAGACTCCTTTCAAGACCCCTTGGCGAGTCGTGATGCTCGGAGACAAGGCCACCGACATTCTGGCCACAAACATAATCTACAATCTCAACGAGCCAAACGCCATTGAAGACACGTCGTGGATTCATCCCACAAAATACATGGGAGTATGGTGGGAAATGATCACCGGCAAAAGCCAATGGTCGTACACCGACGCCGAGAACTTCGACCTCGCCACTTTCGACTATTCCAAGGCAAAGCCTCATGGCAAACACGGGGCAAACAATGAGAACGTGAAACGCTACATTGATTTCGCCGCAGCCAACGGTTTTGACCAGCTTCTTATAGAGGGCTGGAACGTAGGCTGGGAAGACTGGTTCGGAAAAGAGAAGGACTACGTCTTCGATTTCGTCACCCCCTACCCCGACTTCAACATCAAGGAACTTAACGAATACGCTCATTCCAAAGGCATAAAGCTAATGATGCACCACGAGACCTCCGGCTCAATCCCCAACTACGAAAAGCACATGGACAAAGCCTACGATCTCATGAACCAGTATGGCTACGATGCCGTGAAGAGCGGATACGTGGGTAAAATCCTTCCCAAGGGTGAGAACCATTATAGCCAGAATTCCGTGCGCCACTATCTCAATGCCATCAAGAAAGCCGCCGACAAAAAAATCATGGTCAACGCCCACGAGGCCGTGCGCCCGACAGGTCTCGCCCGCACGTATCCCAATCTCGTCGGCAATGAAAGCGCCCTCGGCACGGAATACCGCAGCATGACCCCCGGACATGAGACAATCCTCCCCTTCACCCGCTTGAAGGGAGGCCCGATGGACTTCACCCCTGGCATTTTCCGCATGGACATAGGTTCTTTCGTGCCTGGCAGCAACGAGCATAAGAATGCCACCATCGCCAACCAGCTCGGAGTCTATCTGACCATGTATTCACCCCTTCAGATGGCCGCCGACCTTCCGGAGCACTACGCCGAGAAGATGGACGCCTTCCAGTTCATCAAGGATGTTCCCGTGGATTGGAGCGAAAGCCGATACATAGATGCCGAACCGGGAGAGTTCATCATCGTCGCAAGGAAAGACAAGAACTCACAGAACTGGTTTGCCGGTGGTATCACCAACGAACAGGCACGTGACACCGAGCTGAAGCTTGACTTTCTCGCTCCCGGCAAGAAATATCTCGCAACGATATACGCCGATGCCCCCGACGCCGACTTCAAGAAGAATCCCGAAGCATACGTGATAACCAAGAAAGAGGTGACTGCTGCCGACTCTCTCCCGATCCATATGGCTCCGGGCGGAGGTTTTGCCATATCTTTCTTTGAGCAGTAATCCTGCCTTTCAAAGAGAATCCCCATAAAAAAGCGCGGCTTGACGGCCGCGCTTTTTTATGGGGATTCTCTTTGTCTGTGTAATTCCAAGTAGGAAGCTTTCTCAGAAGCTTAACGAGACACCTATCGAGCCTACAAAGGCATGGAGGCGATAGTCTGCCGTGAATTTGTCGGGCTTTCCGGTGAGCACGTTGGTAGAAGTGTAGGACGCGCCATCAACGCCAAGCCCGGCGATATACATGAACGCAGCATTGATTCCGAGATTCGGAATCGGACGGAACGTCAGGCCGACAGTCGGCTCCACCTTAGTCATTCCGGGAGTCTCGGGATTGTAGAAATCTTTGTCGCAAGGAGAGAAATCCAGCATCATTCCGGCTCTCAGGTCGAGGCGCTGCGTGGCTTTCCATTCAACTCCGCCTCTCACCAGCCAGGAGTTTTTATAATTTTTCTCAAGATGCTGGTCGAATTGAGGAGCTCCGTCGAATTTAATGTCGAGCACCTTGTAGGCACTCCAGAAAGTCAGCTGAGCCTCCACATCGGCCGTCACCCTACTGTTGTGCCAGGAGCCACCGAATCCCAACGTGGCGGGACATGGCATCTCTGCCGAAAAATTAGTCTTGGAGATTCCGTCGAGCTTCGACGACAGAATACCGAGAATCGTAGGGTCGGACGTGCCATATTTCACCTCCGTCGTACCCGATTTCACCTTCATCATGCTCTTCGAACGGAAATTCACTCCGGCAGTCACGTGGTCGGAAATGTCGTACATGGCACCCAGATTTACTCCGAAAGCCATTCTCGCACTACCCGTAAGCACTGCCGAAGCGGGAGTTATGTCGCCGAAACGCATGTCGCTTCCCATGGCTCCGAGTATCGCGTCAAACTGCTTCCCGGTGATCAGACCTTTGTGTAGGTCGACGTTTCCCCAAGTCATTGTCAGGCCGGCTCCTATGGCAAGCTTAGGGATGATTCTCCAGGAGACCGTGGGTTGCACCGTGAATGCCGCCAGACTGACCGACTGATTGAGCGTAGAGCCAGGCCAATTGTCAGTCCAGTTGATTTTGCTCCCGGCAGGCGTATAGACGCCTATGCCGGCTTTTAAGTTGTCGTAAATACTGAAAGCCCCAAAAACGCTGAACGGCGTTGAGATATCATTGTCGGTCTTATATTTCTTGCCATCGACGATAGCCGTGCAGGTTGGGGATATAGCCGTCATGGAGGCCGACAGATCTACCGTCTTGTCCATAAACGCCATACCGGCAGGATTGAAAAACTGGCTCTCCGCACCAAGTTTCAGCGCAAAGCCCGTATGGCCCATGCCGAGCTGGCGGGTGCTGATTGTGTTGACTTGATAGCCCTCGGCCATCACGGCCGTGGCTCCCAAAAGCGAGGCTGAAAGAATCAGGGCCCTCCCTTTCATGAAAGTAATCTTCATATTTGTCTAAAATTTTGAAATCCGGCAAGAGTGATGCCGTCCCGATTATTTTGTGGTTATTATGGCGAGAAACAGCAATGTATCCCAATGTCGGTTTTCTAAAAATACATTAAAATAACCAACCGACCCATATCGCTCTTAAAAGCCGTTGAAAAGGCTCAATCGACTTCATTTTTCATTCCGCAAAATTACCAAAATTCCGCATCATATCCAAATTCTTCTTTTTCTTTGGTCTATTTTTCCTTTTTTACTCCCTTCCTTTTCTCTTTTTAGCCACTAATCGGCTATAATTCCTCAGGAAGAGAGAGAATGACCGGGAAATCTGAGGGTCATCACTCGACAAAACAATCCAGATAATCCGGTGACGTTTCATCTATAATTTCAACTCTTTCAGTCTCACTTAGAACCTTCTTAACCTATTTTTGTTATTTTTACAAAAACAGTCTGCAAATCCCGCCAACGCGGGGAATCGGATTGACTCACCTGTACTATAAACTAAATTATTCAACTCCTTAACCCGGAATTTTATGAAAACAAAAATTTCAAAACTATTCTTAGCCATATTGGCAGTGGTGATGTTGCCGCCCGCATTGGCTAACGCCCAAGAAAAAGAGGGATTCCGTCTGATTCAACCTGAAATCGTAGAATTCAACCCCTATTGGTATATGCAGCTTCAGGCAGGAGGCGGATATACTGTCGGAGAGACAAACGACTTCTTCAAGCTGACGACTCCGGCAGCAGCAATAAATTTCGGCTATCGCGCCGTGCCTTGGTTTGGATTCCGCTTCGGTGCAAGCGGCTGGCAAGGGAAAGGCTATATGGTCAGCCCCGAACTCAACTATAAATGGAATTACGTGCAGGGCAACATCGATGCAATCGTATCGCTGACAAATGCCTTCTGCGGATTCAACCCCGACCGCGTGATCGATGCCTATATAGGAGTCGGCATCGGCGGAGCGTATGGCTGGCACAACAAGCAAGCCATCGACTACAACGACAAATATGGCGAAATGCAAAAGCTATGGAAAAAACGCCGCGCTTTTCTTGCCGGACGTGGAATCCTTGGCATTGATTTCAATACAAGCTCCGTATTCGCAATCAACGTAGAGCTCAACGCCAACATGATGCCCGACAGCTGGAACTCAAAGAGAGGCGCCAACGTCGACTGGCAGTTCAACGGCCTCGTTGGTTTTACCCTGAAATTCGGCTCGAATAAGAAAGTGACCCCGGCCGTATATGAAGAAATCGTAGAGGAAACCGTTGTCGTGACCGAGCCTGCTCCGCAGCCCGCTCCCGAACCCGCTCCAGCCCCCGTGAAGAAAGTGGAACCCATGAAGCAAGACATATTCTTCCTCATCAACTCCCACAAGATCCGCCAGGAGGAGATGGCGAAAGTCAATCAGCTTATCGACTTCATGAAGAAGAACGACAACTGCAAAGTGACCATCACCGGATATGCCGACAAAGAGACCGGCACTGATTCCTACAACATGGCATTGTCAAAGAAACGCTCGCAATCAGTGGCCGACGCCCTTATCGCAGCAGGCATCGATCCGTCGAGAATCGTGGTTGACGCCGATGGCGACAATGTTCAGCCCTTCCCGGCTTCAGAATACAAAAAAAATCGCGTGGCTATCTGCATAACAAAAGAATAAGGAAACCCGATCATAATATCAATCTATTCCTAAAGCCTTCATAAGCCTTTAGGAACATCGCCAAGCGGCGGGATGCGACATCGCATCCCGCCGCTATAATTTTAAAAACCGGTCATAGCGATTATTTTTTTGCAAATGACGGATTTTTGTCGTATCTTCGTGACATGAAACGAAATTTCCTTTATCTGTCTGTTTTGCTTCCGGCCCTGGCCATGTCGGCGCCCGAAGCTTTAGCCTGCACTAATCTTATAGCAGGAAAGAAAGCCACGACCGACGGCTCCGTCCTTATGACGTATGCCGCCGATTCCCACAACCTCTATGGCATGCTTACGCACACGCCGGCCGCCGACCACGCTCCGGGCACAATCAGGAAAGTGACCGAATGGGACACCGGCAAGCCGTTGGGATCGATTCCACAGGTGGCACACACCTACAACGTGGTGGGCAACATGAACGAACATCAGCTCGCCATCGGAGAGAGCACATGGGGAGGCAGGGAAGAACTTGTCGACACCACCGGGAACGCCGTCATTGACTACGGCTCACTTATCCAGATCGCCCTCGAACGCTCGCGCAATGCACGCGAAGCCATAAAGGTGATGACCGACCTGGTCAATGAGCACGGCTACGCAAGTTCCGGAGAATCTTTCTCGATTGCCGACAAAAATGAAGTATGGGTGCTTGAGATGATAGGAAAGGGCGCGGAAAAAGGGGCTGTGTGGATTGCTGTCAGAATCCCCGACGACGCCATATCCGGACATGCCAACGAGCCCCGCATCCACAAGGTCGACATGAAAGACAAGGAAAATGTCATGCACAGCAAAGACGTCATCTCTTTTGCGAAAAAAAGAGGCTACTTCAACGGAAAGGATGAGGACTTCTCCTTTGCCGACGCTTATTCCACCCACGACCAAGGCACCCGCCGCGGCTGCGATGGAAGGGTCTGGAGCTACTTCCGCAGGTTTGACCCTAAAGCCGACAAGTATTTCGCATGGTGCAACTATGAGAGCGACGAGCCAATGCCGCTCTACATCATCCCTGAAAGGAAGGTCAGCCTCAAGGAGATGCAGGAGAGTATGCGCGACCACTTCGAGGGGACTCCCTTTGAGATGACCTCCGACATCGGCTCCGGGCCAAACCACGTGCCCTACCGCTGGCGTCCGATGGAATATGAAGTAGACGGAAAAAAATACACCAACGAAAGAGCCATTGCCACGCAGCAGACCGGCTGGAGCTTCGTCAGCCAAAGCCGCGCCGACCTTCCAGACCCCGTCGGGGGAGTGCTCTGGTTTGGCACCGACGACACCAACACCTCCGTCTACATGCCTTTCTATTGCAGCATGACAGAGATTCCCGACCAACTCGAAGAGGGAGACATCAACACCTTCTCCTTCGACTCCAACTTCTGGATGACCAATTGGGTGGCAAATCAGGCCTACAACCGCTACGACCTCATGATTCCCGACATCCGCAAGGTGCAGGGCCGTCTTGAGGAGAAATATCAGTCGTCGAGACCCGAGCGCGAAAAAGAGCTTGTGGCCCTTCTTGAGAGCGGCGACGACAAGGCTTTCCGCGACAATGTCAACAAGGAGGGGAAAGAGATTGCAAAAGAGGCCACCGATGCTTATCGCGACCTCGGAATCTACCTATTCGTGAAATATATGGACGGCAACAAAAAGAAGACCGATGCCGACGGCAATTTCATAAAGAGCGAATACGGCCTCCCCGTCTACCCCGAATTCCCCGGCTACGACAAGAAATATTATGAGAATATCGTAAAAGAGACCGGCGATCATTTCCTGCTTAAGGAATAAGAGTGTGTTAAACTCAAACGCGCTTTAAGGCCCGCACAATTTTTTTGAACGTGCCCCTACGATACCCCACAATGAAAAATCGCGCTGATTCTGAATGGAATCAGCGCGATTTTATTTGCTTTATTACGTCATAGATTCGCTGCTATGTCGGCGGCTATTTTCTTCATCTTCTCAGGGTCGGGATTGTCGATCTTATGCTTGAAATCCATGTCGCCCTCCTTCTGGAGAGGCACGAGATGGATGTGGGCGTGGGGCACCTCAAGGCCAAGCACGGTCACTCCGATCTTGCGGCATGGGATAGCCTTCTTCATGGCCGTGGCCACTTTCTTTGCAAACACGATCATGTCGGCGAGTTGGTCGTCGTCGATGTCAAAGATATAGTCCACCTCCTGCTTGGGCACGACAAGCGTGTGACCCCAGTTCACAGGATTTATATCAAGGAAAGCGTAGAATTTATCATCCTCCGCCACCTTATAAGAGGGGATTTCCCCTGCAATTATTTTAGAGAATATGGTCATCGCTATCAAATCTCAATTTTAAGAATCTCAAACTCAAGCACGCCCACGGGAGCCGTCACTTTCACCACGTCGCCGACCTTATGGCCCATAAGCCCTTGGGCGATGGGAGTAGTGGAGGATATTTTCCCCTCACGGAGATTAGCCTCGTTCTCAGTCACGATAGTATAGGTCACGGTCATGCCTGTCTTTACGTTTTTGATTGTCACCGTGTTGAGCAGCTGCACGATTTCCGTATTAAGCTTGCTGTCGTCTATGATGCGGGCCGTGGCGATAAGCTCCTTGATTTTGGAGATTTTCATCTCAAGCATTCCCTGGGCCTCTTTGGCGGCGTCATACTCTGCGTTCTCCGAAAGGTCGCCTTTATCGCGGGCCTCCGCGATAGCCTGCTTTATCATGGGACGCTGAGCCTCTAGTTCGCTCAACTCCTTCATTTTTTTGTCATATCCTTCTTGTGTAAGATAAGTTGCCATTTTTATAGGGATTTGTTTAAGTTTTTTTCTTGGTTTTGCAATGCCCCTCGGGCAGGTGTCGGCCTTTGGGATGATAATAAAAAAAGAAGGAATCTTCTATTTCCGCAAAAATGCCGACCTTGTCTGCATTATCCACGGCCTTAAAAGACCCTCATCGATGCCTTATGCGGCATCATTCCTCGTTTTCGCTGCAAAGGTAACACTTTTTAAACCCACCCACAAATTTTAACAGTTAAAAATATCAAATTAAGAGTGACAAGGGATGGGAATTTTTATCTCACGCAAAGGCGCAGAGTTTCGCTGAGTTTTTTATGGATCGCGACGGCTTGAAGCGCGTTGTAAACAATCTATAAATTCTTTGCGATGTTTTGCGCCTTAGCGTGTGATCCATCGACATTATCACGGAAGGACTTGGCCTCGATAATAATTATCCGGGGGCAAATCATTCTGTCAGGGTGTTCTGATTTGAAAAATTTTGTTCTGATTAAAAAAGTCAAAGTGTTTTGTTTTGAAAAATCTTGTTCTGTTTTGAAAATATCTGTTCTGATTAAAAAAATCCTGTTCTGTTTTGAAAATTTTTGTTCTGTTTTAGTCGGGAGTCGTTGGTTTTTTAGTTGTTGGGAGGGGACCACGGCCTTTGGCCGTGTCACAGTAATGCCATCCGGCGGTAAAAGGTGGGATTGGGAATGGAAAGATAGCCATAGGAATCCGGGCTTGAATGATATTTTGAGGATTTTTCCGTTTTCTCTTAGGGTTTGTTTCTTATGCGTCAGGCATAATAAATCGCTTTTTTTTATTAACTTTGCAAGCAGGCTCGTCAGACTTATGGCGGGCGATTAATCCTCTAATGCCGAGAGACCAAAAATTTCACAACCATTTCCAACAAAATGCGACATCGACTCCCTTTTAAGCTCCTTTCTCTCCTGACATTCTCGTTTGCAGTCTTCTCAATTTGGGCGCAAGACGGACAACGCCGGAAACTTGACCTTTCCGGAATCTGGCAATATACTCTGCTTGAATTGCCCGACACGGCACGTTTCTCAGGAGCAGAAGCAACAGGGATTGCCTCCCTTCCCGGCACTCTCGACACAAATGGAGCCGGCATTCCCGTGCCTCCCTCCAATGTCACAACCCAACTTTCCCGACGCCATACATATACCGGCAAAGCCCTGTATAAACGCTCAATCAACATCCCGGAATCTTTCCGAGGGAAAAAACTCACGCTGACCATGGAGCGCACCCGCCCCACGACCGTCGTGGTGGACGGGGTGGCGGTCGGTCAGGAATTCTCCATATCCGCTCCACAACGATATGACCTGACAACTCAGCTGACACCGGGCGAACACACCCTGGAAATCATCGTCGACAACGGGGAGTCGATCCCGGCAGCCGTGCGCAACAGTTCACACGCATGCACGGAATCGACCCAAACAAACTGGAACGGCATAATCGGAGACTTCCATATCCTCGCTACCGATCCGATGCATCTTGAGAACGTGAAGATCATTCCCGACATCGACAACCGCGAATTCAAAATTTCAGGAGATTTCACAGGGGACAAAAATCACGGGGCCAAAGTCACGGTGAAAAGCGGCAATAACTCAGCCTCCACCGTCATCAAGCCCAACGCCCCCCAACATTTCGAAATCATCCTTCCCGCCTACGACACTCCGCTCTGGAGCGAATGGGACCCGCAACTTTGCGACATCACCATCTCCCTCGAAGACAAATCCGGAAGCATCAGAGACTCCCAGACAATCAAATCGGGACTTCGCAAATTCGCAACCGACGGCACCAATTTCACCATCAATGGCGACATCACCTTCCTTCGCGGCAAGCACGACGCCTGCGTATGGCCTATGACAGCCCACGTCCCCATGGATGTGGATTCATGGCGGAATTATTTCAAAATCCTTAAAGACTATGGCATCAACCACGTCAGATTCCATTCGTGGTGCCCTCCGGAGGCTTGTTTCCAGGCAGCCGACGAGGCCGGGATTTATCTCCAGCCAGAGCTGACCATCTGGGGAGAGCTTGACAACGACAGAAAGGAACTCCTCGACTTCCTCGACAACGACATGGAGAAAGTCTTGAGCGAATATGCCCATCATCCCTCCTTCACGATGTTTGCCATCGGCAACGAACTCTGGGGCGACACTGACATCATGCGCAAGTTCATCGACAAAGCCCGCGAACTTACCCCCGGGCTACTTTCCACACGCGGGTCGAACATATATCTTGGCTACAACGGACAGATGCCCGGAGACGACTTTTTAGTGACGTGTCGCGTAGGTCCCGGTGACGGGTTCTCATCTCATGCACGCGCCTCGTTCTCTTTCGCCGACGCCGACAATGGAGGAATCATGAACTCCACCTATCCCAACACTTCAGACACATTTGAAGGAGCGATTGCCAAATCAACCATTCCGGTGGTGGGACACGAGACCGGACAGTATCAATTCTATCCCAACTACGACGAAATCGCGAAATATACCGGGGCCCTGCGTCCCGACAATCTCGCGACCTTCCGCGACAAGGCCGATAAGGCCGGGACGCTCCGCAAGGCAAAGAAATATTTCGATGCTTCAGGAAAGTGGGCCACAAAGCTATATTTGGCCGACATGGAAATGAACCTTCGCACCAAGGGAATGGGAGGATTCCAGATTCTCGACCTTCAGGACTATCCCGGACAGGGGACCGCGCTGGTGGGAATCCTCGATGCGTTCATGTACTCAAAAGGATTCATCACCCCCGAAGAATGGCGTCAGTCGTGCGACGATGTGACGGTGCTTGCGAATCTTCCCAAACGCTGTTTCTCCACCGGGGAGCTCGTTGAAATCCCGATTGAGCTGGTCAACTACAGCAACCGCGACCTTGAAGGCACCGACGTAACGTGGGAACTTCCATTCGCCAAGGGCACGGGAAAGGTGGCGGCCGGCAAAGGCGTCTGCAAAGCAGGCAACATATCGCTTGCGATTCCCTATCTCAAAAAGCCCACAAAAATGACCCTTTCGTTAAGCGCCGACAATGGCAACGTCACCAACTCCTACGACATCTGGATATATCCTGAAAAAATGAAGGAGGTGAAGAACGTCGTCCTGACCACAGACATCGACCAAGCCCTCGCGCTGCTTGAAAAAGGGAAAAGGGTCATACTCATGCCGGATTCCGCCACTACCTCCAAAGCGACTCTCGGACCACTCTTCCAGACGGACTATTGGAACTATCGAATGTTTCGCACGATCTGCGAAAACGTAAAAAAGAAGCCATCACCCGGCACGATGGGGCTTTTAATCAATGACACCCACCCGGCACTCAAATCCTTCCCCACCGACAACCATACGGACTGGCAATGGTTTGCCGTGGCTGCAAATTCCTATCCGCTGATAATCGACCGTCTTCCCGCCTCTATCGACCCTATTATCGAGCCCATCGACAACATAGAACGCAACTACCGGCTCGGGCTCATGCTTGAATGCATGGTGGGCGACGGGACACTGATGATCATAATGGCCGACGCCGATAAGCTTGAGCAATATCCGGAAGGGAGATGGTTTATTCAGTCGGCGAAGGAATACGTCGGCTCGAAAGAATGCAAACCGAGATTGAGCCTGACCCCCCGCCAGGTGGCCAATCTGCTGACAAAGCCATCTGCCGACCGCCGAATCGAGGAACTTCACAATATATCCTATTGAACCATTTCTCTTTTTTTCTTTCGCAGAAGTTAAAATCCCGAATTTTTTGTTTAAATTTGCATATCGTAAGGAGGAATGCAGATATTCCCTATTCTTGAATTAAAAAAGATAGCGTTATGACAATAAACGAAGTGCAGGACGAGATTATCGAAGAGTTTGAGGGGCTGACCGATTGGATGGACCGCTACGCATACATAATCGACCTTGGCAACACCCTTCCGGATTTTCCGGAGAATGAGAAAACCCCGGCCAACCTTATCGAGGGATGCCAGAGCAGGGTATGGATCACGGCCCATCGACTCGACGACGGCAGAATACATTTTGAGGCTGATTCCGACGCATTAATCGTCAAAGGAATCGTGGCCCTGTTGATGAGAGTGCTCGACGACCGCACCCCCGACGAAATCCTTAACGCCGACCTATATTTCGTAGACAAAATCGGGCTTAAGGAGCATCTCTCCCCGACCCGCAGCAACGGATTGGTGGCAATGGTGAAGCAAATCCACAACTACGCCATGGCCTTCAAGATGCTCGACAATAAATAAGGCCAGCTCGCATCGGCCTTCACAGTAAGAATCAATAGAAACTAACACCAAAAACCATCACCAATGTTTAAGAACCAACCCAAAGGCCTGATCCCGGCTGCCCTCAGCAACATGGGCGAGCGTTTCGGCTACTACATCATGAATGCGGTGCTCGTTCTTTTCCTCTGCTCGAAATTCGGGCTCAACGAGGAGACCAGCGCCATTATCTATTCCTGCTTCTATGCCGGAATCTACGTGTTAAGCCTCGTCGGCGGCCTTATCGCCGACAAGACCCAGAACTACAAAGGCACCATCATTTCGGGTCTCTGCATCATGACGATAGGATATATCGTGCTTGCATTCCCGATTTTCGCCACGGCCGACAACCAGACCTGGCTTCTCGCCCTGACGTGCGCCGCGCTGTTCCTGATAGCCTTTGGCAACGGTCTTTTCAAAGGAAACCTCCAGGCGATGGTAGGCCAGCTCTACGACAATCCCCGCTACGCCTCGCAGCGCGACTCCGGCTTTCAGATTTTCTATGTCTTTATCAATATCGGCGGCCTTATTGCCCCGTTTGTGGCTCCGATGCTGCGTAGCTGGTGGCTCGGTGAGAACGGATTTATCTACAATGCGTCGCTCCCGGCTCTCTGCCACGAATACCTGAGCGTGACCGACAGCATGAATTCCCAAAACCTCAACAACCTCTACACACTCGTGACGGAGGTTGGAGGCAACGCCGCCGGCAACCTTTCAGAATTCTGCACGACCTATCTCAACGTCTTCAACACAGGCATCCATTATTCATTCATAGCGTCGGTGGCCGCAATGCTCCTTTCGTTGGGCATCTTCCTTGCCACTAAGAGCCAGCTTCCCTCCCCTTCGAAGAAAGCAAAGGAGGAGACAGTGCAATATACGGCCGAGGAGAAGGCCCGCATGGCAAAAGAGATCAAGCAGCGCATGTATGCCCTCTTCGCCGTGCTTGGCATCGCAATTTTCTTCTGGTTCTCCTTCCATCAGAACGGCACGTCGCTTTCCCTGTTCGCCCGCGACTTCGTGAAGACCGACTCCGTGCAGCCTGAGATCTGGCAAGCCCTCAATCCATTCTACGTAATAGTATTGACTCCGGTCGTGATGTGGCTTTTCTCAGCCCTGTCACGTAGAGGCAAGGAGATATCCACTCCCCGCAAGATTGCCATCGGCATGGGTCTGGCAGGTCTTGCCTATATTTTCCTCGCAGTCTTCTCGCTGATTGAAGGCTATCCCTCCGCCGAGGCATTCAAGGCTCTTCCCCCCGCCGAGGCAGAAATGATGAAGACAGGCCCGTGGGTGCTCTTCGTGCTCTACTTCTTCCTGACTGTGGCCGAGCTCTTCATATCTCCGTTGGGTCTTTCATTCGTCTCCAAGGTAGCACCCAAGCATCTTCAGGGTCTTTGCCAAGGGCTATGGCTCGGAGCGACAGCCGTGGGCAACCTTCTTCTCTGGATCGGTCCGCTTATCTACAACGCCTGCCCGATATGGGTGGCATGGACAGTCTTCCTGACCGTCTGCGTCGTGTCGATGGGAATCATGTTCTCCATGGTCAACTGGCTTGAGAGGGTAACAAAGTAAAAACCGACAGTCTACAACCGAATCATATGTTTAAAAAACAACCCAACGGCCTCTATGTCCTTGCACTCGCCAACACCGGCGAACGCTTCGGATACTACACCATGCTGGCCATCTTCCTGCTGTTTCTGCAGGCGAAATTCGGATTCGACGCCACCATCTCCGGACAAATCTATGCCGGATTTTTGGCGGTGGTCTATTTCATGCCTCTCATCGGCGGAGTCATAGCCGACAAGTGGAGCTTTTCCAAATGCGTCGTGACCGGCATCTTCGTGATGCTGTTCGGCTATCTCGTGATGTCGCTCGTGGCCCCATGGTTCACGGGCAACAATGCCCCGCTCTGGGTGCTTATCGGGGGTCTGTTCCTCATATCCTGCGGCACGGGTCTCTTCAAGGGCAACCTTCAAGTGATGGTGGGCGACCTCTACAATTCCCCTGAGCGGGAGGGTCAACGCGACTCAGCCTTCTCCATCTTCTACATGGCAATCAACATCGGCTCCATGTTCGCGCCAATGATGGCCACGGCGATGCTCAACGTAGCCCTCGACAGAGCCGGGTTCACCTACAATAGCGAGCTTCCCGCCCTATGCAACCAGCTAATCGCGGGCACACTTCAGGATCCGACGCATCTCATGGAACTCGCCCAGGCCAACGGAATGGCAGCCGGGCAGACACTCTCCGACTTTGCATCTGAATACATCAGAGTCATCTCCACCGGCTATGGCTATGGCTTCGGAGTGGCTTGTATCTCACTCGTCTTCTCCTTCCTTGTGTATTGGCTTGGACGTCCGGCCTTCCGCGAAGTGCTTGTCGACAAGAAAAACGCGGCAGCAAAGGCAGCAGCGGGAACCGGACCGGAGCTTACCCCGGCACAGACAAAATCGCGTGTCATCGCGCTTCTTCTCGTCTTCACGGTGGTCATATTCTTCTGGATGGTGTTCCATCAGAACGGAGCCACGCTCACTGAGTTTGCAAAGAGCTGCACCGCCCCCGAATCGACAGGAGCCACCCGTATCGGCTTCAACGTATGGGCGCTTGCGACAATCGCAGTCGGAGTCTATGCCCTTTTCTCCCTCTTCCAATCGAAGACCAATAAAGGGAAACTCATATCCGGAGGAATCATCCTTGCGGTTGCCGTCGGTCTGTATTTCTTCTATCAGTATACCCCCGACCCTGTGACAGGCATACAGCCACAGCAATACCAGCAATTCAATCCCTTCTATGTCGTGGCATTGACCCCTGTATCACTCGCCATCTTCGGCTATCTTGCCAACCGCAAGAAAGAGCCGTCGGCACCGCGCAAGATCGGCTACGGCATGGTCATGGCAGCCGTAGCCTACGGCTTCATGATGCTGGGCTCGTTCCAGCTTGGCTCGGGCATCAACGGCGCAGTATCGCCCAATTGGCTTATCACGACCTATCTCCTTCTGACATTCGCCGAGCTGCTGCTCTCCCCTATGGGCATCTCGTTTGTCAGCAAGGTTGCTCCCCCGAAACTCAAAGGCTCGATGATGGGTGGATGGTTTGTGGCCACCGCCGTAGGCAATTATCTGGTGTCAATCCCCATGATTCTATGGGGCAAGATTCCCGTATGGATGCTTTGGATCATTCTTGCCGTAATCTGTCTGCTCTCCGCAGCCTTCATCTTCTCCATCATGAAGAAACTGGAGGCCGCGACTTCCGACCAGCCGGCCATCGCCCAGGCAGCCGATGGCGAAAAAGTGGCATCGGAAGTAGAGGTATGATAATTTAAAGAAAGCGCTCTAAGGGTGCGGGTCTTCTGACAGGCCCGCACCTATTTTTTAATAAGAGCCTGAAATTTCATCCAATTTGCGGTCAGGATTGTTATTTATTTACAGGCATTTTCACTTGAAAGGCTGAAATGTCATAAAAAAATTGAATCAACAAACATTTACTTGTGCCAATTGAAGGCACGCACACAATTGTCATGAATAACTTCATCTTTCATTCTCCCACAGAATTCATATTTGGCAGAAACACCGAAAACGAAGCCGGCTCGACGCTCAAACGATATGGAGCAGGCAAAGTGATGCTCGTATATGGAGGCGGATCAGCAGAAAAAAGCGGTCTTATCCGGAAAATCACTGATTCCCTTACAGCATCCGGGCTGGAATACGTGGCATTAAAGGGCGTCAAACCGAATCCGGAGGCCGACCTCGTCTACGAGGGCATCGGTTTGGCCGTCAGGGAGGGCGTGACGTTCATGCTCGCCGTTGGCGGAGGCTCAGTCATCGACACAGCCAAGGCCATTGCAGTCGGAGCTGTATATTCCGGGGATTTCTGGGATTTCTACATCGGCAAGGCAACTCCGGTTGCCTCCCTTCCCATAGGCGTAGTGCTGACAATTCCCGCAGCCGGAAGTGAAGGAAGCTGCAAAACGGTCATAACCAAGAAAGACGACTTGGGAATCCACAAAATTTCTATCGGTTCCGAGCTTATCCGCCCCCGTTTCGCCATAATGAATCCAGAATTGACCATGACGCTACCCTGGATGCAGACGGCATACGGCGTGGCCGACATGTTATGCCACATTTTTGAGAGATATTTCTCAAATACAGAGGCACAGCTCGTCAATGCCTATTCAGAGGCCATAATGCGCGACATCATGGATCAGGCTTTGACACTCAAAGTCAACCCCGACGACTACAACGCCAGAGCCGACATAATGTGGGCCGGAAGTCTTGCCCACAACGGATTGTGCGGCGTTGGGAAAGTGGAGGACTGGGCTTCCCACAGGCTTGAGCATGAGGTGTCGGCGTTCTACAACGTAGCCCACGGCGCAGGGCTGGCATGTATCTTTCCGGCCTGGCTTCTTTACGTTGCAAAACGCAATCCTGACATGGCCTGGAAATTCGCCATCAACGTCATGAGCGTAAATCCGCAAGGGCTCGACACCGACCACATAATAGCCCACGGAATAAGCACACTCAAGCAATTCTACAACGATCTCGGACTGACCACCTCACTACGCGAGCTGATCGGGGAAGAACCGGATATCGACGCCATGGTGGAGAGCCTGCGCCACAATATTGGCGACACATTGGGCAACTACATGCCTCTCTCCATGGACGACTGCAAGGAAATCTACCGACTCGCCCTTTGATTGCCTGAGGCAGCAATCTCTTAATCAACCTAAAAGCAGGCCAATGATAAAATTACAGAACTTCATTAAAATCTATGAGAAAAGTTTCATAGAGAACTGGGACCTCCCCTGCCTGTCGGAATACGGGAAGCGCAATATGATGACGTATGGAGATTTCGCCACCTCCATAGCCCTAACCCACGTCTTGTTTGAATCGCTCGGCATTCTGCCGGGCGACAAAATCGCGCTCTGCGGAAAAGACTCGGCCGACTGGGTAAAGGCCTACATGGCGACCGTCACTTATGGAGCCGTCATCGTGCCTATTCTTTCTGAATTCAATCCCCTCGACATAACCCACATCGTCAACCACTCTGAAGCTAAGCTTCTTATCGTCTCCGACAGCATCTGGGAACATATAGAGCCGGAAGCCCTTCTCAACGTCAAAGGGGTCTTGAGTCTGGAAACCCGCAACGTGCTTCATGAGATGGCCGACGTAGAAATGCAGCGGCACATACGCCTGCTGAAACGCCGGTTCAACAGGAAATATCCCGACGGATATACGAGCCACGACGTGAAATATATCGACAGAGACAACAAAGAAGTGGCCGAGATAAACTACACCTCCGGGACCACCGGATTTTCCAAGGGGGTGATGCTGACGGGGGAAAACCTTTCAGGGAATGTCTGCTTCGGCATAAACTCCGAGCTTCATTTCCGCAACTCGCGAGCCTTGGCTTTCCTTCCGCTGGCCCACGCCTACGGGTGCGCCTTCGACATGTTGACCCCTCTCGCCACAGGCTCCCACATCACCCTTCTATGCAAGACCCCCTCGCCACGCGTGCTACTTAAGGCACTGGCCGACGTCAGGCCAAATCTTGTCATATGCGTGCCCCTCATCCTTGAGAAAATCTATAAGAACCAGATTCTGCCAATGATCTCGAAAGGGACAATGCGCTGGACGCTTGCCGTGCCTTTTCTCGACTCGCTCATATATTCCAAGATACGCAAAAAACTTATCGACGCCTTCGGCGGGGAATTTGAAGAGGTCATAGTCGGCGGAGCCCCTCTCAATCACGAGGTGGAGGAGTTTCTCCACAAAATCAAATTCCCATTCACAGTCGGCTACGGCATGACGGAATGCGGCCCGCTCATATCCTACACTCCATGGAGGAAATTCGTGGTCGGTTCGTCGGGACGGACGCTTCCGATAATGGAAAGCAAAATTGATTCTCCCGATCCGGAAAACATCCCGGGGGAAATCTGCGTCAGGGGCACCAACCGTATGCTTGGATATTTCAAGAATCCGGAGGCCACAGCAGCCGTCATCGACGGCGAGGGATGGCTCCATACGGGCGACATGGGAACCCGCACGCCCGACGGGACACTCTTTCTGCGCGGACGCTCAAAGACCATGATTCTTTCAGCCTCGGGACAGAATATCTATCCCGAAGAAATCGAGGCAAAACTCAACAACATGCCTTTCGTCTCGGAAAGTCTTGTGGTGGATCGCGACGGAAAACTGACCGCCCTTGTATATCCCGACTTTGAGGCTGCCGACAAACTTGGGATATCAATCTCCGACATGGACAGCACAATGGAAAATGTCCGCACTGAACTCAACAAGATAGTGGCGCCCTATGAAAAAATCGCCAAAATCGTGCTAATGCCCAACGAATTTGAGAAAACCCCGAAAAGGAGCATAAAGCGCTTCCTTTACACACGCTGAGACGGAACAAACGAGGCTGTGTCAAAATAGATGAATCACAGGAGAATACCAGAGGATGTAGGGACATTACTTTGGCATGTTGCTGGTTGACAGACGAGTAAAGTCCAACATGCCAAAGGCATGTCCCTACAATATTCTTTTGATAGAGCCTCGTTTGTTATGTCGATACGTCTCTGCCGATAAGACGGCATTAGCCATTAAACGACAGCAAAAATAAAAGGCCTATCTCTTTTCACAAAGAAATAGACCGAAACCTTAATCTTAATTATACTATGAAAAACACTATGCAAAGTTAAGGCTAATTAAGGGTAAAATCAAAGTTTATAGTCGTTTTTTGGCGAAATTAACAATTATTAAGTAGAAAATCGCTACTTTTGCATTATAATTCGCAATCTGCATATTTCGCAAGTCGAGATAGGGCATACAACGATTCTATGGAGAAACTATACCAATATCTTTGGAAGTCGAGAATGTTTGGCAAAAACCTTAAGGAGGCCGGCGGACAAGACATCACCGTCATCGACCCCGGCCGGCTCAACACTGACGCCGGCCCCGACTTCTTTAACTCCAAAGTCAGAATCGGCGACACGGAATGGGCCGGAAACGTTGAAATCCATGTGAAAGCATCCGATTGGTATCGCCACGGACATCAAAACGACCCGGCCTACGACTCCATAATCCTTCACGTCGTAGGGGTCTCCGACCGGAGGGTCACGCGTTCCGACGGCTCGATTATTCCTCAGGTGGAAATCACCCTGCCGGAGAATTTCTTCCGCACGTATTCCCATTTGTCGCTCAACGCCGACGACATCAGATGCGGCGACTTTCTGCACGACCTTCCATCCCTGACCCTGACCGATTGGCTCGAAACGCTCGCCGTGGAACGCCTGCAGGCCAAAGCCATGAAGGCTTATGAAATATGCAAGACGTGTGGAATGGACTGGGAACAGACCTGCTTCGTGGTCCTCGCCAGGGCATTCGGCTTCGGGCTTAACGGCGACCCATTTGAATTGCTCGCCCGCTCCGTGGCCCTGAAAATTCTCCATCATCACAGCGACAACCCCCTCCAAATCCAGGCTATACTTTTCGGACAGGCCGCCATGCTTGATTCTTCCCTCCATATTTTCGATGAATACTACCAATATCTCTGCCGAGAATACTATTTCCTAGCCAGAAAATACGGACTCCGACCCATGCGGCCGGGGCAATGGAAATATTCACGCACCCGCCCGCAGAATTTCCCCCACCGACGAATAGCATTTCTTGCAAAGGCCTGTGAGGGAGGATTCGCGCTCCTTTCGAGAATCCTCGATTGCAAAGGCAACGAACAAGAGCTTCGGAAACTGTTTGAATGGCGTCTTGACGGATATTGGCACGACCATTTCTCCTTCGATGTGGATGCCCGCTCGATATCAGACACACTTTCCAATACAAGCATAACCCTTCTTCTCATTAATGCCGTGGCTCCGATCATATATGCAAAAGGGGCCATCACCGGCGACACCGACATGATGGATTCAGCATTCAGGCTGCTTTCCTCCCTTCCTCCGGAAGCCAACGCCATCACCCGACTTTGGCAAGGCTTGGGAATGAAAGCCTCCGACGCCATGCGCTCGCAAGCCCTCATCCATCTTAAAAAAGAATATTGCGACCCTCGCAAATGCCTGTATTGCCGATTCGGCAACCAGGCTTTAAAGAGAGCCGCCACGTAGCGACATCCAAATGAGGGATCCCATCGGATAACAGAACACGGATTAAATTGTTATATTATAAAACAGACATAAATGCAACGCGACAGACATCATCAGACAAAAAATATATTTCGTGAAGACCGCATCCTTTCATGGACAAACGAAGGCCCCGACGAGGGAAAACTGCTTGCTTTCGTGGCAGAAAAAATGCCCGACAGGAGCAGGTCCGACCTGAAATCATGGCTTCGCCACGGGCAGATGCGGGTCGACGGCACGGTGACCACAGCTTTCGATGCCCCGATCGCTCAAGGCAACCTCGTGGAAATCAACCTTTCGCGGCCATTTGTCGTGCTCCGCCATCCACGTCTGCAGCTTGTCTATGAAGACAACGACATCATCGTAGTCAACAAGGGATATGGACTTCTTTCCGTGGGCACACAAAGCCACAAAAAGGAGATATCAGCCTACGATATTGTCAGGGAATACATAAAGATGCAGGATCCGCGCAACAAGCTTTTCGTGGTGCATCGTCTTGACCGCGACACGTCGGGCCTTATGATGTTTGCCAAAAGCCAGGAAGCTCAGGAAAACCTGCGCCACAACTGGAACAATATGGTGCTCGACCGTCTTTACGTTGCCCTTCTTGAGGGATACGTGAAGGAAGACAAGGGATTCATCAAGTCAAGACTGACGGAGAACTCCCAATTCGTGGTCTACTCCACCGACAATCCTGATGAGGGGAAACTCGCCGTCACAAATTTCAACGTCCTCAAACGCGGCAACGGACTCTCTCTCGTGGAATTTTCTCTCGACACGGGCAGGAAAAACCAAATCAGGGTGCATGCCTCCGAGATGGGGCATCCCATCTCCGGCGACCGTAAATACGGAGCCAAGGAAAGCCGGCTCCATCGCCTTTGCCTCCATGCCCGCACCCTGCGTTTTGCCCATCCTATAACGCGCAAGGACATGAGGTTTGAGCTTCCGGTCCCGGCGAAATTCCAGAATGCCGTGAAGACATCAGGCAGCCGGGACAAGCAGGACTGAGCCACGCGGGCACGCACAGACACAAGGCATGATTAACATAGCAAAACATCAAAACAAACATTGATATGCCAATCGATACATCCTCATATTATCCCGAAGTGCCGTCGCCCGACGGCAGCGACAACGACCGCTACAGCCTCAACAACAACAGAAGAGGCCTGTTTGGAGACAAGCCGGACGACCGCGACTCAGAACAATCCTCTACGCCGCCCCCTCCCCTTGAGCCGGCTAAAACACAACACGCCCACCATGGCAATAAGGATGACGAAGAATCGGGAACCGAACGCGCCGTCACGGTTTTCTCCAACGTGCTCTCGTGGGTGCTCGTCCCTCTTTTGATGCCAGTCTACGGATTGATTCTCGCTTTCGGACTTTCCATCCTCGATGTCGCCCCAATGGGAATGAGGATATATTTCACTCTCATAGTGGCGGGAATCGATGTCGTCATTCCGATGCTGATAATCGTGCTTTTAAAGAAGCTTGGATACGTAGGCGACTTAGGACTGAACGGCAGAAAAGAACGGCCAATCCCTTACGTCATCATAACAGTGTGCTATTTAGCCACGGCATGGTTCATGGCCTCCAAAGGGGCTCCGGCTTGGCTTAGCCTTTTCTTTGCAGGAGGCGCGTTGGCAAGTCTGGTCAACCTCGTGATAAACTTCTGGTGGAAAATCTCCGCCCATGCCGCCGGAATCGCCGGAATCGTGGCATTGCTTATCAGGATTCAGAAAGACGGTTCGCCGGAGCCGGAGCTATTCTTCTGGCTGATTCTGTCGCTCGTGCTCACGGGGCTTCTCGGTTCGGCAAGGGTCTGGCTTCGCAGGCATACGGTGTGGCAGGTGCTGGCAGGTTATGCCGTAGGATTCTGCAGCGTGTTCTTCCTGACCATGATCAAATAGCCCTTTCCCCAACATCGATCTGACGACAAGCATACATCCATACAATTACCGCAATATCATCATGAGCATATATAATTACAGACGCCGCAAAAGCAGCGTCACAAACGTTGGCAACGTAGGAATCGGGGGGGATAATCCCGTCCGCATACAGTCGATGAACAATACTTCGACGCTCGACACGGAGTCGAGCGTCGCGCAGGCCCTCAGAATAGCAAAGGCCGGAGGGGAAATCGTCAGGCTGACCACCCAGGGCGTGCGAGAGGCAGAGAACATGACCTCGATACGTAAAGGTCTTGACGAGGCCGGATGCGACGTGCCTTTGGTGGCAGACGTGCATTTCAATCCCAACGCGGCTTTCAAGGCGGCCACGACCTGCGAAAAAGTCCGCATCAATCCGGGCAATTTCGTCGACGCGGCCCGCACTTTCAAGCAGCTTGAGTTCACCGACGAGGAGTATGCGGCCGAAATAGAAAAAATAAGGGAGACACTCGTCCCCTTTCTTGAAATATGCAGGAAGCATTCCACGGCCGTGCGGCTTGGCGTGAACCACGGTTCGCTCTCCGACCGCATAATGAGCCGCTATGGCGACACTCCGGCCGGGATGGTGGAATCAGCCCTTGAATTTCTCCGCATATGCCGGGAGGCAGATTTCAACGACATCGTAATCTCCATAAAGGCCTCAAACGTGGTCATTATGGTTGAGACAATCATGCTTCTTGACAAAAGGATGAGGGAGGAGGGGATGGAATATCCTCTGCATCTCGGAGTGACAGAGGCTGGAGACGGAGAAGACGGCAGAATCAAAAGCTCCGTCGGCATAGGCACCCTTCTTTCCCACGGCATAGGCGACACCATCCGGGTGTCGCTGACTGAAGATCCGGAATATGAGATCCCTGTGGCAGTCAAATTGCGCGATTACATCGGGGAGAGGAGGAATCAGACTCAGGTGGTGGAGCCTTCGACAGTGCTTCCCGCCCCTGTCAGGAAAGTCTCAGTCTCCATTCCGGGATTAGAGAGAGAGACATGGCCAATTGTCATAGGTCATGACCTTCCGGGCGCGCCGGAGGCGTGGCATCGCGTAGATGCCGCTTCTGAGCCGCAATTATTCTCCGATTCGTTGCCCATAGTCATATCATCGACCAATGTCAACCGCCCCGGGGAAATAGCGTCATGGATCGACCGTTTCGCCAGTTTAGGCGGCAAAAATCCTATAATCATCCATATGGCATATGACGACACCGACCTGGAGGACCTTCAGGTGAAAGCCGGAGCCGATTTCGGTCCGCTTCTGCTTGGCGGTTATGGTTCCGGCATATGGGTGGAAGGGAAAGCCTTTACGATGGAGAGCCTGAATTCCGTAGCTTTGGGATTGCTTCAGGCAGCAAGACTACGCATCAGCAAAACGGAATATATCGCGTGCCCGGGATGCGGAAGGACTCTGTTCGACCTCCAGCAGACCCTTAAGAAAGTCAAGGAAGCCACCGGGGATCTGAAAGGGCTGAAGATAGGAGTGATGGGGTGCATCGTCAATGGTCCGGGAGAGATGGCGGATGCCGATTTTGGTTATGTAGGAGCCGGACCCGGAAAGGTCAGCCTCTACAAAGGGAAGCAACTTATAAAGAAGAACATACCCTCGGAGACAGCCATCTCCGAGCTCCTCAACCTCATCCATGAATCCAGATAAACAAGGGTGCAGATATTTAGAAAGACAAGGGAATCCAAAAGCTTGGATTCCCTTGTCTTTTTGAATATTTGCAGGACGCCGGTCAGCGTAGCGACCATTCCACACCTGCTTTTGTGTCTTTGATGTCGAAACCGAGGGAGGCGAGCTTGTCGCGGATGAGGTCGGAAGTAGCCCAATCTTTGGCTGCTTTTGCGTTCTTGCGAACCTCCATCAGAAGATCTACCGCACCTTCGTAGGCTTTCGACGCCGAGGCATTCTCGCTGTCGGCGGCCATGCGCATTCCGAGTATCTCAATGAGGAAAACGTCAAACAGATGGCGCAATCTCGCGATGTTGTCGGCAGAAAGCTTCACGTTGCCGTCGGAGGCTGAATTGATAATCCTGCATGCATCAAAGAGCTGCGCTATCACTTGGGGAGTGTTGAGGTCATCATCCATCGCCTCATAGCATTTCGTGAGGAAATCGGGCACCTCCACCGTGGATTTCTCTGCCGGGAGGAGATTCTGCAGACGGCGATAGCCGTCTGTGATTTTTTGGAATGCTTTTTCCGCCGCCTGAAGGGCTGCGTTCGAGAAATCGACAGTCGAACGGTAGTGGGCTTGAAGGATGAAGAAACGTATCACCATCGGGGAATAGGCCTGCTCCAATTTCGGATGCGACCCGTCGAAGAATTGTTCGAGGGTAATGAAATTATTGTAGCTCTTGCCCATTTTCTTTCCCATGATGGTGATCATATTGTTATGAACCCAATATTTCACCGCCTCATGACCCTGCGCCGCCACGCTTTGCGCGATCTCGCACTCATGGTGGGGGAAAAGCAGGTCAAGGCCACCGCCATGGATGTCGAAAGTCTCCCCAAGATACTTTTCTCCCATCGTGGAGCATTCAAGATGCCATCCCGGGAAACCCTCGCTCCAGGGAGAGGGCCAGTGCATTATATGCTCCGGCGCAGCCTTCTTCCAAAGGGCAAAGTCGAGAGGATTGCGTTTCTCCTCCTGTCCGTCGAGTTCACGGGTCGTAGAAAGCAGATCCTCGATATTTCGTCCGGAAAGCTTGCCGTAGTGATGGTCGCGGTTGTATTTCTCCACATCGAAATAGACCGATCCGTTGCTTTCATAGGCATATCCGGCGTCGAGTATCTTCTTGACATACTCTATCTGCTCGATAATATGGCCTGAAGCATGGGGCTCGATGCTCGGCGGCAGCACGTTGAGAGCCTCCATGTCGTGGTGGTAGCGGTTGAGATAAAGCTGCACCACCTCCATAGGCTCAAGCTGCTCGAGACGTGCCTTCTTGGCTATCTTGTCTTCTCCGGAATCGGCGTCATGCTCAAGATGGCCGACATCCGTGATATTTCTGACGTAACGCACCTTATAGCCCAGGTGACGCAGATAACGGAAAAGTACGTCAAACGTGATTGCGGGGCGAGCATGCCCCAGATGTGCGTCGCCATATACAGTAGGCCCGCACACATACATGCCCACGTGACCATCATGTATAGGCTTGAAAGGCATCTTGATGCGCGTGAGCGAATTGTAGAGCGTAAGGTTGTTGTCCATTATTCTGATCAGTTGTTGCCGATGGCCTGGTTCTGACGGGGAGTGATCTCGCCGAACTGAGCCTCATATTTCTTGATGTTGTCCGTCAGGGCGAACATGAGCTGCTTTGCATTCTCCGGGCTCATGATGACGCGGCTTACCACCGGAGCCTGGGGCATGCCGGGAGCGGCGAAGATGAAATCAATAAGGAATTCATTGGGGCCGTGGCCGATCATAGCGAGATTGCTGTATTTTCCATCGGCGATTTCAGGACGGAGTTGAATCTGAAGTTGATTTTTGTTCTGGTTTTCTGGTGTTGCCATTTTTATTCTTTATTTATGATTATTAAAATAGGTGGTTGCCCTGTGAGCAATCTAAAAAAAGAGCCCGGGCAATTCCGAAATAGGAACGCGAAGATAGCGAAAAAAGCTCAAACATCCAAAACAATATTGGCTGCGTCGGCAATTTCTTCCGTTTTTCTGCTGCTGCCCACTATTCTTCCGTCGGCCATTTCCACTGTCAGGTCGGCAATCGAGGCCATGTCCCGGTCGTGGGTGACGACCACGAATGTCTGTCGCCTATCCGCCCGAAGGCCAGATATGATTTCCTGGATCTCCAGGCGGTTGCGAGAGTCAAGGCTGCCGGTGGGTTCATCAGCGAGCACCATCCTCGGATTGTTGACAAGAGCCCGGGCTATGGCCGTTCGCTGCTTTTCGCCTCCCGACAGTTCCGACGGACGATGGGAGAGCCTGTGGCCAAGTCCAAACTCACCCAAGAGCTTCTCCGCCTCCCTGAAAGCCTCTTTCCTATCCCGTCCGGCTATAAGAGCAGGCATCGCCACGTTTTCCAAAGCACTGAACTCCGGGAGAAGCTGATGAAACTGAAAAACGAAGCCTATATTAAGATTGCGGAACGCGGAGAGAGGCTTGTCTTTTAGTTGGAAAAGATCAGTCCCGTCAAACCACACCCCTCCGGAATCAGGACGGTCGAGCGTGCCGGCAATCTGCAGCAGGGTAGTCTTCCCGGCTCCCGACGGACCGACTATGGCCATGATTTCCCCCTCGGGTATGGTCAGGGAAACGTCGTGGAGCACGGTCAGCGGGCCGTATGATTTCGTGACATTACGGATTTCTATCATCTTCTATATTCCTGTTAGTTTTCTGATAACGTGGTTTGCAAGAAAGATTCCGAACAAAGCCGGAATAGTGGCGAGAGTGCCATATGAACTCCTTTTGTTGACAGTCTCAAGCTGTATCAGCGAATGAGACATAGGTTTCTCAGTGCTTGCCACCACCTTAAGCGGCCTGCGTAGCGACATGGCCTTCAGTTTTTGTCTTACGGCACGTGCCAGACCGTCTTCACGGGTCTCCCAAAGGTCGTAGTATCCTACTTTCGTGACATCGATCCTTCCTCCTGCGCCCATCGACGAAACAATGGGAATCCTGTGTCGCAGGCAATGGGCAATCAAGGCCACCTTGGGAGCGACCGTGTCGATCGCATCGACCACATAATCATAGCCGCCATTGCAGAATAAATCCTCAATCTTTTCTGCATCAACAAACTCTATTTTAGGATTTACGTTGATCTCAGGATTGATGTCGCGAAACCGATCTGCAAAAAGCTCCACCTTCGGACGGCCGACGGTGGAAGTCGTGGCTATCAGCTGGCGATTGACGTTGCTTTCGGCGACATTGTCGGAATCGACTATCGTCATGTTTCCGACGCCACTTCTCGCGAGCATCTCAGCGGCATATCCACCGACTCCGCCAACTCCGACTACGAGAACCGACGACCTGCGCAGACGTTCCACTCCATCTTCACCCAATAGACGTAGTGTACGGTCGTCCCATGCTTCGCCAGTCGAAGGCTCCGACACAGGGTCTATTGTTGAATCCATGAGCCTTTAAACCCTGTCTCTTCCAGAGTCTTTATCACCTGAGCCGCCTTGGCTGCGTCTTCAGGAACGCCATGATTTTCAAGCACTTTGTCGGCGGTGGTCAAATCAAGAGTCCATTCCTCATTCGGAAACTCGGCGTTCATCGCCTTTAATATAGCTGCCGAGCAGCCTGCGCATTTCGCATTGGTCTTAAACTTCATATCTTTATCAATTTTATTTCTAAATAATTATATCAAATCCAAACGGCATCCGCATATTAGATGGGTCTGTCTTCCTATATCGGGAAACGTCTTGAATAGTCTCCCTTCGGGGAAACATCCATGTCGGCAATTTCTCCTCGATTCATGCAAAATTACAGATTTCTGACGAAAGAACCAAATCATCACTTATCGAGGGGTATACCCGAAAGCGCATGTCATCAAAACTAATCTCTACATATACCCAAAAAGACAATCCTTATCTGAGCGACCTCAATGGTCAATACGGATTTTATTAAGCCTTAGAGAATTTGCCACGACACACACAGAGGAGAATGCCATTGCCGCCGAAGCGATCATCGGAGTCAGCATCAATCCGCAGACGGGGTAAAGCACGCCGGCCGACAAAGGAATGCCCAAGACATTATAGATAAATGCCCAGAACAGATTCTCTTTAATGACCTTTAATGTGGCAGCCGACAGACGGATAGCCTTTGGTATGTAGGTAAGTTTGCCGGAAATAATGGTCAATTGCGCCACTTCCATCGCGATATCGCTTCCCCCTCCCATAGCAATAGAGACATCCGCCTCCGCAAGTGCCTGCGAATCATTGATGCCGTCGCCTGCCATTGCCACAAAGCGGCCCTCCTTTTTCAACGATTTTATCTCGTCTTGCTTTCCTTGAGGAAGGACTTCGGCAACCACCTCATCGATTCCGACAAGCCTCCCCACATGCTTGGCAGTGGCGAAACGGTCACCGGTCAGCAGTATTGTCGTCACTCCCATATCTTTCAAAGCCTCGACTGCCTCTGCGGCATCCTGACGAATCGTATCCGCAACTTTGAATACCACCAGGTTTTTCCCGGGGATTCCGGCGAAAACCACTCCCGCGCCTTCCCGTGCCCACTCCGCAGCCATAGAGCTCATTTCAGAAGATGTCGGAGCTTCCATTCTATCCGCCAGACTTTCATTGCCAATCCATGCCCGTATATTCCCGACTTTTCCAACGATTCCCATACCGGGGATATTCTCGAAATCTTCTATTTCCACGGCTCCGGAAGTTGTCCCGTTGGCTTTTGTCCATTCAGAAATCGCCTTGGCAAGGGGATGCGTGGAATGCCTCTCAAGCCGACTCAGCGCATCGAAGAACAAGGGCTCCGATTCCCCATCCTGAAAGATATCCACGACGGAAGGCAGGCCCTCCGTAATCGTGCCGGTCTTGTCAATCGCAAGCGTATCGACCTTCTGCAACTGCTCAAGCGCGGCGGCCTCCTTTATCAATATCCCATTAGAGGCACCCCTGCCAATGCCGACCATTACGGCCGTAGGCGTGGCGAGCCCCAAAGCGCAGGGACAAGCTATCACCAACACCGACACCGCCGCCAAGACAGCCATAGGAAGCTTGTCGATCCCGAAGCTTATCCAGACCACGAATGTCAGTATGGCGACGGATATGACAACGGGAACAAAAACGCGGCTGATTTTGTCGACAAGCCTCTGAACCGGGGCCTTGGAGCCCTGCGCTTCCCTGACGCAACGGATTATGCGAGAAAGTTCCGTGGCCTTGCCTACCTTTTCCGCCACGACCGTCAACGTGCCGTTGCCGTTCATGGTGCCGGCTGTCACTTTGTCGTCGGCCACTTTCTCTACTCCCTCCGGCTCACCGGTCAGCATACTTTCATCCACGACTGATATTCCCGCCACGACTTTACCATCCACAGGAATCCGTTCCCCCGGTCGCACCGACAGTCGGTCACCGGGCTTGATATCATTGACACTGACCGTCGTCAGATTGCCGCCTGCATCAACCACCAATGCTTCGGAAGGCTGAAGACCCATAAGAGCCTTTATGGCAGTGCCAGTGTTACGCCTGGCACGCATCTCCATGAATTTTCCCGTCAGCACAAACGCAACAATCATGGCAGCAGCCTCATAATAGAGGTCGGCCGGAATCCCTTTTGACGTGAAATATGAAGGGAATAGCGTATTGAAAAGCGAAAATAGGAAGCTGACAAGAGTGGAAACCGCCACGAGAGAATCCATATCGGGACGCCCGCTGAAAAGATGTCGCAAACCATTGACGTAGAATCGCCTTCCACTGACGGCCATCACCGCGAGCGCAAGCATCATCATGACGTAGCCGTCGCCGGGGAAATGAATGTGGAGCATACATATGCAGCTCAACGGGATAGTGAAGACCCACGCCAAGATAAGGTCCGTGCGCATTCTCTTATACTGCCGCATGTCTGACTTCTGTTTCTCTTCCACGGCCTTTGCCTCGGAATCCTCCACAATCATGTCGTAGCCGGCCGCACGGACGGCCTCCGCCACCTTCTCGGGAGACGTGGCAGACGCATCCCATGAAAACGAAACCTCCGACGAGGCAAAATTGACTGCCACATCCGACACGCCCGGAACTTCCGATACGGTTTTCTCAACAGTCCCGGCACATACGGCACACATCATGCCCGTCACCGGGAAAACTCCTTTATCCTTGTTTTTACTCATTTCTAATTATTTTGAAATTTCTCACATCTTGATTGCAACGTCGGCAACATGGGAGGAGATATTTCCACAAAGTTAATGGATTACAAATAAAACACGGTTGCAAAACCTGTGGTTCAAGCAATGCTGAGCTAAGAGCGTGCTCTTAGCGCATTAGGATACGCCAGTTCTTAGGATAAAGATTGTTGGCACGGCTTCCGATGTTTTTGACAGGTCCCAAGGGAAGACCTTCATAGCAGACTATCACAATGCCCTTGGCCACAACAGGAGGCAACACTATCGACTCCCTTCTCAGATACGCCAAAGCCGTCTCCCTGTCAAGCTCCGCAGTCACATAAGCCGACTTGTCGAAATCCACGGCAAGAATCCTTTCCATCTCCGGGGGCTCTGCATCCCGAGTCTTTTTCCCTCCCTTAATTCTTGAGGAGCGGCATGCCTGTGACGCAGGCTCGATCCTTCGGCACAGGCAAGGTGCTGATTTATTGATATGAGAGCGGACATATTCACCCGGCTTCCTGAAAATAGCGAGAAACAATCCCTCACCCTCGGTTTTGTGGGGCATGAAGCGGCTGACAGGCAACGATGTGCCTATTCCGGACGGTATGCCCCATTCTTTCGGGAAAGCGGGGTCATAGGGGACAAGGCCAAGCTCTTCGGCTATGAATTCGGCATTATCCTCATTCTCCCTGCGATTGAACGTGCAGGTGGAATAAATTAGGAAACCTCCGACGGCGACTGCGTTGGCAGCGTTGGTCAGAATCTCTCTTTGAAGACTGCTGCATTTATCGATCAAATCCTCACTCCATTGTCTGACGGCCTCAGGCTCTTTACGCATCATCCCCTCGCCGGAACAGGGGGCATCCACCGCCACTATATCATATTTGCCTCCATCTTCGGCAAACCATGAGGAATCCCGGTTGGTCACCGTCACGTCAGGATATCCCCATTTTATGAGATTTTCCCGAAGTATTCCGGCTCTCTTCCCTACGTATTCGTTAGCAACGACCCTCGACCCATCGGGAAGAGCGTCGATTATTGCCGTGGTCTTACCTCCCGGGGCGGCGCACATATCGAGCACGCCGACCGGATGAAGAGGCTTTCCATCTTCAGACACGGCACCCAGTCCGGAGAGTATCCTACGTGTGGCTTCATAGTAAATCATCGATGAGGCGTCCTGCACGTAATAGGCACCGGCATGAAGCAGGGGATCAAGCGTAAACACAGGTCTATCCTTAAGATAATATCCCTTATCACACCATTTTACGTCTCTTTCCCCAGCAAACGCAGATGTCGGTTTTCTGCCGTTGACTCTGACTGAGACTACCGGAGGCTCATTCATGGCCCGAAGGAAATCATCCGTCTCCGGGCCGAGAATCTCCGACATCATTTCTATAAAACCTTTGGGTAGCTCCATAACCTGACTAAAGATATTTTTAGGATGTGAACGTATATAATATCCGTTAAAAAGGAAAAAGTTTAAACAACTTCACTGAAAAAACATGCAAATGTAGTAATTTTTTATTAATTTTGTGTATATGAAAATCGAAGCTGCTTTATATTTAATCCCTGTCAACATCAGCGACGCCCCTCTGCACGACGTCCTGCCGGACGGAAACTCCGTATTGCTGAAAGGCATCCGCCATTTTATCGTGGAGAATGTCAGGACGGCAAGACGCTTCCTAAAACGCATTGACCCGGCATTCGACATAGCGTCGACCACATTCTACGAACTTAACCGCCACACCGATCCGGCTGAAGTCTCCTCCTTTCTCGACGCATTGCGCAAAGGGGAGCCTGTTGGAGTGATGAGCGAGGCAGGATGTCCCGCCGTGGCAGATCCGGGGGCATTGGCTGTCAGCATCGCCCAAAGAGAGGGACTGAAAGTGGTGCCCCTTGTCGGGCCTTCAAGTATATTGATGGCCTTGATGGCATCGGGGTTCAACGGACAGGGATTCTCCTTCAACGGCTATCTTCCAATTGACTCCAAGGAGCGGGAGCGCAAGCTAAAGGAGCTTGAGGCCACGTCGAAAAAGGCCGACATGACCCAGATTTTCATTGAGACACCCTATCGCAACAATAAAATGATAGAAAGCCTCATCTCCACTTTGAGAGGCGACACACTTGTCTGCGTGGCCTGCGACATTACAGACCCGGAGAAAGAGACCATCAAGACCATGCCGGCGTCAAGATGGAGGAAAGCTTCGTATGATTTCGACAAACGCCCGGCCATATTTCTAATCTACTCCCATTGACGCAAGCCATGCCGCGTAAAAAAATATCTTTCGAGGGGCAAACGCTCCTTCCTTTTGAGGAATGGGTCTATGCTAAGCCCGATATGCCCGTCAGGCGTAACGTCTACGCTTCCGCTGAGGTTCCTCAGTCTAAAAATGCAACCACCGATCCATCAGCCTTCCGTCTGCAATATATCTCACTCGGCTCCGGATCGAGTGGCAACTCATGCTATATCGGCACTCCCAAGGGTGGCATAATAATAGATGCCGGCCTGAAAGCCGACGTCATTGAATCCACACTCAGTGCCAATGGAATCGATATGAAAAAAGTGGTGGCCGTCCTTTTGACCCACGACCATTCCGATCATGTCAGATACGTCTACACGCTTCTTCGCAATAACAAGCACCTGCGTCTCTACTGCACAAACCGCGTAGTCAACGGGATATTGAAACGCCATAGCATCTCGAAGCGCCTCAAAGACTATCATCAGCCGATATTCAAGGAGATTCCGTTCAAAATCGCCGATCTGGAAATAACGGCCTTTGAAGTGCCTCACGACGGGACCGACAACATGGGATTCTCCATTGAGTTTGCGGGGATGCGCTTCGTGCTTGCGACCGACCTTGGAGAGGTCACCGAGCGTGCACGCTTCTATATGAGCAGAGCCAATTATCTGGTCATCGAGGCCAACTACGACCTTCAGATGCTGCGGCTCGGAAGATACCCCGAATACCTGAAAGCAAGAATACAGACTGAAATCGGCCATATGGACAACACCCATACAGCCGCTTTCCTTAAGGAAATAATCAACCCCGACCTGAAATATATTTTCCTCTGTCATCTTTCGCAAGACAACAACACTCCGCAGAAGGCCCTTGCCGCAGTCAGGGGGGCTTTGGAGGAGGCCGGAAAGAAAGTGGGCAACGCCATGCAGTCGATCGACGACCGCAAGGCCGACGTGCAGCTTATGGCCCTTCCCAGATTTGAGCCTACACGTCTTTTCGTGTTTCGACCCCGGCCGGAGGGTCTGAGCTCATGATTATGCTCAGCAGCGGCCCTTCAAGCCCATTGGGTGCGATTCCGGCCCTGACCTCGAAACGTAGGTATACCCCCTTGCAGTCGTAGACCACTATTTCCGTCTCGTCGTCGCTGACGGCATCGTGAGCAGTGAAATCGAGCCGCTCCCCCTCCCCTATCCTGAGACTTTGCAGGATATAGTTCTGCAAGTCGAGGGGAAGAAGGTCGCCGAGATAGACGTTGCGTATCATGACGTTGGATTTGTCGAGCACATCGATTTCCCATAGTCCGGGAGCCCCCTGAACGTCGGTGTACAACGGCGAACCTTGTCCGTCGGTCAGTATTCCCTCAAAATCATATTCCGCGCTGTCGAGCGGCTCGCCCACCTGAAGGGCATCTGCCAGACTTCTGACAGTCATGGCTATATCGTTGTCAGCATGGAAGAATTCCGCGTCTTTCTGGGGGATGGAGAGGGGCGTGGCGGCTTTCTCCGCTTTCCGGCACGACGACATCGTCCCGCAAAGCAAAGCTGCCGTTGATAAGCAGAAAACAGCTATCAAAATCTTTTTCATTACATGCGCCTGCATGGCAATAGTGGATCGAATGATGAAGTTGTAGAACTTCGATTGTTGTTTTAACAATCTATAACATTTCGGCGGCAAAGTTAAGACAAAAAAACGATATAACCAAGTATTAGAGCGCAGATTTTTTCTATCCCATGATTGCCTGAATCAGCGACTAAGCAGCCATAACGAAACGATGCCGGCCAAACTATCGGCCGACATCGAATCTTGATTTTTGTCATCTTTTACCTTGTAGATGCTCTCTTTTTCAATAATTCTCCTCCTCCGGCATGAAATGCTGGTAAGGATGGTTGCAGGCAGGGCATTTCTGTGGCGGCTCTGTGCCTTCATAGATGTAGCCGCATACGAGGCATTGCCATTTGATGGGCTTCTCGCGCTTCCAGACAGTGCCGTTCTCGATACGCTCGCGCATCTCGTTGAAACGGGCCATGTGGCGGTTTTCAATCGTAGCGATAGCGCGGAATTTGTCGGCGATTTCCGTAAAGCCCTCGGATTCAGCTATCTTAGCAGACTCCGTATATTGCTCCACTCCCTCTTTTCTTTCCTCTTCGGCAGCCACTTTCAGGTTGTCGACCGTCGGCGACAGGATGCCCGGGTCAACACCGATGGGAGCAGTTGTCACGCCCCCCTCCTTCAGATATTGCAGGAATATCTTGGCGTGGCGGAGCTCATTGGCGGCCGTCTCGGTGAAAATGTTGGCGTATTGGAAATATTGCTCCTTCTGCGCAGACTGCGCGAAAAATGTGTAGCGGGAATAGGCGCATGATTCTGCTACATACGCATTGGCAAGACAGACCTCGGTCTTCGTGCCTTTCAAGCTTTTTGTGTCAGCCATAGTATAACTATTAATTAAAGTTTCGTGTCTTCATCGGCCTTGAGCGGAAAACGTGTCGGGGATTTCGCCGCGACCTTTATCTTTAGAACGCCATACCGCAGTTTTGGTTTGGACGGGAGCGCATTTTTTTATAAATTCGCGGTCATGACAGAGAAAATGACAGCAATAGTGCTCGACGTTACGAAGCATTCCGACCGCCACGACATCGTGAGCGTCTTCTCGCGGCTTCGGGGAAGGATATCCTTTCTCTCCCCTGCAGGGAGCGGTAAGGCAGCCGCTCTGAGAAGGTCGCGTCTGCTCCCCTTGTCGGTCATTGAGAGCGATATTCATTTCCGGGCCACAACAGAGCTGCAGAGACTCGGGACATTCTCACTCGCCCGTGTTTGGACCGACATATATTTCCATCCCGTCAAGCAGCTAATCGCCCTCTTCTTGTCGGAATTTCTCAACCGTCTGCTACGTGCCTCGATGCCGGATGAGGGTCTTTGGCACTATATAGTGGATTCCCTAACGCTTCTCGACAACATGGAGACAGGGGTATCGGATTTCCATATCACGTTTCTTGCCTCGCTGCTTCCCTTCGTGGGTATTCAGCCGGACTCGACGCTCTATGCTCCCGGAATGGTGCTCAACATGCAGGCGGGGGTGTTCACCGACCGGATCCCACCCCATAGAGACTATCTAAGCGGCGATGAAGCCCGTGTCGCCGCCACGTTGTGCAAACTCAACTTCTCAAATGCTCCGGCGCTGCGCCTTAACGGCAATCTGCGCCACCGTATACTCGAAGGAATGCTCCGCTACTACGGCATACACTACCCCGGCACCTCCAATCTCCGCTCCCTCTCCGTCATCCACGACCTTTTCCACTGACGATAAGTAGGAATGATCTGAACACCCTAATTTCGGACAAAAGGGTATAAAAAAATAAAGATTAATTGTCTCTCGACAACTAATCCTCTTACCTTAAAACTAATACCATGAAAAACACACTGCAAAGTTAATACAATTAAGGCTCTTTTTCAAGAGCCTTAACTATATTTCACAGTGATTTAACTGTTTTTTAATCTTTAGCTTGCCAAAATGGCAATTTTAGAGCGCTTTCCTAAAGCAATTGTAGAGGCGTTTAGAAGCCTTCTCAGCTTTTTTCAGTTTCTTAGGAATCATCGCAATATCAGCATCGCATCTCCATACGCCCCGAATTGGTATTTCTCCTTTACGGCCACTTCGTAGGCCTTCATGACCGTGTCGTAGCCGCCAAACGCCGCCACCATCATAAGCATAGTGCTCAATGGCAAGTGGAAGTTGGAGACAAGCGCATTACATACCGTGAAATCATATGGAGGGAAGATGAACTTGTTGGTCCAGCCTTCATACGTCATCAAATGGCCATTCATGCAGACAGCGCTCGCCACGGCCCGGAGCACAGACGTGCCTATCGCGCAAACGTTGCGGTTGTTGTCCTTAGCCTTGTTGACCATCTCCACGAGCTCCTCATTGACAAACATCTCCTCGCTGTCCATCCGATGCTTCGTGAGGTCTTCCACGTCGATGTCCTTGAAATTGCCTCGTCCGCTGTGAAGAGTGAGGAAACCGCGTTCCACTCCCTTTATCTCAAGCCGCTTAAGCAATTCGCGACTGAAATGAAGCCCGGCCGCCGGAGCCATCACGGCCCCTTCGTTCTTGGCGAATATACATTGATAACGCTCCTCGTCCCAAGGCTCCACTTTACGCGTTATATACTCCGGGAGCGGGGTCTCTCCCATTGAATAAAGCGTCTCCTTAAATTCATCGTGAGGGCCGTCGTAAAGGAATCGCAGCGTACGACCACGTGAAGTGGTGTTGTCAATTACCTCCGCCACCATCGAATCGTCTTCACCGAAATAGAGCTTGTTGCCTATCCTTATCTTGCGGGCCGGCTCCACGAGCACATCCCAGAATTTATTTTCTTCATTCAGCTCGCGGAGAAGAAATACCTCAATCCTTGCTCCCGTCTTCTCCTTATTGCCGTAAAGACGAGCCGGGAAGACGCGGGTATCGTTGAAAATCATGACGTCGCCATCGTCAAAATAATCGATGATTTCCTTGAATATGCGGTGGCTGATCTCCCCCGTCTTGGCATTGACCACCATCAGGCGGCATTCGTCGCGATTTTCAGATGGGGTCTGAGCAATCAGATTATCAGGAAGCTTAAACTTAAACTGTGAGAGTTTCATTTCTGATGTCTATGATTTTTGGTTCTAATTTTTAATATGTTTTGAATTGCAGACGAATCTTTTCCGCCCTCGTCTCAATCGCGCTCCGGCATCCGGTAGTCTTCCGGGAAAGTCAATTCGTCTGTGGATATTTTTTCGATGGCCTCTTCCACGGTCATGCAGTCGTCAATCTTTATTCCGCCAACGCGGGTTCGGCGAAGTCCAGTCAAGTGTGCGCCGCTTCCGAGAGCCTCTCCGAGATCGCGGGCTATCGCCCGGATATACGTTCCCTTGCTGCACACGATCCTGACCGTGATTTCCGGGAAGTCGCACGCCAGCAATTCCATTTCCTTTATCTCAAGCTGCTTGGCTTTAAGATTGACGGCCTTCCCTTTTCTGGCAAGGTTGTATGCCCGCTTGCCGTCGACCTTCACGGCGGAAAAGACCGGGGGAACCTGCATTATCTTGCCCATAAAATTTGGCAAAGCATTTTCCACTGTTTCCTTTGAGATGTGCTCCCAAGGATATTCCCGGTCAATTTCAGTCTCAAGGTCGAAGCTCGGGGTCGTCGCCCCAAACCGTATGACGGCCACGTATTCCTTGTCGCCGTTCTGTATGTCGTCAATCTTGCGTGTAGACCTTCCCGTGCAAATGATAAGCACGCCCGTAGCGAGGGGGTCGAGAGTTCCGGCATGCCCCACCTTGAACTTCTTGACGTGGAGTCTGCGCTGAATCGCCCCACGAAGCCGTTTCACGGCATCGAACGAAGTCCAGCCCAATGGTTTGTCTATCCCTATTATTTCTCCGCTAATAAAATCCATGCGATTGTTTTTTAGTGTTTACGCCGTCTTCAGGCATCAACGCCAAAGCAGACAGATTATTCCCATCAGGACACAATATGCGGCAAACCATATCAACTTGCCCTTTTTCACGAGATTAATCATCCATTTGCAAGCGCAACAACCGACTATGAAAGATGCAGCGAAACCGATTGCCATTGCCATTGCCCCCACAGCGTTGTCGCCTTGTGCTGCCGGAGTGGAGACAATCTCCTTGACATCGAGAAGGGCCTCCCCAAGAATAGGGATAATCACCATAAGAAAGGAAAATGCCGCCACCTTGTCGCGCTTGTCGCCGAGCAAAATACCTGTGGCTATTGTTGATCCGGAACGGCTCAGACCCGGTAGCACAGCAACGGCTTGGGCACAACCTATGATGAAGGCGTCAAGCCATGTAATGTCGTGTCCTTTGGAGGCGCTGACCATGCCCCGGCCGTTCTCGCGGGTGCCCGTCCAATGGGCAAACGTCAGCAACATCGCCGTCACGAGCAGACAGATACCGACCACGGTCAGTCCGCTCCCGAAGAATCCCTCCACCGTTTCCTTGAAGAAAAGTCCGACTATCGCCACAGGAATGCACGAAAGCAGAATCTTGCAGACGTAATAAAAATCGTAGTCGCGCTTGAAGCCAAAGAAGCTTATGCACAGCTTCTTGGACATTGGCCAAAGGATAACGATTGTGGAGCATACCGTAGCGGCATGAAGGATAAGGTCGAATTGAAGCACTTTGTCGGAGGGGAGATCGATTCCGAGAATCTCGCGGAAAATTTCAAGATGTCCGCTCGAACTGATCGGCAGGTATTCGGCAAGCCCCTGCACGATGCCAAGGATTAAAGCATCAAGCCATTCCATTGATAGAGTAATTTGATTTATGATAAATGAGCCGGCCGCCATCTTCTTTCGCCGGCGGCCGCGATATTATTTTTTCTTCGGAGGCCAAACAATGGCAAACGCCATCAGCAGGAAACCTATAAATGAGAGCGCCGGGCCGACCACGATTCTGCGTGCGGAGAATATCTCCGGGTTGAAGCCGTTTTCCGTGGTGCTTCCACCGCCGCTCATGAGCATAAAGCCGACGACTATCAGCAGAAGACATCCAGCCATCATGTAGTAGTTCATTTTGGAGAACGGACGATCCTTCTCCTTGGTTTTATCGAGACCCTGCGGATCACGTTCCTCTATTTTTAAATTCAACGCCATGTCGTTTTGTTTTCTTCGATATTCTGTTGTTGTTGTTTTGGAATCTTAAATATGATTGTCGTGTTTATGCCTTATTTAAAGAGCTCGTCGTAGTCTTGCCTCAGATAGCGGGTAGTGGCAATCCAGGCGGCAAGGCCACATAGGAGCATTCCGATGAGCAGAATCCCTCCTGCCACAATAAGCAAGCTCGGCCATCCGAGCAGATCCACGGCATACGTGAAATTCCCCTCCGGAATCAACAGCAATGCCAGGGCGAGTATGCACACGGCAGCCAGTCCGGAAATCAATCCCGACGTCATATTACTCATTATGAACGGGCTGCGAATGAAGCCATTCGTGGCGCCTACGAGCTGCATCGTATGGATTGTGAAGCGGCGGGCGTAGATGGCAAGATGGACGGTGTTGTTGATCAAGACAAATGAAATGACTATCATCACGAGGGCGATAATGCCAAGCACTATCGTGATGCTCTCGATATTGCGGTTCATGCTTTCAAGCATCGCAGAATCCGGCAAAGCCACTCCTGCCACACCCTTCTCTTTCTTTATCGATGTCTCGATCTCCTTAAGGCTTCGCTCTGAAGCATAGTCGGCCTTAACTGAGAAGACCACCTCCGGCGACAAAGGATTGACGCCGAATAGAGCCTCAAGGTCTTCGCCGGTATCGGTTTTCCAATTCTTCAATGCGTCGTCCTTGGTTATCACGCCCACGGAAAGGGCATAGGGAGCCTTCTCGATTTTCTTGGCAAGATCCATCGCCCCGGCGTCGCTGACGCTGTCGGCCATGACCACGCTGACTTCCAGACGCTCACGAAGGCGGCGCGTCTCGGATGCGGTGGCAATCGTGACCAGAGCAATAATGCCGATAATGACCAAGACGAGCGTCACGCTCACTATGGTCGTCAGATGGGCTGCCCAATATGAGATCCTTACCTCTTTGTTATGCTTCATATCCTCAGGATAAATTGTTTGTTGCCGTTGGCTTTTTTGATAGGAATCCGAAAAAGTCAAAGCGACTTTTTCGTGCGGCATGCCTCACGAATCCACTCGCCGTCGGCAGTCTTCGGGCACACGCCATATTCATAAACGCCGACAACGGGTGCAAAGTTAATAAATTCCACCCCCTCTTGTCAATCTTTTTCGCATGTTTTTTCAATTTTAAGACCCAATCATCGACTTTTTGCCCCATTTTTAGTAACTTTGCGCTTATGACAGACAATTCTCAATATTTGAAAGCGGCCTATTTCACCCTTGGCTGCAAACTTAATTTCGCCGAGACTTCCACGATCGGAAAGATGCTCGCCGAAAGGGGAATCTCCCGCGCAGCAAAGGGGGAGACTCCCGACATTTGCGTCGTCAACACTTGCTCGGTCACGGAAATGGCCGACAAAAAGGGGCGAAGGCTTATCAGAAGCCTGGCTGCCCGATATCCCGGGGCAACAATCGCCGTGACCGGATGCTACGCCCAGCTGAAGCCGCAGGAGGTGGCCGGACTGCCAGGAGTGGACATCGTGATCGGCTCGGAGGAGAAACTCCGAATGGCCGACCATATCGACGCTTGGCTTGCCGACAGAAAAAAACGCATGGAGGTCACCCCCTTCCGCGACATCAAGGCTTTCCACCCCTCTTGTGAAAAGGGCGACCGCACACGCTACTTCCTGAAAGTGCAGGACGGATGTGATTATTTCTGCACGTATTGCACGATTCCTTTCGCTCGCGGCCGATCTCGTTCCGGCATGATTCCCGACCTTGTCGCAATGGCCCGCGACGTGGCAGAACGTGGAGGGAAGGAGATTGTCATCACCGGAGTGAACATCGGCGAGTTCGGGCGCGACAACGGGCAAGACCTCTTTTCCCTTCTCCGCAGCCTCGACGAAGTGGAGGGGATCGAGAGATTCCGTATCTCCTCCATCGAGCCAAACCTGCTGACGGAAGAGATCATCAGCTGGACTGCCTCAGAAGCCCGGGCGTTCATGCCCCATTTCCACATCCCGCTGCAATCCGGCTCCGACGAGGTGTTGAGGCTAATGAACCGCCGCTACGACACCTCGCTTTTCCAATCGCGCATAGAAAGCATCCGCCGGCTCATCCCTGACGCCTTCATCGGAGTCGATATTATCGCAGGGGCGAGGGGCGAGACAGAGAAGGAATGGTGCAAGAGCCTTGAATTTGCCGAGAGCCTCGACGTGACACGCTATCATGTGTTCCCGTATTCCGAACGTCCAGGCACGAAAGCTCTCCTCCTTGGCGACAATGTCAGCCAGGAGGAGAAGCATCGCAGGGTGGCGGCGCTCACACGCCTTTCCGACAAAAAGATGGAGGCTTTCATGAGGAAGGCAGAAGGATCGGTGCGCCCCGTATTGTGGGAACAGCCTTCAGGCGACTACCGTATGCACGGACTGACCGACAACTATCTCCGCGTGGAGGCCCCTCTGATCCCTGAGCTTATCAACACCATCTCCGACGTGCGGCTCGGAGAAATCTCCCCTCTTCAACCGGAAATCATCACCGCCTTTCATATCCATTAATGATGTCATGAAAAAATTGGCCGTCATAATCCTTAATTGGAACGGACTATCTCTCCTGAAGGAATTCCTGCCTACAGCCGCCCGCCATACGTCGGGCAGCGACGTAGACCTTATCGTGGCCGACAATGGGTCGACTGACGATTCTGTCGGATGGATCCGGGAGAACCTGCCCGGCATCGAAGTCATAGGGCTTGACAAAAACTATGGTTTCGCTGAGGGCTACAACAGGGCGATCTCCGCCACTCGCTATCCTTTCACCATTCTGCTCAACAGCGATGTCATGGTGGGAGAAGGCTGGTGGCAACCGTTGCTGAGGTTTATGGAGAAGAATCCCGACGTGGGAGCGGCACAACCGAAAATCAAAAGTTTCCGCGACCCCTCCTCCTTTGAATATGCCGGAGCGGCCGGAGGCTATCTCGACCGCCTTGGCTATCCCTATTGCCGGGGCAGACTATTCGACTCCATTGAAAAGGACAACGGGCAATACGACGGCCCCCCTGCGGATGTTTGCTGGGCTTCAGGGGCCGCCTTGATTGTGAACACTGAGCTATATCTCAATCTCGGGGGGCTCGACCCGAAGTTTTTCGCCCACATGGAAGAAATAGACCTTTGCTGCCGCATGCATGCAGCGGGCTACAAGGTCTGCGCGTTGACTGATTGCGAGGTGCTTCACGTCGGCGGAGCATCGCTTAGCCAAGGCAATCCCCGCAAGACCTACCTGAATTTCCGCAACAACCTTCTCCTTCTACACAAGAACCTGCCCCGCAGGAAAGGAAGGAAAGTGCTGGTGCTTCGCAGGCTGGCAGACACTCTCGCTTTCTTCATGTATCTTGCGAAACTCGACCTTCCCAACGCCCGCGCAATCCTGAAAGCCCACCGAGACTTTCGCAAAATGCGTCGGGAATACACCGACTTCCCCGACCGCGACACACTCTCCTCTCTTCCGGGTTCCGACAGGAATATTATCATCGACCACTTTCTCCTTCGCAAAAAGAAATAATCAAAAAAATCAAATCATGCGACCACTTATATTTGTGACCAACGACGATGGCATAGAAGCTCCCGGAGTTTTCTGCCTCATCGACAGGTTGCTTCCCATGGGCGACGTCATTTGCGTCTGTCCCGACTCCCCCAGATCCGCTCAATCCATGGCTTTGACCGTCAACGCTCCTCTACGCATAGAGCGCGTGGAAGACTATCACGGTGCAAAGATGTATAAGACCAACGGCACTCCCGTCGACTGCGTTAAGCTCGGAATGCACACCGTCGTCGACCGAAAGCCGTCGCTTCTCGCAAGCGGAATCAACCATGGATCGAACGCCTCTATCAACGTGCTTTACTCCGGAACGATGGGCGCGGCAATGGAGGGATGCGCTTTCGGAATCCCATCCGTAGGATTCTCGCTGACCGACCACTCCATGCAGGCCGACTTCTCGCCGTGCCTACCGTTTGTCGACAGAATTTCTGAAGGAGTGTTGCGGGAGGGTCTACCTGAAAGCATTTGCCTTAACGTGAACATACCTCACTTCGGTCCGGCCCCCACAGAAATGCGTCTCGTCAAGGCCGCCAAGGGAAACTGGAGCGATGAATATAAGGAATACACCGACCCCAACGGCAAAAAATTCTATTGGCTGACCGGCACATTCTCAAATTATGAGCCGGATAACGAAGTGACCGACCAATGGTGTCTGTCGAATGGGATTGTGTCGGTGGTGGCTGTCAGTCTCGACCGCACCGCCACCGAATTCCACATCCCGGGATGGCTCCCAAATGGCAAATCTTCGGTATTTTAATCATAAACTATGTAAATTATTTGCATTTTAACAAATTTTAATATCCGTTTTGTATAAATTCCCCATTTTTGCCTAATTTTAATTAAAAATTTATGATGTTAAGTAAATTTTTATTACTAACTTTGCAATGTTTTCATAACATCTAATGACATCCTGACCATTTCGTGTCAAGGGTTTGAGGGGATAGGAGATATTTCTTCTCATTAGACCAATTAATCGTTTCATTGACAATTTTATTGTTGCATTAGCAAAGTTATGGATTAATAGTTAAATTTAGGATTAGGACTATCGATGGCTTCCGATGGGATTCGGGAGACTATTGTAAGAAAAGGACGCGTAGGGATATGCGTCCTTTTTTTTGGTTATTACGATTCTTGGTTGTAATTTTGAAGTCGTTTTTCAATTTCGTATAAATGAAAGCATCCTTCAATGAAATAGCCGCTCGGCTCGGCTCAGAATCCTCCTCCCTCACTATCATCGACACGCTCCTGACTGATTCCAGAAGCTTGACAAGACCGGAATCCTCCGTATTTTTCGCTATAGCTACCCCCGGAGGGAACGATGGACATAATTATATCCGTGAATTGTACGGCCGTGGCGTAACTCATTTCGTGGCCAATTTCATACCTGAGTCAATGGCCTCGGCTGAAGACGCCAACTTCATTCTGGTCGACGACGTAGTCAAAGCTTTGCAGACAGTGGCGTCAAGATCGAGTGAGAATCATTGCGAAGTGGTGGCCATCACCGGGAGCAGAGGGAAAACCACCCTGAAGGAATGGATATTTCAGCTCCTTGAGCCCTTCATGGAAATTTCACGATCGCCAAGAAGTTTCAACTCGCAGATAGGAGTGCCTCTCTCAATGTGGGAAACAGAGAAGACCACCGATCTCTCCATCATCGAGGCCGGCATATCAAAAAAGGGAGAGATGGACTCTCTCGCAAATTGCATTAGCCCCGACACGGTCATACTGACGAATATAGGAGATCCCCATTCCGAAGGTTTCTCCTCCATGAAAGAGAAAGCGGAAGAGAAGGCCTTGCTCGCCGCTCCCGATTCCGTAAGTCGAATTATCTACGACCTCGACTCGGAGCTTCTTCGCCAGGCCCTGATTCCTTATATTGAAGGACGCCACGCGATCACTTGGTCGCTCTCAAATCCCAACGCCTCGGTCGTTGTCTCCTGCGATGCCTTCAATGAAAAAGCACTTACCAGCCTTACATATACCTCCGACGGCAAATCTCATACCATTAAAGCTCCGATAGCAAACGAAGCAGACCTCCGCAATGCTGCCGGGGCAATAGCGTTCCTTTTGGCGGAAGGAATATCCCACGAAGTCGTCAAAGAGAGGTTCGCAGTCCTCCACAGGATAGGCACAAGGCTCAACGTCACCGAGGGTGTCAACGCCTGCTCCCTGATCCACGACTCCTATACGAGCGATTTCTCTTCGCTACGGCCTGCCATCGACTTCATGAACCGGCGCGCGATACCGGCCCAGACCCCAACCCTCATCTTAAGCGATATCCTCCATGAGACTTCGGAAGGGACAGAAATTTATCAGGCGATTGCCCGCACCATCAATGAGACAGGTATCAGGCGTTTCATAGGAATAGGAAAGAATCTGCTCGCCCATCGCAACTTGTTCCCCGAAGACTCTCTCTTTTTTAACTCAACGGAACAGTTTCTTGAAAAACTCTCGACGTCTGACTTTGCAAACGAGATAATCCTTCTGAAAGGAGCCCCTCAATTCGGGTTCGGGAGAATCAATGAGATGCTTGAGGCAAGGAAACATGAGACGGTGCTTGAGGTGAACCTCGATTCCATCGTAGCCAACTACAATTATTTCAGAAGTCATCTTCCTTCCTCCACAGGGATTGTATGCATGGTGAAAGCCTCCGGCTACGGGGCTGGAAGCTATGAGATCGCCAAGACGCTCCAAGACTGCGGGGCGGCCTACCTGGCAGTGGCGGTGCTCGACGAAGGGATAGACCTACGCAACCGTGGCATTCGGATGCCGATTATGGTGATGAACCCCAAGGTCGTGAACTATCGCTCGATGTTCGCCTATCGTCTCGAACCGGAAATCTATAGCCTGGAGATGCTTCGCGACGTGATACGCGAAGGAGAGAAATATGGAGTGACCGAATATCCCATCCATCTGAAACTTGACACAGGGATGCACCGCACAGGGCTTCTCCCCGAAGAACTCTCTGAGCTTACCGACATCATGAATTCACAAAACGTGGTCAGGCTTTCCTCTATGTTCTCGCATCTCGCCACAGCGGATTGCGTCGACATGGATGACTATACGCTTCTCCAGCTTGCCCGCTTCCGCGAGATGACCGACGAAGTTGCCGCCGGCATTCCCTATCGCGTCAAGCGCCATGTGCTCAACTCGGCGGGAATTTTGCGTTTTCCGGAGCATCACTACGACATGGCCCGTCTAGGCATAGGCCTTTACGGAGCAAACACCCTCCCGGCCGAAGTGGAAAAACCGCTCGCCGTGGTTTCCACACTCCGCACAGTCATCATCGCCATCCGCGAATGGAAAGCGGGAGAAACGATAGGATATGGAAGAAGAGGCATTCTTACCCGCGATTCAAAAATTGCAACTATCCCCATCGGTTATGCCGACGGGATGAACCGACATTTCGGCCGGGGAGCGATTTCTGTCATTGTCAACGGCAAAGAAGCTCCGACTATGGGCAACATTTGTATGGATGCCTGCATGATTGACGTGACCGGGATTGATTGCCAAGTGGGCGACGCCGTTGAGATTTTCGGCCCCCATGCTTCCGTGCAGAGGCTTGCCGACGTGCTCGACACTATCCCCTACGAAATCCTGACGTCGGTCTCGCCTCGCGTGAAACGCGTCTACTACAGGGAATGACCCCTCTGGCATGAGGGAGGATCCCCCCTCATGCCTGCTCTCTCCCGATTCCGGCATATAGCGCCGTCACCGCCGCCTCCGAAGTCGGCTCTGTCTCAAGAAGCTTGATAAACCGGCTTCCTATGATGGCGCCGCTGCTGTAATGGCAGGCGTCGCTATAGGTGGCATGGTTGGATATTCCGAACCCTATCAATCTCTGATGCTTCAATTCGAGAGAGTCCACGCGACGGAAATAGTCTGTCTGCTCGGGGGTAAAACGGTCGCGAGCCCCTGTCGTCGACGCTGCCGACACCATGTAGATAAACCCGTCGCAGTTTTCGTCGATTAAATGTATTCGCTCTTCCGACGTCTCGGGAGTGATAAGCATTATCATAGGCAAGTCGTAGCGGCGGCTCAATTCCTTGTAGTCTTCCATATATGTGGCGAAAGGAAGGTCGGGGATGATGACCCCGTCGATGCCTGCCTCCTTAGCCCTCTTGAAGAAACTCTCAGCTCCCATCCTCATGATAGGATTCAGGTAGCCCATCGCCACGAATGGAATATCCGGATTTTTTGCCCTTGCCTCCTCCACCTGGTCGAGAAGCAACTGCAGTGTCATCCCGTTGCGCAGGGCGACGCTTCCGCTGTGCTGTATGACAACGCCGTCGGCCATAGGGTCGGAAAACGGGATACCCACCTCTATTATGTCGGTGCCCGCCTTGCACAGCGCGTCGATTATCCCGACGGTCGAATCCTTCTCCGGAAATCCGGCCGTGAAATAGACGGCAAGCAGGTCCTTGTTTTTATTTTGTAAGAGTTTTGTCAGTCTGTTCATATCTTTTTGTTTTATACGCGTTCTTACATCCTCATGCGGCAGGATCAACGCAATTGTCTGATTTCGTTTATAAATTTCCTTAATTTCACCTCATCTTTCACTCCCGGCGCCACCTCAAACCGGCTGTTGAGGTCGATTCCCGCGAATCGGGGGTGGGGAAACGAGGATATGGCTTCCACATCGTCCTCTCCGATTCCTCCGCTAAGAATGAAATCCACCGGAAGATCGTAGTCATCCAATAATTGCCAATTGAATTTTCTCCCTGTTCCTCCATAGGAAGCCGACGGGGTGTCGAAGACAAAGGCATCTACGGCTCCGGCATAATCCTCAAGAGCGACAATATCCTTCGCTGATTCAAGTCTTGCCGCCTTCCATACAGTGAAGCCCTTCCTTTTTAATTTCATGCAAAGGTCAGGACTTTCGGAGCCGTGTAGCTGAAGCGTGGAAATGCCCAGAAGGTCGGACAATGCCACTATCTCCACCTCCGGCATATCCACTGAGACAAGCACGGGAACCACCTCGTCGGGCAATGACGCCACTACCTTTGCAGCTATCCCCCGGCAGCATCGCGGCGAAGGGTCATGAAAGATAAACCCCATATAGTCCGGTCCCAAGGCGGCCACTTTTTCTATATTCCCGGGTCCGCGCATTCCGCAGACCTTTATCTTCAAGGCTCTTTTCATAATCCGGCTGCTATAAAATCCTCAAGCCTTACTCCCGGCTCGGGCGCCGACATAAGGGCTTCCCCTATCAGAAATCCGTCGAACCCCGCCTCTTTAAGCCTTCGAAGGTCGGAAGGTCTTTTTATCCCGCTTTCGGCTATCTTCACCATTTCGGCGGGCAGGCTTTTTATGAAACGCTCGCTGTTGGAGATGTCGGTGCTGAATGAAGTGAGGTCACGGTTGTTGATGCCGACAAGGTCTGCGTCTCCCGGAAGCGACTTCAGCTCCTCAGCCGAATGGATTTCCACGAGTGTCTGGAGTCCCAAGGCATGTGCTTCGCCGTTAAGACGGGAAAGCAGGTCGGCGTCGATCATCGACGCTATCAAAAGCACGGCATCAGCCCCTGCAATCCGCGCCTGATAAAGCTGGAATTCATCTATTATGAATTCCTTGCGCAATATCGGCAACCAAGGGGCAGTGGTTCGCGCCACTGTAAGATCGGTCAGGCTTCCTCCGAAATAGGGTGTATCGGTCAGCACCGACATCCCGGCCGCCCCGTTCATGGCATATGTCTCCGCAATATAGGCCACGTCGCTCATCGGAGCGATTTCCCCCTTGGAGGGAGAGCGTCTTTTATGTTCCGCGATTATGCCGACCTCTCTATCTCTGACGGAGTCGCGAAGCGACAAGGCCACGCGCTTCACCTCTCCCGCTGCTTCGCGCATCTTCTCCGTAGCGACAGATTTCTTCAATGCCTCCACCTCTATCCTCTTCGTGGCGGCGATTCTTTCCAATATATTCTTTTTCATCTTTTTCATTTGTTGAGTTCCACGAATCTCCGGAAGCTGTCAAGAGCGGCACCGCTTTCAAGCGATTCCCTGGCCTGCGCCACGGCCTCCGACATCCCAAGATTTGGGTCGAGGGTCAGGAGCGCAAATGCGGCGTTGGCTATCACGCAATTTCGCTTTGCCTCGGAAGCACGGCACGAGAGCACGTCGTCAAACACCTTCGCTGCTTCCTCCACGGTCTCGCCTCCATATAGGTCTTCAGGGGTTGCGCCAGAGAGTCCCAGCGAGGAAGCTTCGAGCACAATCTCCTTGTCGTTGGTCACTACCTTGAACGGGAATGTCAGCGAAATTTCATCATATCCGTCGAGGGAATGCACGATCATGCAATTGATGTTCTCGTTTTGGGCAATGTAGCGGTAAAGGCGCATGAGCTTTAGGTTGTAGACTCCAAGAAGCTGGTTCTTCGGAAGCGTCGGGTTGACAAGCGGACCGAGCATATTGAAAAATGTACGCATTCTCAGCGAACGCCTTACGGGGCCTACGCTTTTGAGGGCTGGACTGAAAAACGGGGCATGAAGGAAGCTGACTCCGCTCCCCTCAAGCGAGCGGCGGAGTTTATCCTGGTCGGCAGTGAATTTCACTCCATGCTGCTCAAGCACGTTGGAAGCACCCGAGACGGAGCTGGCCCCGTAGTTGCCATGCTTCACTACTTTCCTCCCTGCACCCGCCACGACAAAGCAGGAGGCGGTGGAAATGTTGAAAGTGTTTTTGCCGTCGCCTCCCGTCCCTACGATGTCGATGGCGTTGGTGTCGCCAAGGTCGATGGCCACCCTGCGCATCAGTATGGCGTCGCGGAATCCCGTCAACTCCTCGGAAGTGATGCTTCGCATAAGAAATACGGTCATGAATGCCGACAGCTGGTTGTCGTTGTATTTTCCGTCGGCTATATTTAGCATAATGTCGCGGGCCTGGCTGCGGCTGAGGCTCTTGTGCTCAAATAAGGTGGATAGTATCTGGTTCATCTTAGATTCAGTGGTTCAGGAAGTTTTCGATTATTTTAGTTCCTCCGGGGGTCAGCAGCGATTCGGGATGAAACTGCACGCCGTGGATGTCGAGGTCGCGGTGGCGCATCGACATTATCCGTCCATCTTCATCGCGCGAAGTGACTACAAGGCATTCCGGAAGGCCTTCGTCGCTGACTATCCAGGAATGATACCTGCCGATGCTGAACCGGTTGCCCATTCCGTCGAGGATGTAGTCGTCGGCGGTCTTGCGTGCAGGTGTCTGCACGCCGTGGAAGACGTCGGAAAGGTTCTCAAGCGAAGCCCCGAAATTCTCCCCTATGGCCTGATGGCCGAGACATACTCCAAGAATCGGCTTCTTCCCGGCATATTCCCGGAGCATATCCATTAGTATCCCTGCCTCCGACGGGATTCCCGGACCCGGGGATATTATTATCTTGTCGTAGGATTCAATCTCAGGAAGCGTTATTTTGTCGTTGCGCACCACGATCGGGACAATCCCCGCCTCTCTCACGGCATGGACTATATTATATGTAAAGGAGTCGTAGTTGTCAAGAATAAGAAGTCTCATAGTTTAGAGGGATTAGACGTTGAACGATTCTGCATGTTTCACGGCCTTCACCAAGGCCCCGAGCTTGTTTTTAGTCTCCTGAAGCTCATTCTCAGGCACGGAGCGGGCCACGACTCCACCTCCCGATTGGGAATAGAGGCGGTTGTCTTTGCTGAGAAAGGAGCGGATTGTGATGGCCTGGTTGATCGACCCGTCGAACCCGAACGTGCCGATACATCCGGCATAGGTCACGCGGCTGTGCGGCTCAAGCTCATTGATAAGCTGCATGGCGCGCACTTTCGGAGCGCCGCTGAGGGTGCCGGCGGGCAATGTCTCCCCGAAAAGTTTGTAGACATCTGCGTCCTCGGGAAGTTCAGCCACGACGCGGCTGACCATGTGGATTACGTGGGAGTAGAATTGTATCTGCTTGAGATATTCCACGTGCACCCTGCCGCCGCTGCGGCTGAGGTCGTTGCGGGCAAGGTCTACGAGCATGATATGCTCGGCGTTCTCTTTGGGGTCATTGAGAAGTTTCTCCGCGAGTTCATGGTCGCGGGCGTCGTCGCCTGTGCGACGGAATGTCCCGGCTATCGGGTCGATGTATGCCTTCCGGTCTGCAGTCACGCGGAAATGAGTCTCCGGCGAAGAGCCGAATACCTTGAAATTGCCGAAATCGAAGAAAAACAGATAGGGGGAGGGATTGATGGAGCGGAGTGCGCGATAGACGTTGAACTCATCCCCCGTGAACCCTTGCGAGAAGCGACGCGAAGGGACGATTTGAAAAACGTCGCCCCGCTTGGCATGGGCGATGCCACGTCTCACCATTTCTATGTATTCCTCATCTGTGACGGGCGATTCGAGGTCGTTTTTCGCGTGGAAGGGATAGATGGCGATGTTGTTGTTGCGTATGATCGACAGCAATTCCTCACTCCTGCTGCTGTCTCCTTCCGGGATGTTCTCGATGATAGTCATTTCGTTGCGGAAATGGTTCACCTGGATAATGAATCGATAGAGAAGATATTGCATGTCCGGTATGTCGGCCAGTTTCTCCTCGCGCCCTCTGACCGGAACCGACGGCTCGAAATATCTCACGGCGTCGTAGGCGGTGAATCCGAGCAGTCCGTTGAAAAGGCTCGTGTTGTGGAGGGTGTTTTCGTAGGATGTGATATATTCTTTAAGCGCGTCAGTCACGCCCTCGGCCTTGCTTATTGCTTCAGTCCCGTCGGGATAGCGGCGGATGATTTTCTCCCCGACCACGGTCAACGAGCCAATCGGGTCCACTCCGATTATTGAGGTGGAATTCTGAGTTGTGTGATAGTCGGAACTTTCGAGGAGCGCCGAGCAGGGATAGAGGTCGCGTATTTTCAGATAGAGGCCCACCGGAGTCTCCAGGTCGGCTGATATGACGGTGGTATTTTGCGTAAGTTTCATTGCTTGGGTTCTTTTGTCAGTTTTTGTTGTGCTTCATGTAGGTCTGCATGTCCTTGTCGCCCCTGCCTGAGACGTTGATGACCACCACGTCTTCCGGCCGGAATCTCTTTTGGTTGAGTATCGCGAGGGCGTGGGCCGATTCGAGTGCGGGGATTATCCCCTCTGTCAGGGTCAAGATTTGTGCTGCCTCCAAAGCTTCTGAATCAGTGGCCGCCGCCACTTCCGCCCTGCCGCTTTGTGCGAGATAGGCGTGGAGCGGTCCCACTCCGGGATAGTCAAGTCCGGCTGATATGGAATAAGGCTCCGTTATCTGGCCGTCGTCGGTCTGCATCACCAAGGTGCGCGATCCGTGGATGATTCCTTCGCTTCCAAGGCGTATAGTGGCGGCGGATTCATTGGTGTCGACTCCCAGTCCGGCGGCTTCCACGGCGATGAGCCTTACGTCAGGCTCTTTCAGGAAATGATAGAACGCTCCGGCGGCGTTGCTTCCGCCTCCGATGCAGGCCACGACGTAGTCCGGCGTCTCCCTTCCGGTCTGCTCCTTGAGCTGACGCTTTATCTCCCTGCTGATGACCGACTGAAACCGGGCGACCATCATGGGATAAGGATGCGGCCCTACGGTGCTGCCGATGACGTAGAATGTGTCGACAGGGTTGCAGCACCAGTCGCGGATAGCCTCGTTGGTTGCATCTTTCAGGGTCATATTGCCCGACGTGACGGGTCTCACCTCTGCCCCGAGCATCTTTATGCGCTCCACGTTGGGACGCTGCCTTTCCACGTCGGTCGCGCCCATGTAGATGACGCATTCAAGCCCCATCAGCGCGCAGACTGTCGCCACCGCCACTCCATGTTGTCCGGCTCCGGTCTCGGCGATGATTCTTGTCTTCCCCATCCGCTTGGCGAGAAGCACCGACCCTATGGCATTGTTAATCTTATGGGCCCCCGTGTGGCAGAGGTCTTCGCGCTTTAGATAGATATTGGCGCCGTATGTCTCGGAAAGGCGCCTGGCATGATAAAGCGGAGTGGGACGGCCTACGTAGTCGCTGAGAAGCTGTTCATATTCCTCATTGAATTCTGCGTCGTCGGCATATCGGGCATATGCCTCTTTAAGTTTTTCTATGTTGGAATGGAGAATCTCGGGAATAAAGGCTCCGCCGAATCTGCCATAAAAGCCATCTTCATCCACGGGAAGGAAAGGGTCGGTCAGTATTGTTTTCATTGTCTTATAATTTCTTGTTCCTACAAAAAAAATGCCACGGGAAAGAACGTTTCCAATGGCATCGATTGATGATTCTTATTACCTGTATGTATTGAAATTAATCTCTCGCATACGACATACGACTACCGCCATCGGAAATAACACCCGATGCGCCACCAATACTGTATGTTTATGCAATTATTCATCTTTTCTTCATTTTTGAATGCAAATTTATGTATTCTTTCCATCATAACCAAATTTTTATTCAAAAAGTTTAAAATATTTTTCAATAAATCCAATAAATATCAAATCATATTCAATAAATATACAAATTTTTATCCTCTTCCCTGAATCCCCGTTAAATTATCAGCTTCCCGCAGCAATCAAAAGCAAAGCTGGCCGAAAAGCAAACCCACCGCCGGATGGCATTACTGTGCCACGGCCGAAAGCCGTGGTTCCCCTCCGATCAGGATCATATCAAATAAAAAAGTCGGCTTTTACGTTTATTTTAAAAAACATCCTAAACACCACAATGAAACTAAACAGAATCAAACTTACCGCATTGAGCCTGCTCCTGACCATCGGCCTTGCAATGTGCAGCGACAACAACGACAATCCCACCCCTGAATTTCCCAACGGACAGTGGGGCGAAACAATGAAAGGCAACGGTGAATATATCGGCGCTTACCCCGACCTCTATAGCAATTATTGGGAATTCACATATAATATGGAGGGCAACGAAGGAAAAGCCATATGCCTTGAAGGCGAATTTCCTTATGCCCGATATTTCAGCATCTCCCTTTACAACGACGAGACCGGAGACGCCATCGGTGGCATCAACGATTCGGAAATCGAGCCGGCAAATGGCTCGGTAAATCCTTTCCGCGAGACTACCTCTTCCACAGGGCGGTTTAAGATATATGTCGTTGCGGAGGGCACAGACAAGAATAAGCTCGCCGCATTGAATGCGCAAAACGTATGCGAAGTGAAGAAAGGGGTCAACAAAGTGGCCATATTCGTGCGCCAATACTTGGGAACAGACGCCTCCGGGACGACGTCTCATGAATACGGCGGAGTAGAATTGCCTGCCATCTCGGCTATAGACATCGCCTCGGGTAAAAGTGTGGCTGTGCCCGAACATGTCCATTCCAACGTCTACGACGCCACTTCCAACGTCTATGTCTTGAAGTCTGACGAAAATAAGGAGGTGCCCTTCTTCCTGTCGCCCGTCAGCAAGTATTACCCCAATAATTCTACGGCTTACCTCTATGCGCGCACCCGCCTGCGCACGGACAGCGTCTTGTCTTTCAGCTTTATCCCTGCTCCGGTTCCGGCCAAGGCTGAGCAATATGCCGACGCCGTGACGAGATATTGGTCGATTTGCCTCGGGGCTGCTTCCGACACTCGCTCCTACTATTCCCTTTGCGACCGCAACGCCGATTGGAAAGACGGAGAGAAAGCGGAATTCATCGTCTGCCTAAAAAACAATCCCCGTCTGGAGGAGATTAAGACCCGCGTTGAGCAAATGAAGAGGGATGGGGAAAAGGCAAATCTTTTCATTTGGGACAGCGAGAAGCAAAACATCGACGGCAAACCGCTTGGAGAGTATATAGCAATAATGTACCGCAATATCCTTCCCAACGATTCCTGGGAACATTCAATCGCGACTATGCTTCCGACTGAATATTTCGACGGCAAGCTCGAACCAATCGACCACGTGACGAACCCAGACCGCCAGTTGGCCCACATCGCTCTCGGGGATTACGGCCCGTATGGACTGAAAAAGAGCACCGAGGAATTCCTGAAAGATTTTTAACCGCGATCGCCGTCTTCAATTGCTGGTAAGGCATTATCGAAATCATGAGAAATTTCATATACTCCTGTTGCTTCCTTTGGTTGGCTTCATTATATTTTGCCGGATGTGGGAACTCCGCCGGCAAAAGTCTTCTCCTTGCTGAATCCCTTACGTGGGAACACCCTGATTCGGCATTGGCGATTCTCGACTCAATACCGGAATCATCCCTGAAGTCGGACAGGGAAAGAGCCATCCATACCATACTCACAACGGAGGCTCGCTACAAATCCGGATTCGACGATGTCGACAACTCGCTAATCTCTTTGGCAGCGAACCATTTCGAGAATGACGACAAAAATCCGTATCGGCTAAAAGCCAATTACTATAAAGGAATCATTGAAGTTGTTTAAACTAATTTGATTTGTGAAATTTTTTAAGGAAAATAACAATAAAAGCGAGGAAGTTCCAACCTTTCCAACTGGAGACGGTGGTATCGAAGCGGTTGAGTACGGCTTTGAAACCATCCATCCAAGCGTTTGTCCGTTCGATTTTCCATCTTTCCTTATACATCTCCTCATCGTACAGCCAATCCTCTTTCGATTCCCCTCCGTTTCTTGGATTGGGACATACGTTAGGAATGATTCCATGGGATATGAGCGCGTTTCTGAGTTCTTTACCGTCAAATCCTGCATCAAGGTCACAGAAAAGACCATCCACGGCAATCTCCGCATCGAGCAACTGACAGACAATCTCATCGATTCTTTCTTCTATCTCATAGAGGTCAGCGTGATTCCCGGACTGAGGCTCGGACATAGCAAGTGGAATTCCCTGATTGTCCGAAAAAAAGAGTGCGTTGGTAGTGCATCGTTTCTTTCTACCTTGATATTCAGACTTTTTTCCGCCTCTATATACCGGCGTATGGGAACCGTCGATATGGGAAATGGAAAGATCGAGCTTACTTTTATCCCGGTTCAGGATTCTGGAATATATCTTCTGCCATTCCTCTTTTTTACACCATTTGCGGTAATGATGGAAGACTGCGTTCCAACTTGGTCCCTCTCCGCTGAAAAGATGCCCGATCGGGAGCAGACGCCACTGGCAGCCGCTCTTGAGCTTATAGAGTATGGCGTTTACTACCTCTATAAGATCATATTTGGAGGTATATCCTCTTTTTGCAATCGAAAGATAGGGCATTATTTCAGTTTTTATTGTATCTTTGTCGAGTACAGTGTATTCTGGCATTGGTACGGTATATTAGAGTGTGGTAACTATAATATAGTGCGTCCTTTGCGGAATGCGCTGTATTTTTATTATTTTACTGTATTATTAACATCTCGAAATAAGTTTGAACAACTTCAATAGATTAAACATAATGACAAAATATTAATGCTATAAACAACGTTAAACTTATAAAAATTTAAGAATCTCATTATGAAAACAAAATCCTTGCTTTTTGCGCTCATGGCCTTGTCGCTATCGGCTTGCAGCAGCGACGGCGATTCTCCTGCCGTTGACAACAACCAACCTTCCGTGGATCCAACCACAAAACTTGAGCTTACAAAAACCATCAGCCTCACTCCAGCGGAAGAGACAACCAACCATTCGCTCAACCAATTCTCGTTTAACTTCCTTAACAAAGCCGCCAGTTCGACTGACGCATTCGAAAACAACGACGGCAACATATCCGTATCTCCTCTAAGCGCCTCTATATGCCTCTCGACGCTGGCCAATTCCGGCGACAAGACACTGGAAAACGCCATCGCCGAATTGCTTGGCGAAAAAGACCTCGCAAATCTCAACACAACCTGCAACAAACTGATGAGATTCCTGCCCTCTACCGCCAACGGAGCCATCCTGACCCTTGCCAACTCCGCCTGGTATAACAACATCTATTCCCCTGCCGACAAATGGGTGGAAAATCTCTCGACTACGTTTGGCACTTACGTGAAAGGTATTGAATTCGAGAAGAAGAACGTGTCGCTCGTAAACTCATGGTGCTCCCAAAACACAAACGGTCGTATTCCCGAAATCATTGACCAGCTGCATTCCGACGGCGTGGTGCATCTGATCAACGCCCTTTACTTCCAGGGAAAATGGATGATCGACTTCGACCCCGCCCTTACCGACTCGCAAAGTTTTGACGGAACCGAAGGCACTACAAAAGTGAAAATGATGCACTCCAATCTACCCTTGGCTTATTCCAGAAACGCAGACTTCGAGAGCGTAGCAGTCCCCTTCTGCGGCAATACCCGGATAGTGCTCGTCATGCCTGCAGAAAATAAATCCGCTTCAGATCTTGCCCGGACCATGACCCTTGCCGACTGGGACAAGGCACTCGCCGAGGCAGAGAAAGCGAAAGTGGATCTGTCGCTTCCGAAATTCAAAGTCGAATCGTCGGCCGACATCTCCAACATTCTTCATGAACTCGGTCTGCCGGTCACATTCAACCTCGATAAGATGGGAGTCAAAGACCAGTCGGGACGCATCGTCAACGGAACTGCCATCGTAAGGCAAAAGACCAGCGCAGGCATCGACGAAAAGGGTGCGGAGGCAGCAGCCATCACCGACGCCGAGATAATCGTGACCTCTTCGGGCAACAGCAACCAGGAGGAGATGAAAGAAGTGGCCCTTGCTTTCGACCGCCCATTCCTCTATTTCATCGAAAACACAAAGACCGGCACAATCCTTCTCGCCGGAGTGGTCAACAATCTTTGACAATTCTGAATCCTCCTCTCTCCGGGAGGTGCTGTGTCGGCCAATTAAAAAAAGCAAATTTTAAGCCCGTTCGTCAAAAAAATCCTAAACAAAAGACTTTTTATTGAAGTAAAAGTGTTATTTTTGCAGTATCAAAAACCAGAACCCAATATTTAGTTATTATGGACTTCTTAACCAACGACAAACTTCTCATCGTAGGCGCCGCAGGAATGATCGGCTCCAACATGGCCCAGACCGCGCTAATGATGCGCCTCACCCCCAACATTTGTCTTTACGACCCCTATGCCCCCGCTCTCGAAGGCGTGGCTGAGGAACTCTATCAATGCGCTTTCGAAGGCGTAAACCTCACCTACACTTCCGACGTCAAGGAGGCTTTCACTGGTGCTAAATATATCGTTTCCTCCGGTGGCGCTGCCCGCAAAGCCGGCATGACACGCGAAGACCTTCTCAAAGGCAACGCAGCTATCGCCGAGGAATTCGGTAAGAACGTGAAGGAATATTGCCCCGACGCTAAATTCGTGGTGGTTATCTTCAACCCCGCCGACATCACCGGCCTCATCACTCTCATCTACTCCGGCCTCAAACCCTCGCAGGTTGCCACTCTCGCTGCCCTCGACAGCACTCGTCTCCAGGATCAACTCGTGAAGTGGTTCAAGCTCCCCGCCGCCAAGATCGAGAATTGCCGCACATACGGCGGACACGGCGAGCAGATGGCCGTTTTCGCATCCACGACTCTCGTCGACGGCAAACCCCTCGACTCCCTCATCGGCACCGAGGCTCTTCCCGAAGCCGACTGGGCTACCATCAAGCAGAACGTTATCCAGGGCGGAAAGCACATCATCGACCTTCGTGGACGCTCTTCTTTCCAAAGCCCCTCTTACCTCTCCATCGAGACAATCGCCGCTGCTATGGGTGGCAAGCCCTTCCGTTGGCCTGTAGGAACTTACGTAAACAACGACAAGTTCCACAACATCCTGATGGCTATGGAGACCACCGTCGACAAGAACGGCATTGAGGTGAAACCCGTCAAAGGCACTCCCGCCGAAGAGGCTGAACTCGAACAGAGCTACAAGCACCTCTGCGAGCTCCGCGACGAGGTTATCGAATTGGGAATCCTTCCTCCCGTGGCCGACTGGAGCAAGCTCAACCCCAACCTCTAATCCCATCCTCCTATATAAAGAGGAGACGCCGCAAAGGTGTTTCCTCTTTTTTTATGCCTTTGCGAAACTATTTCCCTTCTCATTTGTTTATCACATAAGCGGTTCGGGGCATTCTTACCATATTGCGACAGACATAGAGACCTCTCATCGGATTTGTCAACTGTTAAGGCCTTCTGCAACCGGCATCATAAAACAAATAGCATTTTCCACTAAAAGCACGAAAACTCAGCAACACAATGAAAGTAGGATTGTTCATACCCTGTTACGTCGACGTCGTTTATCCAAACGTCGGGATGGCCTGCTACAAACTCCTCCGCCATCTCGGCATCGACGTGGAATACCCCCAAGGTCAGACTTGCTGCGGCCAGCCTATGGCCAACGCCGGATTCGAGAAAAAGGGCGCCAAGCTTGCCCGTAATTATAAGGATATGTTTGAGGGCTACGATTACGTGGTGGCCCCATCCGTGTCTTGCACGGCATTCATCCGCCTCCACTATCCCTCATTATTAAAAGAGGAGGGACACGCCTGCAATATCGCCGCCAACACTATGGACATGGTGGAGTTTCTCCACGACGTGGTCAAGGTCGACAAGCCTCTCGGCTGCTTCCCCCATAAAGTGAGCCTTCACAATTCCTGCCACGGTGTCCGTGAGCTCGGGCTTTCCTCCCCCTCCGAAATCGTCGAGCCAAAATTCAATAAAATCAAAGACCTTCTTTCTCTGGTGGAGGGCATAGAGATCGTCGAGCCGGAGCGCGACGACGAATGCTGTGGATTCGGCGGAATGTTCAGCATCGAAGAGCTGGCCGTCAGCAAGCAGATGGGAGAAAGAAAATTCCTGCGCCACAAGGCCACGGGAGCACGATATATCACCGGGGCCGATTGCTCCTGCCTGATGCACATGGCAGGGGTCGCCGCCAAGGAAAACATAGATGGCGGAATTGAGTTCAGACACGTCGTTGAAATTTTAGCATCCGGATTATGAGCACATCACACAGCAAAGCGGCAATGAGATTCCTTGAAGACCAGAATTATGCCGACTGGCACGACAAAACCTTCTGGGGAGTAAGAACAAAACGCGACGCCATGGTCCACAGCCTGGAGGAATGGGAAAGGCTACGCGAAAAAGCCTCCCAGATCAAACGTCACACCCTGACGAACATCGACACCTACCTCAGGCGTTTTGCCGACGCGGCTGAGAAAAACGGCACGATCGTACATTGGGCAAAAGACGCCGACGAGTTTAACAAAATCGTGCTCGGCATCCTGCGCGACCACGACGCCAAAAAGCTCGTGAAGTCAAAGTCGATGCTGACGGAGGAATGCGAGCTTAATCCCTACCTCGAAGCCAACGGAATAACGGTGGTGGAGACCGATCTTGGCGAACGCATCCTCCAGCTCGACGACCAGAAGCCGAGCCATATCGTCATGCCGGCCACCCATCTCAGCCACGACGACGTGGGCGAGATTTTCGAGCGTGAGATCAACACGGAAAAAGGCAACCACGACCCCACGTATCTTACGTATGAAGCCCGCCTTAGCCTACGCGATGAGTTCCTGACGGCCGACGCCGGAATGACCGGGGCCAATTTCGGAGTGGCGGAGACAGGCGACATCGTGGTCTGCACCAACGAAGGAAACGCCGACATGTCGACTTCCATCCCGCGCCTTCAAATCTCAGCTATTGGACTGGAGAAGATCGTGCCCGACTACGAGGCTCTCTCTGTCTTCGTCAGGCTGCTTGCCCGGTCAGCCACGGGACAACCCTCTACGGTCTACACCAGCCATTTCCGCAAAGCCCGTCCGGGCGCCGACCAAATGCACATCGTAATCGTCGACAACGGAAGAAGCAAATGGCTTGCCGACCCTGAGCACTGGGAGACGCTGAAATGCATCCGGTGTGGCTCCTGCATGAACACGTGCCCGGTCTATCGCTGGTCGGGAGGATATTCCTACAGCTATTTCATCCCTGGCCCGCTCGGCATAAATCTCGGCATGCTCCGCGACCCACGCAAATATTCCGGCAATGTCAGCGCTTGCACGCTTTGCCTGAGCTGCCAGTCCACTTGCCCCGTGAAAATCAATCTCGGGGAGCAGGTCTACATATGGCGCCAGCAGCTTGAAAGTCTCGGAGTGGCCAACAAGGAGAAGAAACGCATGTGCGACAGCATGGCAGCCCTGTTCGGCAATCCCTCGCTCTACAACAATCTCACGGCTTCGGCTTTCATGCTCAACTCCATGCCGGGATTCTTGGTCAATTCCGGCATCAACCCCTGGGCCTATGGCCACAAAATGATGAAATTCCCCAAACAGCCGTTCCATAAGTTGATTCGAAAGTATCAGAAGAATGAGCGGAATGAAGATGAAGATGTTTAATCCTCTACACTGACTGAAAATGAGCACAAGAAATGAGATAATCGAAAGGTGCCGGGCATCCATATCCCGTCGCTACGAACGCCCCTCTCTCCACGACCTCCGTCCCACAAGATACGACGACATCCTGCTGACGTTTGTCGCCCAGGCCGAGGCTGCCGGATGCCACGTGGAGATTGCCAAATCTCCAGAGGAAATCGACGGAATTATAGCCAAGGTCTATCCCGACGCCAAGGTCATTGCCTCCAATCTCAGCGAGGTGAAATGCGCTACGCTGAACCCCGACACGGTCAAGGACGCCCAAGCCCTGAATGGCACCGACGTAGGAGTCATTCGCGCCATGCTTGGAGTGGCGGAAAACGGAAGCGTGTGGATTCCACAAAAAATGAGGGAGCGCGACGTTTGCTTCATCTCGGAGAATATCGTGGCAGTGATGCCGAAGAAGGAAATCGTCAACAACATGCACGAGGCCTACGCGCTGATAACCTCCCCGAAGTTCGGCTACGACGATTTCCAAAGCTATGGCTATGGAGTCTTTATGGCAGGCCCGTCGAAGACGGCCGACATAGCCCAGGTGCTCGTAAGAGGCGCCCAGGCAGCGAGAAGCATGACCCTCATCCTTATGGAAGAGCAAATCCGTTAAAAACAATTTCCGTATTTTATGAATGCCTTAATATCTATCCTTCCCGTCGTTCTCCTGTTCGTCCTGATGCTTGGCTTCAAGGTCTCGGGATGGAAAAGCGCCCTTATCACCCTCATCGCCACTGTCGGCCTTGCTCTCTGGGGCGCGCCCGCAATGGGCATCATCCCGGCTCAATATGCCTCCGACTCGGTCTATTCCCTCGTGGGTTGGAGTGTGGTGGAGGGCGCACTGAAGGCTGTGTTCCCAATTCTGATAATCATCCTTATGGCCATCTACAGCTACAACGTGCTCGTGGAATCAAAGGCCATTGAGGTAATCAAAAGCCAATTCACTTCCTTCACCGACGACCGGGGCATTCTTGTCCTTATGATGGTCTGGGGATTCGGAGGTCTGCTTGAGGGTATGGCGGGATTCGGTACGGCCGTGGCCATCCCGGCCGCCATACTGATAGGCCTTGGCTTCAAGCCGATGTTCTCTGCCCTCGTCGCGCTTTTGGGCAACACCGTTGCAACGGGGTTCGGTGCTGTCGGAGTGCCTATCACCACCCTTTGCAACGAAATCTCATCCGGCGCAGCGTCATCCGCCACAATCTGCGAAGTCTCGACATTCGCTATCATCCAGCTATCCCCGCTCTTCATTCTGATTCCATTCACGATTCTGATGCTGACAGACAAAAAAGCCTGGATGAAAAACGTCTGCATAGCTGTTTGGGTGGGTGGAATATCCCTTGCCGTCCAGCTCCTGTGTGCCACGTTACTTGGCGCGGAGACGCCGGCCATCCTCGGCTCCATTGCCGCCATCCTCGCGCTGATTGTCTACGACCGCCTATTCATCCCCCGCCGAAAGGCTTCATCCTCGTCCGGCCCGCGCTACTCTTTCGCAGAGACAATGAAGGCTTGGAGCGTCTATATCCTTATCCTCGTGTTGATCCTCGTGGGCGGTGCACTCTGTCCGCCGGTTGAATCGTTCCTGAAGTCGCATCTTGTCTCCTCCTTCCCCATCCCGGTAGTCGGATCTACGTTTAAGTTCGGATGGATCAGCAATGCCGGAGTCATGCTTTTCATCGGCAGCATCGCGGGCGGTCTCATCCAAGGGTTGAGCGTCTCCAGGCTCGCAGCCGTCATGGCAAAGACAATCTTCAATCTCCGCTTCACCACAATCACCATCATAAGCCTCATCGCCCTGGCTTCAGTGATGAATCATAGCGGCATGATTGCTGCCCTCGCGGCCGGACTCGTGGCCATTTCCGGTTCGTTCTATCCATTCTTCGCTCCCCTCATCGGAGCAATCGGAACATTCGTCACCGGTAGCGACACCTCCTCGAATATCCTTTTCGGCAAACTCCAGGCTAACGTAGCCCACCAACTCGGAATGACCGGACAGACCTCCGTGTGCGGATTCACCGGATCTGAGACTGACTGGCTCGCCGCCTCCAATACGGCCGGAGCCACCGGCGGAAAGATGATCTCCCCGCAGAGCATTGCCATCGCCACGGCTGCCTGCGATATGGAAGGGAAAGACGACGCCATCCTCCGAAAGGCCATCCCCTACTCCTTGGCCTACATCATCATCTGCGGCCTGATCGTAATTCTCGGCTGCTAATCCCTATCCGGCCAAGTAGGCCTCCTGAAATCCAAAGCCAAGCCCTTTGCGGAATGTCCCCCCGCAAAGGGCTTGGCTTTACCATAAAAATTGCAAAATTAGCAACGTCAATATTGCAATAATCACACAATACTATAGCAACAACCGCATTTACAACCCCTCAAACAATTCCCGGTTTATTCCTAAAAAAGATTTAATCAATGCGATTCTTTCTGATTTATTTTGCTACCTTTGCATATTCTTGGAATTTTATTTGCATAAATAAAAGAATGCTTTTTCACAACCATTTAAACAACAACAACTTATGCAGAAACTCGTCTATTTTGTGATGCTGCTGGCAGCCATGTTCTGTCCGGCCATCTCACGAGGTGCGGATGCGGTGAATGCGCCAAAGAAGGGCGTGATCCGGGTCAAGTTGCAGCCTGAAGTGGCGCTGAAAGTGGGAAATGCCCCGCTGACGCAGTCGCGAGGAGCCGTGACTACCGGGATTACGCCTCTCGACAGGGCGGCCCGCGACGTAAAAGCTGTCAGCATCAGGCCGATGCTCCCTTACGTGCAGAAGTTTGCACGCCAAAGGGCAAAATATGGCCTCGATCGCTGGTATGTGGTCAATTTCGATGAATCGGTCTCTCCCGAAGAGGCCCGAAAAATCTTCGCCACTACAGCCGGTGTCGAACGCTCTGAAATCGTGACCCCCATGTCGCTTAAGGAAGGGCATCAGGGATTCCGTAAGCTCGACCGCTCCACAGTGGCCAAGGCTGCGGCCTCTATGCCATTCAACGACCCCTTCCTCCCTAAGCAGTGGCATTACCAGAATTTCGGCGACATCCCCTATAGCGTGGCCGGTGCCGACATAAATCTCTTCAATGCGTGGAAGGCTACCACGGGAAAACCAGATGTATTGGTGGCGATTATCGACGGTGGAATCGACTACACCCACGAAGACCTTGCCGCCAATATCTATAAAAACCCTGCCGAGCTTAACGGCAAAGATGGTGTCGACGACGACGGCAACGGATATCCCGACGACATCTACGGTTGGAACTTCTGTACGAACGAACCCAAAATCTATCCTCATTCCCACGGCACACACGTGGCCGGCACTGTGGCGGCTGTCAACAACAACGGCATCGGCGTAGCCGGCGTGGCCGGCGGCGACGGCTCTGCCGACTCCGGCATCCGTATGCTTTCTTGCCAGGTGTTCGACTCCCGTTCAGGCACGGCTGAAGGCGACTTCGCCGCCGCCATCGTTTATGCTGCTGAAAAAGGAGCCACCATCGCCCAATGCTCCTGGGGATGGCCCACCGAAGGCTACTACGAGCAAGCCGTGCTCGACGCCATCGATTATTTCACGGCCGAGGCTCGCTCCGACAAAATGAACGGTGGCCTCTGCATTTTCGCCACCGGCAACGAGGGCAAGACCGGGATGTTCTATCCCGCTGCCTACGACAAGGTGGTGGCCGTGACGGCTATGACCTCCGAGCTGACCCCAGCCTCTTATTCCTGCAACGGCACCTGGGCCGACATCGTCGCTCCCGGTGGTCTGCTCGACTATGGCGAGGCCCAGGGTGTGCTCTCCACTCTCCCGGGGAATGAATATGGCTTCAATGAGGGAACCTCGATGGCTACTCCCCACGTCTCCGGCGTAGCCGCGCTTGTGCTCTCGAAGTATGGATCCCCGACATTCCTCAACGAAAGCCTCCGCACTCAGTTGCTGACCTCTGTCAACGATTTCTATGGCTATGGCAACAACTCCCAGGTGGCCGGACTCTTCGGCAGCGGCTATCTCGATGCCGCCAAGGCTGTCGCCATGGACGATTCCGGAGCGCCTGAGGCCGTGGCCGACTTCGAGCTCTCTGCTTCGCAAGACTATATGAATGTGGCGTGGAAGGTGCCGGCATCCCCCGACAACAACGTCAACAACCACATTATTTACTATTCCACAGAGGAATTCACTCCTCAAAGCGACTTGACCAAGCTGCCCCGTCTGGTTGTCGATTCGAAGTTCCTCAACTCCGGCGATCTCTGCACGGCGGAAATCACCGGGCTCGCCAACCTTACAAAATACTACGTGGCCATTCAGGCCGTCAACCGCTGGGGAAAGGCTTCCGCGCTTTCCCCCGTTAAGTCGGTCAGCACCAACGCCGGTCCGAAAATGACTCTCGCGGAAAGTCTGCTACAGATGACGGCCACGGCCTCCGAACCGAATGCCTCCGCAACCCTGACGATTGGCAACGAGGCTGAGGGCATCCTTAAATGGAAGGCCGAGAAGAATACGGTCGGTGCCACTCTGATGTCGCGTCGTCCGCAGCCTGGTCCGGTGAGACCTTTCGGCGGAAAGATCTCCGATTTCGCTGCCAACAGGGCTAAGGTGGCGGCCGCTCCGGAATTCAACGCCGACGATTATCCCGGTGAGATTTTCGCCCACGAGCTACTTTGGGCAATGATCGGAGAGTCAGACAAGTCTCTCCCCAACTCTATGGCTCAGTGGTTCAAGGTCGATCCCCAGAAATATCCCGATGGCTTCAATCTGACCCACGTCTTGCTCGAAGCCCCGACGGAGGGAATATTCGGTGCAAATCCCAAAATCAGCATCTATAAAGGTGATGTCTCCATCTCCAACGCTTCGCTGATCACGGATGTCGATTATGCTTTCTTCACCTACAACTACAACATCGCCCTAAAGCGTCAGCTCTTCTTCGCTCCGGGCGAGTCATTCTGGATTGTGGTGCATTTCGATGCCGGCCAGGAAGGCTATCCCCTCAGCATGGGTCGCACGTCCGTATCCGGAGCTTCTCAGAACAGCTTCATGAGCAACGACCTGGGCAAGACCTGGACGCTCCTTGCAGCCGCTCTCAAAGGCAGCGGCTACGAACCCCAGGCACAGTCGTTCGTATGGGCTGTCAAGGCTCGTTCGCTCAATCCCGATTGGAGCCGCGCTCTTGAGCTCGACCCCGAGTCCGGCACGGTGAAGCAGGGAGAATCGCAGACCGTCACGGTTAAGGCCAACGGCAAGAATTTCGTCAATGGAAATTATAAGTTCGACCTCTCCCTCTCCACCAACGAATCCGGAGCCGGCACGGCAAGCGTTCCCGTCGAGTTCGCTGTCAGTGGCAACACTCCTTCGGTGACAGTGCCCAAAGTAGTCGATTTCGGCAGCCTTCTCGTTGGCGATTCAAAGACTCTGGTAGTGGAGGTCTACAACAAGGGCTATGGCTCGTTCCGTGGGTCTGAGTTTGGTGCCGGGCTGTTTGAGCAGAACATCTCCGTAAGCTCCGACAATTTCAAGGGTCCCGACTATGTGCAGAGTGGATTCCCCGCCCGCACAACGACCAAATTCGAGCTTACCTATACTCCCAAGGATGCCGGATCCCATAGCGCCACCGTGACCTTCAAAGACTATCAGGGTAATGAAGTAAAGGTTCTTGTCCGTGGCGTGGCCACGGAGCCTGCCAAAGTCGCCGTCGATCCTAAAGTAGTGGATGCCGGAACGCTGACGCTTGGCGAGCAGGCAAAGGAGTTCTCCTTCAATGTAAGCAATGAGGGCAAGTATCCTTTGGAATTTGTGTTCCCGAAATTCTCAGATGCGACGATTGAGGGTGCGGCCAAGCTCCATAAGTTCGGCTATTCCGTCTTCTCCAACCTCGAAGGGTTTGCCCCGTTTGAATATTCAGCGGCTCCCGAGCTGGTTAATGCGGTCGACGTGACGGGAGTCTTCAACGACAACACATATCTGACTAAGCCCGTCTCCCTCGGATTCTCATTCCCCTACTACGGCAAAAACTACGACAACGTCTACATCACCTCCTATGGTGGCCTCCTTTTCAATCTGAATACGGAGGAGAGGTTCCGTCCGCCGCTATATGAGAATGTATCGAGCATCGCCGGGACGGGTCTTATCTCCGCCTACGGTAGCCAGCTCCAGATGGGTCCTGAGTCCAGGATTGAGTATGGATGGAAAGACGGCAATTTCGTTGTCAATTTCAAGAACGTGCTCGCGCCCGTCTACAACACCGACTATGCCCCCGTCTCCTTCCACGTGCAGCTCTCCCCCTCGGGCGACATCGAGATGCACTACGACGACTATGTGGCCCTGAATTTCTTCCAGTCCGGAAGCTCTCTGTTCTGCGGCATCAACGACCCCGAGCTCAAAGACCAGCTGACCGTGACGTCTGCCAACATGGCCGACTATTTCGAAGTCGATGAGCCGACAGCCGACAACAGCCGCTTCAAGCTGTTCGGAACCGGCACGGCCGTAAGGTTCGAAGCTCCCCAGACTCAGTTTGTCCGCTCGCTATCCCCCGCCTATGGCATCATCGCTCCGGGTGAGAAGGTAGAGGTGAAGGCAAGCGTCAGCGTTTCAAAGGATATGAACGCCGGAGAGACCTTCAACAATCTCGCCATCGTGACCAACGACCCGGCTCCTGCTGTCGCCGCTGTCAGGTTTAACGCCGTCATTGATCCGAAGGGTCTTGACGCCGATGCCCTCATCGACAACACCGACGTTGACTTCGGCGAGGTATTCCGCACGTCTTCGCTCGTTATCCCCGTGACTGTACGCAACACAGGCCACAACTCCCTCAAAGTGGAGCTTCCCAAGCTGGATTCTTCCGATTTGTCGATTGCCAATGCCGATGCGTTCCCATGCGTGGTGAAGGCCGGAAATTCTGTTGATGTCCTCGTGAAGGTTTCCACTGAAAAAGAGGGCGAAATCAGCGGCAAGCTGTCTGTTGCCACCGACGTGAAGGAAATCTCTGTCAATGTCAAGGGCAAGGTGATCGGTTGTCCCGCTGCCGACCTCTCCTTCGAGGAGATTAAGGCCACAGTCGAAAGCGGCTCCCCGCTCTCAAAGACTTTGGAGATTGCCAACTCCGGAAACGAGCCTCTCGTCTATTCCTTCTCTCCCGTTGAGGATGTGAAGATTGCGGTGCCCGAGTCAGAGAAGTCGGAGATTTCTTATGTCTACGGTGCTTCAGTCGACAAAGAGGCCTCCTATGATTGGGTCGACATCGTCAGCAACGGTCTCGGCGAGCAGAATCCGTTCCGCTACTACAACTCCCACGATTACGTCGAGGTGCAGTTGCCGTTCGAATTCCCGTTCTATGGTAAGAAGTACGATAAGATGTATATCTACAACACCGGCTTCATATCATTCACTCAGCGTCGCGACGACAAGATCTGGCCCGAGCCTCCGGCCGACTTCCCCGAAGGCACGGTCTTCAACAATATCATCGCTCCCTACTGGGGTCTCCACTCCATGAATACCACCAAGACCGCCGGAACCTATCATTATCTATCCGACGACCGCGCCGTGGTTTCCTTCATGGAATATGGCAACTCGATGAACATCGGCGTTTGCTTCCAGGTGATTCTTGAAAAGGATGGTTCATTCAAGTTCCAATACAAGGCGCTCGACGAGAACGCAGCCATCATAAGTCCATTCGGTCTCGCCGGTGTTTCCGACTCTGAGGGTGTCAACGCAATCCGTCTCCCCGAGCGTTTCATCGCATTCGGAAATGCCGTAAGCTTCAGCCCGGTCGTGACCAATACTGTGGCTCCCGGCGAGAAACATGAGATCGGCGTCAACGTCAACACCGACCGCCTCGCGGGCGTTTATGAGTCGGCAATCGCGCTGGCCACCAACGTGCCTTCGAAAGAGAAAATCTCTATTCCTGTCAACGTGACGCTGACGGGCGAGGCGAAACCCGTCATTCCCGAGAAGGTGGAAATAGAGAACGTCATGGGTTATCAGAACTCCGACTTCTCCGATCCTCTCGTGCAGATGGGTCTTCCATACGCGGCTTATTTCAATGTAGGAAACGAAGGTTCTGCGGCATACACGCTCGCTGCCGTCTCTTATGAGGCTCCGACCGTGGCCGATCCCGACTTCCCCGATTGGACCACTCCCGCTTTCATGCTCATGGCCAAGCTGCCTGAACTCGACATGTGGACCGGCGAGCCTACCGGTGCTCTGATCTGGCAGCCCGTAGAACCCGGCTTCTTCCAGCCCGTGCAGGTTGGAAAGGCTCCCGTGGAATTTGCTATGGCGATAGCCCAGACTGAATATTGGATGACTCCTTCTGTCTACGAGATTCCCGTCATGGTGGCTTATCAGCTCGACGAGGAATCAGAACCCGTGACAAAGACCGTCAACGTGAAGTTCACCGTGACTCCGGCTCCGTCGATGACTCTCGACAAGGAGGAGATCCGCGTGGCCAACGCTGCCGACGACCATATCTCCGTTGAGACGCTGAAGATCGGCAACGTGGGTGAGTATAAGCTGACCTATACGCTATCTCTCGACCCGACAGGTGTCGGTGAGGTCGACGACGAACAGGGTGGCGGAGGAATCGCGCCTACCGACGTGAAGAAGAATCGCGCTGAAAGCTTCAACCTCGCTCCTTTCTCGATTGAGAAGGCTGATCTCGGAAAGCGCATCTCTGCTTATGCGGATGAGGAAGGCGTGAATCCGTTCGACCTCCCCTCCGACTTCAAGTATACCCAGGCTCTTTTCCACGACGCGATGCCCGGAGCAAAGGCTTCCTACAACTATGGATCCAACACGCTCTACGACATCTTCAAGACCTCCACGGCTTTCGTGGCTCCCAAGGCAGGCATCAACATCTCCCACGTCTATCTGCCCGTGCAGACGGAAGGTCTGGAGAACGTCTCCGTCAAGGTGGAACTCATCTCCGGCAACAGCCCCGACAGTCAAGACGCCGCAGTGATCGGCAGAGGATCGTTTATCGCCTCTACAAATCCTGAGCACCCCGAACAGGGTCGTTTCTATGTGGCGGCTCTCGATCGCCCGGTTTATATAAATCCCGGTGAGGAGTTCTGCATGGTGGTGACGTATCCCGAGGGTATTCAGCTTCCCGCCTTCCTTTGCATGAAGGAGGAACCCGTTTCCAACGGACGCTACATGGCCTGGACCGAGGAATCCGGTTGGTATGACGTCGCCGAGCTGTTTGAATCGCAATATGGCTCCTTGGGCTATATGAACACTTGCCTTGAAACCAAACCCGGCGAACCCTGGATCAAGCTCCTCAATGAGCCGACAGAGGGTGTGGTAGAAGCCGAGGGCAACCTCGATGTAAAGGTGCAGGTCAACGCTGCCGCAGCTCGCGTCGAGAAGGGCAACAAGGCTGTCGTTGTCATAAAGACCAACGACCCGATGATGCCGAAGATCAATTTCCCGATCTATCTCGACCTCAACGCGGCTCCTGAAATCGAGGTGCCCTCCGCCAAGGTATATGCCAAGGAGGGTGAGACCACGGTTGTTGCCGTGAAGGTGTCTGATCCTGATGCCGACGACATGACCATCTCGCTTAGCGATGCTTCCGGTCTCGCCTCCATTAATGACGTTGTAGCCGTGGAAGAGGATGCCATTGTCTCCAAGGCTGAGGATGGTTCCTTCAAGGTGTCGAAGGCTAAGCTGCCTGTATCCGTCAACGTGGCTATTGCCCCGGGCTTCGGATCCGCCGGCAACTATAGCTTCTCCATCTCCGCTTCCGACGACAAGAACCACTCTGCGAATGCCGCCGTCGGCTACGAAGTGGAGAAAGTCAACCGTGCCCCTGTCGCTGTCGAAGACAAGACTATCGACGTTAAGCTCGGTGAGCTTTCTGAGGTGACTGAATTTGCCGACCTCTTCTCCGACCCCGACAACGACGAGATGACCTTCTCATTCTCAATCGAGGCCAATGATTTCGTTGAGGCTTATACGACCGAGACCGGCGTAATATTCCGTGGCAAGGCATTAGGCACCGCCAAGGCTGTCGTAACCGCCACCGACGACAAGGGTCTCTCAACTCCGATGACTCTCACAGTCAAGGTGAGCGACCTTTCAGGCATCGACGGTATCGAGGCTGAAGGTTCCTCTTTGGTGAAGGTCAACACGGTCGCATTCAGCGAAACCCTGTCGATGACTTCCCTACGGACAGGCCTCCTCTCTGTCGAGATCTACGACGCCTCCGGAAAATCAATCTACGCTGACGAAGTCAACGCAGCCTCCGGCGAAGAGATCTCTGTCAACCTCGGTGGCAACGCCTCCGGTCTCTACCTCCTGAGAGTATCCTCCGCAGACAAGACCGAGACCCACCGCCTCTTCAAGAAATGAAAACTGAATCCATGAAGCCCTAAGCTTCATCCGCTCGCATCCGGGCGAACCAAAAAAGAGCCGCAGTTCCCACTGCGGCTCCTTTCATTTATGTCCTAATCCCCTAATCCTCCATAATTTTCATCAAGCCATAATAGCCATAAAAGCTATAATAGCTATCCAAGCCATCTAAGCTATCAAAAATGAAACAAAGACAAAAATAAGATGCGCCACAATTGCCGCACAAATCCCTCCTACAGTATGCGAAAGAATTGCCTTCGATGTCAGCTCTCTATAGCCAAGCGAGTCCAACATCGCAGTGTGAGTGCTCAAATAGCCGCTCCAGCACATCCCGATAGCCGTGAATACGGCTATCGCATTGCCGTCTACCCATCCTTGTGATATGAAGTTAGGCACGAGTCCCAAGGCTGCACCCACTGCTCCGAGAGCCGTTATCGGAAAAGCCACCAAATGTGGGTCGCCAAAACCAAACAGGAAATCGAATATGAAATTGATCTTACCGGCTATCCACGGCAAAAAGGCAACGCCCTCATAGGCTGCGCCCGTATAAGATCCGTCGGCCGATGGCCCGAACGTCAGCAACATCACCAACGACGAGATTATCAGCACCCCGGGGATGATGGCGATTCCGACGTCCACGCCCGTGCGCCCGCCGTCGAGCAAGGAGTTGAGCACGCGGGTAAAGCCGCTCGCCCCCTTCTCCTCTTCCTCCTCCTTGGCCGCCCCCTTCTTGGCAAGTCCTGCCTCCTCCATCGCATAATGAGGGAAATTCTTCAGCACGAAATACTGCATCATGCGTGTAGAGACGATACAGCCGCAGAATGCTCCGAAAAGTCCGATCAGAGGCTGCCAGAAATAACCCTGTCCCACCATGAATACCATGACGAGAAGTCCCATGCCGAAAGCCGTGCCAAAGTTGGTCAGCGATATGAACTGAAATTTCTTGAAATAAGAGCTGAATCTTTTGTCGGAGGCAAGGGAGATGATTGCGGGATTGTCGCTGAGGAAAGTCATGACGGCTCCGAGAGATGCAACGCCCGGAAGATTGAACAGCGGCTTCATCAGAGGACGCAACGCCCGCTCCGCAAGCGACACGACCCCGAACTCCACAAAAATCCTCCCGATCGCTCCCGTCAGCACGCATATCGCCATCAGATAGAACACGGTGTTGAGCAGCAGATCATGCGCCGTATGCATCAGGGTGTTGAGCATATTGGCCATCCCCATGATTTGTCCCAAATAGTAGAAGATGCCAAGCACTACGGCAAGGCAGATAATCCCCTCAAATTTCTTAAGCTTGCTCTTCCCCTTTAGGGTGTCGTCGGCCTCGGCGGCGGCTCCTGTCTCGGCCATAATAGTTTTATCTTCGTTAAGTTCCATGGTTAAGGTATTTTTTATTTCCTGCGGATATTCAGAAGGTTCATGTCAAAGGTCAGTCCGGTCGTGACGTAAAGCGTCTTGCTCTGCATGAAGTTGTCGGGATTCCCGTTCTTTCCCCAATAGTAGAAGCAGCCGGCGTGCAGGCGTAGAAGCCCCCTCTTGGTCGGCAGAGGGAAAAACTCAAGCCCTCCCCCGGCCATCGACATCTCTGTGCCGTCCATGACTACGAGGTCGGCGTCATGACCTGTATGGTTGACGTCATAGCTGTATTTGCCATATATGTTCCATGCCGGTGTTGGCTTGTATGAAAGTTCCGTCACGACCGAGCAATCCTTGAAAAGGAAAGTCTGTCGGGAGGTGGCGCGGTTCATGAAGTCTAATTCAAATCTCACCTTGTCGAAGGTCAGTCTGTTGCCGAGTGAAAGATAGCTTATGTAGTGTCCCGTGGAATATTCCAGCAGGTTGGCGGAATAGATTGTCTCGAAGCTTCCGTGGCTGCCGTTCCACATCAGGTTATAGCCGTAAAGGTCATGATTGCCCGAAGTGACAAACGGGCTCTCCGAGACCTGAAAAGTCAGTCGGTCGTTTTTCGAGATGTCAAACCCGGCCGATACGCCAAACTTGAAGCAAGGGATGTTGTTCCAGAAGACTGAGCAGCCGTATAAATTCACGGGCGAACGATCATACTCATATCCTCCTATCGCCACGACCTCCTTTCCGGCCTGAAATCCCCAGCGTCCTGTGGCATACCGTAGATAAAGCCAGTCGGTGCCGTTGAAGTCTGCGGGATTCTTGTTGAGGCGTTGACGCCATGAATAGGTAAGCCCGTCGGTGATCATGCCGTCGACGCGCAGCATGAAATATTTTCCCTGAAAGCCGGTGTTGGGGCGATAGGTGTCGGAGCCATGCGCCGTGTAGTCGTAATCTATTCTCGCCTCTAAGTCAAGACGCATTATCTCGTCCTTCAAGGGGGTTGAATCATCCTGAGGTCCCATCGGGGGCAATTCCGACGATGCCGCTGTTGAAACGCCGGCCATCGGAATAAGGAGAGACAACAATGTTCTTCTAAATTTCATGTCTTCTGATAGATTGTTTGGTTAGCAGTTTTGCAGCGGAAGTCATGCTCCCGACTTCCGCTGCAAAGTTAATTGGATATTTCCTATGCTCCAAAAAAAGATATGAAATTTGCTAAAAAAAATTTAAATCGTCCCCCGTTTTATGATACAATCCCTGCCATTTCCTCCATAATGAGCATTCCCGGATAGCTTTTTGCAAATTCACGCGATTCCTCAAGCAGTTTTTCTCGCCGCTTCCGCTCCTGCTCCATCGTGGCCTCCGACACGCTCCCCGACCTCTGCTGCAAGGGTTTGTGGAGCCATCCCTTCATGATCTTCTCCCCTCTTTTCAGAATCTCAATCCCGGCCTCGTCAAGATAGGTGGCTTTGAAAAATTCCCAGATATAGTCCACGGCCTCCTCCGAAGGATGCACAAGGTCGGATGCATAAAACCGATAGTCTCTCAAATCGTCGTTCATCAGCTCATAGGCAGGGAAATAGTCGCAAAAATCAAGCCTCCGGCATATCTCCTCAACGGCAAGCTGAAGCACGGCCTTCGACCGTGCGTTCCCCTCGAAGCCATCCTTCAGATGACGCACGGGGCTGACCGTAAAGACAATCCTAAGTTCCGGGTAATGCTCTCTCAATTCCCGTCCAAGCCCCTCCCATGCATCGGCAATCTCCCCGATGCTGATTCTCCGGCGCAAGAACATCGAAGAGGGCTGCTTATGGCAATTGGCAACCACAAAATCCGGCCTGTCGGCCAGGAAATAGCACCAGGAGGTGCCAAACGTTACAAAAAGCGCCTGCGCCTTTGCCAACTTCCCGGTCAAAGTCTCCCTCATCCATTGAAACCGGCTCAAACTGTCCTGCATAAACTCACACGAAGACTTTGAATCGAAAAGCCACGAACTGTTAAGCCTCCCGTTCCGAAACAAAGTCTCATCAAAATCCCTCTCTGGCCACTCGATGAACAGCAGCAACCTCACGACCCTTTCAATCGAAAGCGGATTATAAAGCGTCCCGACAGGATTACAAGCATCCCAAAGCGAAGCCCTCATCCTCCCGACAACATTATCCGCAAAGCAAGACCCCAGCATCACCACCGGCCTCTGCGGATCGAGAGTGACCTCCCCCCTCCGCGCCGCAATTTCCGTCCTGAATTTCATAAAAACCATTTTCCCGCAAAAATAACCAAAATCCCCCACTCCCACAACCC